>NZ_BAABIC010000006.1:0-372182 GCF_039542425.1 Pseudonocardia yuanmonensis
CGGTGGACCTCGCGCCGGGCCTGCCCGTCCGCCTCCGCGGCCTGCCGCAGCGCGGTCCGGTGCGCGGCGATCCGCGCCGCGGCCGGGGGTTCGGGGACCGGCGGGAGCGGGTCCCCGCCGACCGGGGCGGTCGAGAGGGCCTCAGCCGGTGCGGCGCCGGCGTCGGCCGCCGTCGGATCCCCCGGGACGGCCGGCCGCGCACCCAGTCCGGTGCCCTCCAGCGCGGTGCGGGCACGGAGGACGGCGTGGGCGGCCTCGCGCAGCGCCGCCCTCCGCAGGGCGCAGGCGGAGCCCTCGGCCAGGACCGAGCGGCGCGCCTCGGCCACCCGTGCGACCGCGGCGGAGTCGGGACCGGCGGCGCCCTCCGCGGCCTCCCGGGCCGTGCGGCGGGCCTCGCGGTGCTGTTCGTCGGCCCGGTCCGCCGCGGCGGCCGCCCGCTCCACCGCGGCCGCCAGCACGTCGAGATCGGCGGCCCGGTCGGCGGGCACCGTGAGCGCCTCCAGGCGGCGGCGCACGGCGCGGGGCTCGACGCCCGGCTCGATCCGCTCGAGCAGCTCCTCGGCGCGCCGGGTGCGATCCGCCGCGTCGGTCCGCAGCGTGCCCAGCCGCTCGGCCTCGGCCTGCCGGGCCTGGCGCTCGCCGTCCAGCCGGTGGATCTGCTCGGCGTCCGCCGTCACGGCGTCGTCGACGCGGATCTCGGCCCGCTCGGCGCGCAGCTCCCGCAGCCGGTCGTCGAGCTCGGCGAGCGTCTCCTCCGCCCGGTCCCGGGCCTCCCGCGCGGTGTCGAACTCCGCGAGTCGGGTGGCGTCGAGCACCACCCCGGAGGCCGCGAGGGCGGCGAGGTCCGCGCGCAGCCGCGCCACGTCCCGCGCCGCCGGATAGGCCCGCACCCGCTGCTGCGCCTCGGCGCCGGCCCGCCCCGCGCTCTCCCGGTCCCGGGCCAGCGCGGCCGACCGCCGCTCCAGCCGGCCGATCTCCTCGGCCAGGGCCGCGACGTCGCCCGCCCGGGACATCTGCTCGGCCGCGGCGGCGTCCGCGTGCTCGTAGGCGGACAGCGCGCGGCGCAGCTCGACCTTCTGCGCGTTCCGGTGTTCCTTGTAGAGGCGGTCCGCCTCCTCGTCGAGCTCCGCGAGGATCGCCCGCACGTCCCGGCCGCTCCGCGCGGTGAAGACCAGCTCGGCCAGCTCCCCGCCGCCCTGGCACAGCCGCGCGCCGCCCTCGCGCAGCGCCTCGTGCCCGAGGCCGAAGCTCTGCTGCCAGGTGCGGCGGGCCTGCGCGCCGCCCGGGCCCCAGGGTGCCTCCAGCGGTTCCTCACCGGGGCCGAAGAGCCCGCGCGTGGTGCGCCGGACCACGAGATCGGCGCCGGGCAGCGCGACCTCGGCGGTGAGGGCGAGCCGGGCGGGCGAGGCGGCGTAGGCGTGTCGGACCGGGCGCGGGAAACCCCACAACAGGTCCGAGACGGCGTCGAGCAGCGTCGACTTGCCCGCCTCGTTCGGCCCGGTGACCAGGGTGAGCCCACGGCCGAGCGTGAGCACCCGGCCCTCGTGGGTGCCGTAGCGCTCGAGGGTGAGCCCGGTGATCCGCACCCGTCAGGCCGCCGATCCGCGTGCCGGGTCCGTGCCGGCGAGGCGGGCCCGCAGCTCCTCCTCCGCCCGCCGGGCCAGCTCGGCCAGCCCGGCCGGGTCCCGCAGGTCCAGCCCGGCCCCGCGCAGCCGTCGCCCCGCCTCGCGCTCGAGCACGGCCACGAGCTCCCCGGCCCGCTCCGGCTCCGCCACCAGCCGCGACGCGGCCACCGCGACCGCCCCGGCCAGCTCCTCGTCGACCGCCGCGACGGCCTCCGCCGGCAGGTCCTCCGGACGCGGGCTCCGGGTGCGGTTGCGCACCATCTCGACCACGGCGCCGGACTTCTCGGCCACGATGTCGATCTCCGCGCGCAGCCAGTCCGCGTCGAGCAGGGCGGGCGCCGCGGGGGTGGGCCCGTCGAGCGTCACCCGGGCGGCGACCGGCCGGGAACCGGCGGCCAGCCCGATCCCGCGCAGCTCGGCGTCGAGCGCCTCGAGGACCTCCTCCGCGTCCGCGCACGGGCTCGCGTCGAGCCGGACATGGGTCCAGCGGGCCACGTCGCACACCTCGTGCCGCAGCTCGGCCCGGCCGCCGGGCTCGACCTCGACCACCGTCGCGCCCTTCGCCCCGGGCTCGCGGGGGTGGCGGCCCTGCAGGTTCCCGCTGAACGCGGCGACGTGCTCGCCGTCGTTCACCACGCGGCGCTCGTGCACGTGCCCGAGGGCGAAGTACTCGTAGCGGCAGCGGACGAGGTCCTCCGGGGTGCAGGGGGCGTACGAGTCGTGTCCCTCCGCCCCCAGCACGGAGGTGTGCAGCAGGCCCACGTTGACCAGGCCGGGGATCCGGTCCGGGTAGGCCGGGACCAGGTTCTCCAGCACGGCGCGGGTGGCGAAGCCCTGCCCGTGCACCGCCAGCCCGAGATCGTCGAGCACCACGGTCTCGGGGCGGTCCGTGGCCAGCCGGTGCACGTTCGGCGGCAGCCGGAGCGAGCGGGTGATCTCGCTCTCCGCGTCGTGGTTGCCGTTGATCAGGAAGACCGGGATCCCCTCGTCGTGCAGCCGGGACATCTGCCGGACGAAGAAGGCGCCGGTGGCGTAGTCCCGCCAGTCGCCGTCGTACACGTCCCCCGCGAGGAGCAGCGCGTCCGCCCGTCCGGCCACGGTGAGGTCGACGAGGTTCTCGCACGCCCGGCGGGTGGCGCGGCGCAGGGTGTCCGCCAGGTCGGAGTCCTCGAGCCGGGACAGCCCGAGCAACGGGCTGTCGAGGTGCAGGTCGGCGGCGTGGACCAGACGCACTCGCGAACCTCCTGACGGGCGAACTACATGCGTGCGATTCGTGCTGCGGCGAGCGTACAACCGCCCTCCGACAATCCCGGGACGTGCGCGACGCCACCCCGTGCGACCTGGGGGAAGGAGGTTTCGCGTGCGAGAATCGGGCAACTCGACGTCCGATCCAGCCTCGTCTCAGCGCCGAACCGGGGCCCCTGCCCCGAGCCGTGGGAGGCGAGTTGCAGGTCCACCTGTGCGAGCGGTGCTACGCGCCCATCGACACCGCTCGCGAGCGCTACACCACCCTGGCCCACATCGACCGCGTGCTGCCCGACGGCACCATCCGGTGGGTCCACTCCGCGTTGCACACCGAGGCGTGCGGCGAGCCGGCGCGTGAGCGGTCCGCCGCCGAGCCCCCGGACACCGGTGAGTGGGACCCGGCCCGCCGCGGGCACTCCCCGGCCGCCGCGGAGCACGCGGCCCGCCGGGCCGGGCCGACGGACGTGCGCACCTCACGCTGACCTCGGGCCGACCACGGCCGGCGGGGGTCCACCCCCGGCCGCGGAGCGGTGCACCCACGGGCGGCGGGGGTGGTCCCCCGCGGAAATAGGGGGGTCCCCGCGACCCTCCTAGGGGGTTGTCCAGACGCGCGGGAGGCCCTCCGGACGGAAGTCTCTGAGGGGTCATCAGCGAGCCGGTGCCCCGGCCGCGCAGGACCCCCTCGGAGGTATCCATGCGCACGCCCGTCACACCCCCGTCCGGCACCGGTGCGCCCGTCCCGCCGACCGCCGCCGCCCCGCCGTCCGAGCCGGACCTGCTGGTCAGGCTGGCCGCGGGCGACCCGGTCGCGTGGCGCGACGTCGTCACCCGGTACGAGCGGCTCGTCCGGTCCCGGGTCCGCGGCTTCCGGCTGCAGCCCGCCGACGCGGACGACGCCGTGGCCGCCACCTGGCTGCGGCTGGCCCAGAACGCCGACCGGATCAACGACGTCGACCGGCTCCCGGGCTGGCTCTCGACCGTCGCGGGCCGCGAGTGTCTGCGGATCCTGGACCGCGCGGCGCACGCCGGGGTCCCCGTCGAGGACGCCGGCGTGGCCGTCGCCGAGCCGACGCCCGGCCCCGAGCAGCGCGCCGTCGACGCCGACATCGCCCGGGAGCTGCGGGCACTGGTCGCGGACCTGCCGCGCCGGCGGCGGCTGCTCATCGCGGCACTCTTCGGCGAGGACTCCTGGAGCTACGAGCGGATCAGCCGGGTCACCGGCATCCCCACCGGCTCCATCGGGCCCACCCGCGCCCGCGCCCTCGACCAGCTCCGCCGGCTCGCGGTGGAGCGGGGCCTCGGCTCCGCCCACCCGGCCCTGCGGGGGCTCGCCCCCACCGCCGGTTCCGCGGCGGGCTGAGCGGGAGCAGCCCGGACGGTGCCCGTCCGAGCTGCTTCGCGAGCCACCCGGTGCAGGAGCTCCCGACTCGCGGGAACCCACAGCGCGACTCGCGGGAACCCGGAGCGCGACTCGCGGGAACCCGGAGCGCGACTCGCGGAAGCCAGGAGCGCGACTCGCGCTGCAGGAACTCCCGACTCGCCGGTCAGGGCGTGGGACGGGTCTCGGTCGGGGCGGCGCGGAGGTAGACCGCCCCCGCCTGCACCCGGCTCCGCACCCCGAGCTTGGCCAGCAGATGGGTGACGTGGATGCCCACCGTCTTCTCGCTGATGAACAGCCGCTGCGCGATCTCCCGGTTGGTGTGCCCGACCGCGATCTCGCCGAGCACCTCGACCTCGCGAGGGGTCAGGGACGCCAGGACGTCCCGCTTGCTCGGCGTGCGGGGTGTCGGGACCCGCGCCCCGGCCGACCCCGGCGCACCCGACGCCGCGGCGACCTCCCCGGACACGACGACGCGCTCCGGGTCCGGCAGTGGGATCCGCGCCCGTCTGCCGAGGTCGCGGACCTCCTCCAGGAACGGCACCGCCCGCAGCTGTCCCGCGATGGTGTGCGCCTCGGTGAGCGCGTCGGCGGCCGCGCGGCTGCGCGTGCGCCGCGCCAGCAACGCCTCGGCGCGGCGCAGCTGCGCGTAGGCCACGTTGTAGGGCTGGTCCCGGCGCCGCCACTGCGCCGCCACCTCACCCCAGAGGTCGGGGTCGGAGTCGCCGTCCGCGCGGGTCACCTCGGCGTCGCACATCTGCGCGAACACCCCGACCAGCCCGGCGACCATGGGCACGGCCCGCCGGGCCCGGTCGTGCAGGCCGGCCAAGGACGCCCGGAGCCGGTCGACGACGTCGTCGGGCGGAGGGGGCCGGTCCAGCCGGACCGTCTCGGCATGGGCGCGCATCCCGTGCCAGATGAGCGGGGCCTCCAGCCAGACGTCGTCGTGCCCGCCCTCGACCACGTCCAGCCCGGCGATCGTGTGCCCGACCGCCCGCTCCGGCCGGCCCTGGTACATGTCCAGCCCGGCGCGCAGGGTGAGCAGCGGGACGCGGTACCGGGCCCCGACCGTGTCGTGGGCCAGCATCGCGACGGCGTCGAGGTCCTCGGCGGCGCCGGTGAGGTCTCCGCGCCCGACCCGCATGCGCCCGCGCGAGAGCCGGATGTCCAGCGCCTCGCTGCCGGACGGCCGGGCGCGGAAGGCCTGGTCGATCACCTCGACGGCCTCGTCCCAGCGCCCGCAGCGGAACTGCCCGTTGGCGGCGAGTGCGAGCAGCCGCACGCCGTGGGTGCGGCCCAGCCCCAGCTCGGTGAGGCGTTCGGCCCCGGCCAGGGCGAGGTCTATGCCTTCGGACAGCGCGTTGAGCGGCCCGGAGAGGAGCTCGGCCCGCCGGTGGTAGGCGCTGCCGAGCACGGCGGGTGAGCCGCTCGCCTCGGCCACGCGGAGTCCCTCCGCGAGCGCGGCCGCGCCGGCCTGCGTGTCCTCCAGGTAGGCCAGGCTGAACCCGAGCGTCACGAGCACGCGCGCCTGCTCGTCGAGGCTGCCCGAGCGCCGGGCGGCCTCGAGGGCGCGGGTGGCCTCGGCGCGGGCGTCGGCGAACCGGCCCGCGGCCTGCAGCGCCTCGGCGTGCCCGGCGAGCAGCCCGACGTGCGCCTCCCCGCCCAGCCGCAGCGCCTCCCGGTACGCGCCCTCCGCCTCGACGCCGCGCCCCGCGGCGAGCAGGTAGTCCCCCAGCCTGGCGACGAGCGTGGCCCGCCGGGGGTCGGCGGGGTCGGTCAGCCCGATCCGTTCCTGCAGCACGCTCACCGCGGCGTCGTGCTCGCCCGCCAGGTGGGCGGCCTCGGCGGCCCGTTCCAGGCTGGCGGGCCGGTCCAGGCCGACCGTGACGACCGGTTCGGGCGGCCGCTCGGGCCGCGGCCGGGCCGGCGCGGACCGCCCGGCGACCAGGTCGGCGACCCGGCGCCAGTGCCGGTAGGCGTCTGCGTAGCCGTGCACTCGCTCGGCGGCGCTGGCGGCGTCGGCGGCGGCGGTGAGCGCCCGCGCGTCGTCCCCCGCCCGGTCCCAGTGGTGGGCGAGGAGCGCGGCGACCGCCGACCGGTCGGCGCCCGCGGTGAGCTCGGCGAGCGCGGCGGCGTACCGCCGGTGCAGGTCGCGACGCTCGGCGGGCAGCAGGTCCGCGGCCACGACGTCGACGGCCAGCCCGTGCCGCAGCCGGTAGCCGTCGTCGCCGCCCTCGGCGCCGGGGCCGTCGAGGACGACCGACCCCTCCTCGACGACGTACCGGACGGCGGTGAGCAGGCGGTCCGGCGGCAGCCCGGTGACCAGCTGCGCGAGCTCGTGGGAGACGGGGCCCTCGGCGACCGACAGGGCCCGGACGACGGTGCGCGCGTCCTCCGGCAGCGCCCGCACCCGGCCGAGGACGAGGTCGCGCAGGGTGCCGGACACCGCCATCGGGTCGCGGTCCCGCAGGGCCCGGACGGTCTCCTCGGCGATGAAGGCGTTGCCGCGGGAGCGTTGCCAGACCAGCTCGACCGGGTCCTCGACCTCGGTGGCCGGCAGCGGCTCGCGGGTCACCAGCTCGGCGATCCCCGGCCGGTCGAGCGGGCCGAGCGGGACCGCGCGCACCCGCGGGTGCCGGCGCAACCCCCCGAGCCCCAGCTCGTCCAGCCCGGGCGAGCCCCCGCCCTCGCGGTGCGTGACGACGACGAGCAGCCGGGCGTCCATCATGATCGCCGTGAGGTAGGAGAGCAGGTCCCTGGTGGCGCGGTCCGCCCACTGGACGTCCTCGACGACCAGCAGGACGGGCCGGTCGGCGGCGAGGCCGAGCAGGACCCGGCCGGCCGCGTCGAGCGGGTGCGGGACGACCTGTGGCGCCCCGCCCGGCGACGGCGGCAGCAGCCCGAGGGCCTCCAGCTCGCCCCGCCAGGGCTCGACGACCGCCTTGCCGGCGGGCTCGCGGGCCAGCGCGCGCACGGCGAGGGTGAGCGGCAGCAGCGGCGGGCTCTCCCCCACGTCGACCGCGGCGCCGGCGAGCACGACGGCTCCGGATCGGCCGGCCAGGGCGGCCAGCTCGGCGACCAGCCGCGACTTGCCGACGCCCGCCTCGCCGCAGACGAGCGCGACCCCCGGCGTGCCGGCACGGGCCGCCTCGAACATCTCCCCGAGGGACCGCAGCTCGTCGGTACGTCCGATCAGGGGCGGACGGGCCGGGGCGGTCACTCTGCGCACGGTATTCAGCCCGGGCCTCCTGGTCCAGCAGGTCGACCCGCCCGTGACGCGGCCGGGCCGTGGGAGCCCGACGGGCCGGGACGACCGCAGGCACGGGACCCCCGGCCCGTGACTGCGCCACCCCCTTGGCCCCGGCCCGGCGGCACCCTCCCCCACGCCGGAACAGAGCGCGGCGGACGGTCCCCGGATACACGGAGCCGGAAAAGGAAGTCAGCCGGTGCGTCCGGCCGCGGCGAGGCCGCCGGTGAACAGCACGAGCACGGCGGCGAGCACCACGAGCAGCGGCGCGGACCAGGCGCCGGTCGCCTCGTGCACCGCGCCCACCACGGAGGGGCCGGTGGCCGCGACGGTGTAGCCGCCGCCCTGGACCAGCGCGGACATGCGGCGGTTCTCCACCAGGTCACGCGCCCGCCGCACGACGAGCGAGAAGATCACCGTGATGCCGCCGCCCTGCGCGGCCCCGCCCAGCGCGCACCACACGGCCCAGCTCTCCGGGGCGAGCAGCAGGCCGAGCGGCAGCGCCGCCCACGCCACGCAGACGACGGTGACGACGATCCGCGGCGAGGGGCAGAGGCGGAGCAGCACGGGCACGCCGAAGGCGCCGACGATCGCGGCGATCTGGAAGATCGACGAGCTGACCCCGGCCGCGGAGTCCGTCATCCCGAGCTCGTCGCCGAGCAGCAGCGGCAGCCAGGCCGTCACGCCGTAGTAGGCGAAGGCCTGCCCGGCGAAGGCGATGGTGAGGCCCCAGACGACCGGGCGGCGCCACCAGACCGGGCCGGCGACGACCGCGGTCCCGGCCGCGGTGGACCCGTCCGGCGCGGTCTCGTGCAGCGACCGGGTCGCCCACCACCACACCGCGGCCGCGACCAGCACCAGCACGCCCCACGACGCCAGCGCGAACCGCCAGTCCGTGGCGCCGGCGATCGGCACGGTCAGCGACAGCGTGATCATCGAGCCGACGTTGAGCGCCGCGGTGTACATGCCGAGCACGGCGCCCGCCTGCCGCGGCAGGTCGCGACCGATGACCACCGGCACCGCCACGTTGCCGACGGTGATCGCCGCGCCGATCAGCAGGGTGCCGGCGACCGCGGCCGGGAGCCCGTCGAGGGACCGCACCACCGTCCCGGCGAGCAGCACACCCAGCGCGACCAGCACCCCGCGGCCGGGCCCCGTGCGGGCCAGCAGGGCCGACGCCAGCGGCGTGGCCAGGCCGAAGCAGAGCACCGGCAGGCTGGTGAGCAGCCCGGCGGTCCCGGCGTCGATCCCCAGGTCGGCGCGGATCGCCTCGGTGACCGGCGAGACGGCGACGATCGGGCCGCGCAGGTTCAGCGCGAGCAGCAGGATCGCGGCGACGAGGAGGGCGGGGGCGACGGCGCGGGGCGGGCTCTGGAGGGGCGCGGGCGAGGCGGTTTCGTGCGTGGCGGTCACTGGTTCCATCTTCCAGGTGCGAAACCGGGATCTCACGCGGTCGTGAGCAAGGGAACTGCGTGCGTGCCCTGGTGGTCCCGCTGCGGCCACTCTGCAGCCCGCTGCAGCCCAGCTGCAGCCCCTCAGTCCTCGCGCCGCTGGTAGACGTCCGGAATCCCGTCGGCGTCGGAGTCCACCGCCTCCTCCAGCTCCATCCGCCGGTAGCGGACGTTGCGGATGCGCAGGATCACGCTCGCGACGAGCGCCGAGAGCAGCGAGCCGGTGAGCACGCCGATCTTGACCTCGCCGTCGATCGCCGAGCCCGTCCCGAAGGCCAGCTCGCCGATCAGCAGCGACACCGTGAACCCGATGCCGGCCAGCACGGAAAGGCCGAGCACGTCCCACCAGCTCAGCCCCTCGGCGAGCTGCGCCCGGGTGAACCGCTGGACCGCCCACGTCGCACCGAGCACGCCCACGGTCTTGCCCACGAACAGGCCGAGGATCGTGCCGAGGGCCACCGGGTGCAGGAACGCCTCCGCCCCGGCGTCGACGACGGACACGCCGGCGGCGAAGAAGGCGAACACCGGCACCGCGACCCCGGCGGACAGCGGCCGGAACCGGTGCTCGAAGTGCTCGGCGAGACCGGGGCCGGGGCCCTCGGCGCGCCGCACCACCGGCACCGCGAACCCGAGCAGCACGCCGGCGACGGTGGCGTGCACCCCGGAGGCGTGCACGAGCCCCCAGGTCAGGGCGGCGAGCGGGAGCAGCAGCCACCACGACCGGACCCGGCGCTGCACCAGGACGGTGAACAGGGCGAGCGGGACCAGCGCGAGCAGCAGCGGCACCGGGTGCAGCTCGTCCGTGTAGAAGATCGCGATGATCGTGATGGCCAGCAGGTCGTCGACCACGGCGAGGGTGAGCAGGAAGGTGCGCAGTGCCGAGGGCAGGTGGGTGGAGATCACCGCCAGCACGGCGAGGGCGAAGGCGATGTCCGTCGCGGTGGGGATGGCCCAGCCGACGGCCGTCCCGCCGCCGACGTTCAACGCGGTGAAGATCACCGCCGGCACGATCATCCCGCCGACGGCCGCGGCCACGGGCAGTGCAGCACGGCGGGGATCGCGCAGGTCGCCCGCCACGAACTCGCGCTTGAGCTCCAGCCCGGCCACGAAGAAGAAGATCGCGAGCAGCCCGTCGGCCGCCCAGGTGGCCAGCGTGAGGTCCAGGTGCAGCGCGGCGGGGCCGACCCGGATCGCGCCCAGCGCGGCGTAGGCGTCGCGCCAGGGGGAGTTCGCCCAGGCCAGCGCGACGACGGCGGCTCCGACCAGCAGGAGCCCGCCCACCGTCTCGGTCCGGAGCAGGTCGCCGATACGGCGGACCTCGGGCCAGCTGCCACGGGCGAAGAGGGGGGAGGGACGGCTCACGGACAAGGCCTTTCGGTGTGCGGGCACGGCAGAGCAGACGCCGACCAGACTTCCCGGCACACCGGGGTTCACCCTACGGCACGCCTTGCGCACACGAAAAGCGAAAATGTGGCATCTTCGGTATCGACGCAGGTGAGGAGGCCACGTCATGACCGGTGCCGGTATGGGATCCGTCCGCGGCCGCAGGCCCACGTCCGCCCCGGCCACCGCGGGCGAGATCTTCGCGCTCATCCGGCAGGGTGCCGTCGCCACCCGCACCGAGATCGGCCGCGCGACCGGTCTGTCCCGGACCGCGGTGGCGGCCCGGGTGGACCGGTTGCTCAAGGAGGGCCTGGTCACCGAGGTGCAGGGCGGCGCGGCGACCGGCGGCCGGCCCGCCGCCCGGCTCGCCTTCCACACGGCAGGCGGCACGGTGCTGGCCGCGTCCGTCGGCGTCAGCCGGACCTCGCTCGCCGTCTGCGACCTCGCCGGCACCGTGCTGGCCCAGGACTCGGTCCGGATGCGGGTCCGGAGCGGGCCGCACGCCGTGCTGGAGGCGGTCGGCGAGCGGCTCACCCGGCTGATCGAGGAGACCGGCACCGACCCGGCCCAGGTCCGCGGCATCGGGCTGTCGATCCCCGGCACGGTGGACTCGGTCGCGGGGTGCAGCATCGGTGTCCCGGTGCTGCCGGGCTGGGCCGAGGTCAAGCTGCCGCCGTTGCTCACCGACCGCTTCCCGGTGCCGGTGCGGGTGGACAACGACGTCAACGTCATGGCCATCGCCGAGCAGCACGCCCACCCCGGCATCGACGACCTGCTCGTGGTCAAGGTGTCGACGGGGATCGGCGCGGCCGTCGTGAGCGGCGGCGCGCTGCAGCGCGGCGCCCGCGGCTCGGCCGGCGAGATCGGCCACACCCAGGTCTCCGACGGGCCGGGCACGCCCTGCCACTGCGGGAACGTCGACTGCCTGGAGATCCTGGCCAGCGGCAGCGCCCTCATCCGCGACCTCACCGCGCGCGGGCGCACCGTCGACACCGTGTCCGGGGTCGTGGACCTGGTCCGCAGCGGCGACGCCGAGGCCGTCCGGCTGGTCCGGACCGCCGGCCGGCGCATCGGCGAGGTGCTGGCCTCGGCGGTGAACCTGCTGAACCCCGCGGTGATCACCGTGGGCGGCGACCTGGTCGGCGCCTACGAGCCGCTGGTCGCGGGCATCCGCGAGTCGGTGTTCAAGCGGT
Source organism: Pseudonocardia yuanmonensis (assembly GCF_039542425.1). Taxonomy (NCBI): domain Bacteria; kingdom Bacillati; phylum Actinomycetota; class Actinomycetes; order Pseudonocardiales; family Pseudonocardiaceae; genus Pseudonocardia; species Pseudonocardia yuanmonensis. The sequence continues at coordinate 11,523 of NZ_BAABIC010000006.1, forward strand.
CCGTCGCCACCGCCACCCAGACGTTGCGGGTGGAGCCGGGCGCGCTGGCCGGGCGCAGCGGCGTGACCGGCTGCGCGATCCTCGTGCTGGACCGGGTGCTGTCCCCCTCGGCGGTGGACGACGTCCTGGCCCTGCACGACCTCACCCCGCCGGACTGACCGCCGGGGCCCGGTAGCCGACGAACTCGAGCTCGCGCGAGACCGTGAAGCCCAGGCGCTCGTAGAGCCCGATCGCGGTCGTGTTGGTCGCGGCCGCGTGCAGGAAGGGCCGCTCGCCGCGCTCGCGGATCACCGCGCCCACGGCCCGGACCAGGCGGGCCGCCAGGCCCTGCCCGCGCGCGGCGGGATCGGTGCACACCGCGGAGATCTCGGTCGCGCCGGGCACCCGCATCCGCTCCCCCGCCATGGCGACCAGCGCCCCGTCCCGCCGGATGCCGAGGTAGGTGCCCAGGTGGATCGTGCGCGGCAGGAAGGGACCGGGCTTCGTCCGCGCGACGAGGTCCAGCATCTCCGGCACGTCCCCCACCCCGAGCCGCACGGCCTCCGGGTCCGGGGCGACGTCCAGCGCGTCCCCGGTCATCTGCACGCCCGGCAGGTCCAGGCCGGTCTCCCAGCCCGCGGGCGCCGTCCGGCGCGGGCCCGCCAGCACCGCGGACCCGCCGGGCCCGCTCAGCGCGGCGAGGTCGGCCCAGTCCCGGGCCGCGGGGTCGAGGGGCAGCCCGGCGAACGGCGTGACGTCCGGCTGGTAGCGCGCCGCGCGGCCGCGGAGGTCCGCGAACCCGCGGTGCCGCCCGGTGAGGGCGGAGAGGACGGGGTTGGCGAGCGGGTCCGGGACGGGGTCGGGGAACGGGAGAGCCACGAGATCCATCCTGCCCCGCCCGCGGGGAGTAGCGTGCCGACGGCTGCGCCCGACGCGCACGGACCGGCACGACCAGGTTGGAGCATCCCCCGTGACGCAGGCATCGACCCCCGCCGTCGTCGGCGGCACGACCGTGCACCGCACCCGCGGCAGACTCTCCGACGGCCGGGACATCCTCTGGTACGACACCGAGCCCGGCCGGGTGCCCGGCGAGGACGAGCGCGGCCTGCCCGAGGTCCACACCGTCTCGCAGATCCGCTACGACGAGCTGCTCGACGAGTGGGTGGCCATCGCCAGCCACCGGCAGACCCGGACCTTCCAGCCCGCGGGCACGGCCGACCAGTGCCCGCTGTGCCCGACGGTCCCCGGGCGCGTCACCGAGGTGCCCACCCCGGACTACGAGACGGTGGTGTTCGAGAACCGCTTCCCGTCCTTCTCCGGCGGCGTGGGCCGGGCCGAGGTCGTCTGCTTCACCAGCGACCACGACGGCCGGTTCGGCGCCCTGCCCCCCGACCGGGTCCGGCTCGTGATCGACACCCTCGCCGACCGCACCGCCGAGCTGTCCGGGCGCCCGGACGTCGAGCAGGTCTTCCCCTTCGAGAACCGCGGGCCGGAGATCGGGGTCACCCTCGCCCACCCGCACGGGCAGATCTACGGCTACCCGTTCGTCACCCCGCGGACCCGGCAGCAGCTGGAGTCCGCCCGCCGGTACCGCACCCGCACCCGCGGCAACCTCTACGCCGACATCCTCGAGCGGGAGCGCACCGAGGCCGTCCGGGTGGTCACCTCCTCCGAGCACTGGACCGCGTTCGTGCCGAAGGCGGCGCGGTGGCCCGTCGAGGTGCACCTCTACCCGCACCGGGACGCCAAGGACCTGTCCGAGCTCACGGACGCCGAGCGGACCGACCTCGCCACGATCTGGCTGGACGTGCTCGGGCGGCTGGAGCTGTTCCACGGCCGGCCGCTCCCCTACATCGCCGCCTGGCACCAGGCCCCGGTGCGCACCGACCGCGACCTCGCGTGGCTGCACCTGGAGCTCTTCTCCATCCTGCGGTCGCCGACCAAGCTCAAGTACCTGGCCGGGTCCGAGTCGGGCATGGGCGTGTTCATCAACGACACGACGCCGGAGGACGTGGCCGCGAGGCTGCGCGACCTGGGCCCGGGCAGCACGGGGTCCGACGGGGCGGGCACGGGCGGGGCGGGCGCGTGAGCCTCGCCGCGCGCTTCGCCGAGGCCTACGGCCACCCGCCCGCCGGGGTGTGGGCGGCGCCGGGCCGGGTCAACCTGATCGGCGAGCACACCGACTACAACGACGGCTTCGTCCTGCCCCTGGCGCTGGACCGGCGCACCCTGGTCGGCGCCGAGATCGCCGAGGGCGTCACCACGGTGCGCTCCTCGCGCGAGCCCGACGCCGTCGTGTTCGAGGCGGACACGGTGGTCCCGGGCGAGGTCACCGGCTGGGCGGCCTACGTGGCCGGGGTGGTCTGGGCCTTCCGCGCGGCCGGGCTGCCCGTGGCCGACCTCGACCTGCTGGTGGAGGGCGACGTGCCGGTGGGGGCCGGGCTGTCGTCGTCGGCGTCGCTGGAGTGCGCGGTGGCGGTGGCGCTCGCCGAGCTGACCGGCACGGCCCTCGACCTCACCGAGGTCGCCCACCTCGCCCGCCGGGCGGAGAACGAGTTCGTCGGCGCGCCCACGGGCGGGATGGACCAGATGGCCGCGATGCACGGCGTCGCCGACCGGCTCGTCTTCCTCGACACCCGCACCGAGCACGTCGAGCTGATCCCGTTCGCGCTGGCCAGGCACGGGCTGCGGCTGCTGGTGATCGACACCCGGGCACCCCACCAGCTCGTCGACGGCCAGTACGGGGCCCGCCGGGCGGACTGCGCGAAGGCGGCCGAGCTGCTCGGTGTGCCGGCGCTGCGCGACGCGACCGCGGCCGACGTGGAGACCCTCACCGACGAGCGCCTGCGCCGCCGGGCCCGGCACGTGGTGACCGAGGACGACCGGGTGCTGGGGGTCGTCGAGCGGCTGCGGGCGGGTAAGGACCCGCGGGCGATCGGGCCACTGCTCTCGGCCTCGCACACGTCGATGCGGGAGGACTTCGAGATCACCGTCCCGCACGTCGACGTGGCCGCCGCGGTGGCCGAGGAGGCCGGTGCGCACGGGGCGCGGATGACCGGCGGCGGGTTCGGCGGCTGCGTGATCGCGCTGGTCGACACCGAGGCCGGCGACCGGGTGGCCGACGCCGTGGCGGCGGCCTACGCCGAGCGCGGGTGGGACGCGCCGGTCGTCTTCGACGCCGTGGCCGCGGACGGCGCGGGCCGCGCGTGAAGCCCTGTCCGTGCGGTTCGGGCGAGCCCTACGGGGCCTGCTGCGGGCGCCTGCACGCCGGGGAGCGGGCGGCGACCGCCGAGCAGCTGATGCGCAGCCGGTTCTCGGCCTTCGCCGTGGGCGACGAGGCGTACCTGCGGCGGACCTGGCACCGGTCGACCCGGCCGCGGCGGCTGGTCCTGGACCCCGCCGTCGAGTGGACGCGGCTCGAGATCGTCGACCGGGTGGCGGGCGGCCCGCTCGACACCGACGGGATCGTCGAGTTCCGGGCGCACCACCGGGTCGGCGGGCGGACGGGCGTGCAGGCCGAGCGGAGCCGTTTCGTGCGCGAGGACGGGGCCTGGCTCTACGTCACGGCCGAGTGAGCACGGGCCGAGTGAGCACGGTCAGCGGCCGGACCACAGCGGCTCGTAGAGCGCCCACTCGCGCGCCCACTCGGTGTGGTTGCGGGCGGCACACCGGGCGCGGACGAGGGCGCGGAGCCCGAGCAGCGCCAGGATCCCGACCATCAGCACCAGCAGCGCGCCGACGACGGCGGTGACCGCCGCCTGCAGCTCGTCGACCGGCGGCGGGGCGATCGCCCCGCTCGTGCGGTCCACCCAGACCGGCACCGTGGACCCGGCGGGCTGTGAGCCCAGGACCGGCACGGTCCCGGTGCGCGGCGTGCCGTCCGGCGCGACCCAGGCGGCCGGTGCGGTGACCTGCATGGCGCCGGCCGCGGCGTCGGCCCCGACGGCGCTCTCGACCGGCTGGAGGAGCGTGGCCCCGACGGAGATCCGGTTCACGGCGTCCGCCCGGGCCTGGTCGATCCCGTTGCCGTGCAGCTGCAGCCCGGTCAGCACCGCCGCGGCGACGAGCACCAGGCCCAGGACGCCCAGCACCCAGGAGGCCGCGGACTCGATGCGATCCGTCACCCGCCGGGGGCTCCGGTCGGTCCCGACCGCGGAGTACGGGTGCGGGCGGTCCGAATGATCCGGATTCCCTGGCCGGTGGGGTTGCACGTCGGGGGTCCTCTCCACGTCGGTCCCTCCACGGTGCGCCGGGCGGCGGAGTCCGGCAACGTGAGTGAGACCCAGTTGACCGTGGGATCCGTCACGCCGGGGAAGCAGCCCGTCACCGACCGTTCACCGCACGTCCTCGGCCTCCGGCGGCCGCGGGGCGCCCCACGCGAGCGCGAGCAGGAGCCGCGCCCGGTTCTCCGGGTCGTCGAGCTGGGGCCCGAACAGCTCGTGGAGTCTCGCCAGGCGGTAGCGCACGGTCTGCGGGTGGACGTGCAGCTCGGCGGCCATGGCCTGCCGGTCACCCAGGTGGCGCAGGTAGGCGGAGAGCGTCTCGCACAGCCGCTCCCGCGAGGCGGGCGCCGAGGCCTCCAGCGGGCGCAGCACCTGCGCGCGCAACACCTCGAGCAGCCGGGCGTCGCGGTGCACGATGATCGCGTCCAGGTGCTCCTCGGCGAAGACGGGATCCTCGGGCAGCACGCCGGTGCGCTGCAGCCGGGCGGCCACCTCGGCGATGTGCAGGCTGGCGGGCAACCGGTCCGGGGTCACCGTCGGCCCGACGACCGCTCGGGTGCCGCGCAGCATCCCCGCCAGCCGCTGCCGCCGCCCGCTCTGCGCCGGGTCCGGCACGATCGCCCCGGACAGCCGCGCCCGGTTGATCAGGAGCGAGGCGGGGTCGAAGCGGGACAGCACCCCGTGCCCGAGCAGGCTGTCGTCCTGCACCAGGACGACGGCGACCTCCTGCGGCACCTGCCAGCCCGCGCGCGCCGCGGCGGCCTGCACCGCGCCCTCCGTCGCCCGGTCGGACAGCAGCAGCTCCACCAGCTCCTCGCGCAGCCGCTCGCGGGCGACCGCCGCCTCCGACTGCTCCAGCACGAACCCGTGGGCCGCCGACGACGACAGCCGGTCCACGAACGCGAAGACGCCCTCGGCCAGCCCGGCCAGCACCGCCGGTTCCAGGTTCAGCTCCACCGCGACCAGCGCGACGTGCCGCCAGAACACCCGCGCCCCGAGCTGGAAGGCCGACAGCAGGGTCGAGACGTCCCGGCCCTCGCGCCACTGGGTCCGGCCGATCTCCTCGAACAGCTCCTGCTCCCCGAACCCGGACGGGTACTCCCCGACGAGGTCCCCGGTCGCGTCGACCTCGTTGCTGGTGGCGACGAGGTGGTGCAACGCGTGGTGCGCGGCCGCGGCCACCTCCACGCGATTCGCGTCGACGAACCGGGCGTAGTCCGGCCATTCGGTCAGCAATGCCGCGCTGACCTCCTCGAGCACGGCGGGGACGCGTGCGAGCAGGGCCTCGACGAGCCCGTCCGTCCCGGTCCCCGGCGTGTCCACACGGGAGTTGTACGCCCGGAGGGGCGAAGACCGCACCACTTTTGTACGTGCGTGACAATTCTCGACCGGAAGAATTAACACGCGTTGAGGAGAGACCCGCCGCCGTCCTGCGACACGATCAGCGCCGTGGGACGGGGGAACGGGACGCCCGGCGGGGCGTCGGGAGGCGCGCGCGCCGGTTCGGCGGAGGCCGGTCGCGAGGCGGCGCCGGGTCCGTCGACGGCGGTCACCGCCGTCGGCCCTGCCGGCGATCCCGGCGTCGACGCTGCCGTCGACCCTGCCGTCGACCCCGCCGTCGACCCTGCCCTCCACGCGGCCGCCGACACGGCCGGTGCCGTCGCCGCCGATCGGCTGCGCCGGGCCGAGTCCGCGGAGAACTTCCCGGTCGCGATGCGGATCCTCCCCGCGCGGCACCGCCGCAGGTTGCGGGCGGTGTACGACGTCGTCCGGACGATCGACGACCTGGGCGACGAGGGAGCCGGGAGCCCTGCCGAGCGGATCGCCGCGCTCGAGGCCTTCCGCGCGGACCTGCACGCGGCCGCGCCCGTCCGGCCCGCGCTCCGTCGGCTGGCGGTGGTCGCGCCGGACCTCCCCGCCGACCCGTTCGACCGGCTCCTCGACGCGAACGTGCAGGACCAGCGGACGGCGACCTACGACACCTGGGACCAGCTCCTCGGCTACTGCGCGCTGTCCGCGGACCCCATCGGGCGGCTGGTGCTGGCCGTCTTCGAGGTGCCCGCGGACGGCGAGATCGAGCACGCCTCGGACGCGGTCTGCACCGCGCTGCAGCTCCTCGAGCACCTGCAGGACGTCCGCGAGGACCGCGGCCGGGGCCGGATCTACCTGCCCGCCGAGGACCGCGCCGCGTTCGGGGTCACCGAGGCCGACCTCGACCGCCCCGTCGCCACGGACGCCCTGCGTGCGCTCGTCCGGCACGAGGCGGAGCGCGCGGAGCAGCTGCTCGACGCCGGCACGCCGATCGTCGGTGCCCTGCACGGCTGGGCACGCCTCGCGGTGGCCGGGTACGTGGCCGGCGGCCGGGCGGCGGCCGACGCGCTGCGCCGGGTCGACGGCGAGGTCCTCGGCCGCGCCGCGGAGGCCGCGCACAGCCGGAAACGGGATGTGCTGCGACACCTGCCCGCGGTACTCCTGCACGGACGATCACCCCACGGACGAGCACCTCGCGCACGACCACCCGAGTCGGCGTCCGGCCACCGCCGGACGTCCACGGCGCGCCGGGACCGGCCCCGACCGGACCTCCCGCGCCCGACCTCCCGGAGCTGCCGATGACCGACCCCTCCCGGCCGACCGTCACCACCGCCGCGACGGCGCGCTCCCCGCACGCCGACCGCCCCACCGACCCGACACCCGTCGACTACACGACCGACCTCCCGGCCGCCTACGCCGCCTGCGAGGAGATCACCCGCCGCGAGGCCCGCAACTTCTCCTACGGGATCCGCCTGCTGCCGGGCCCGAAGCGCGCCGCGCTCTCGGCCGTCTACGCCCTCGCCCGCCGGATCGACGACATCGGCGACGGCGACTTCGACCCGCCCGGCGGGATCGGCGTGGTCTCGTTCGAGGAGAAGACCGCCGCGCTCGCCGGGGTCCGGGCGTCCGTGCAGGCCATGCGCGAGCAGGCACCGGACCGGTCCGACCCGGTGCTGGTCGGCGTCGCCGACGCGGCCCGCCGGTACCCGATCCCGCTCGGCGCCTTCGAGGAGCTGATCGACGGCGTCGAGGCCGATGCGCGGATGGACGACGAGGCGATCCGTCGCGGCGAGCCCGCCCGCCCGCACGCCACGTTCGACGACATGACGGTCTACTGCCGCCAGGTCGCCGGCTCGGTGGGCCGGCTCTGCCTGGGCATCTTCGGCTCCCGCCCGGACGCGCACGCCTCGGAGTACGCCGACCGGCTGGGGATCGCGCTGCAGCAGACCAACATCCTCCGGGACATCCGCGAGGACCTGCGCAACGGCCGCGTCTACCTGCCCACGGACGAGCTCGCCCGGTTCGGCGCCGAGCTGCGGCTCGACGCGGCGGGCGCCCTGGCCGACCCCGACGGCGCGCTCGCGGCCTACATCCGCTTCGCGGCGGACCGGGCCCGCAACTGGTACGCCGAGGGCCTGAAGCTCCTCCCCCTGCTCGACCGGCGCAGCGCCGCCTGCGCCGGGGCCATGGCGGGGATCTACCGGCGGCTGCTCGAGGACATCGCCGCCGACCCACGCTCGGTGTACGCGCAACGGCGGTCGCTGTCCGGCGCACAGAAGATCGGTGTAGCGCTGCGGGCCCTGGCAGGGCGGACCGCATGACCGGCGGGGCGCGGGTCGCGGTCGTCGGCGGGGGGCTCGCCGGCGTCGCCGCCGCGCTCCGGTGCGCCGACGCGGGGCTCGCCGTCACGCTGCTGGAGTCGCGCGCCCGGCTCGGCGGGGTGGCCGGCTCGTTCACCCGTTCCGTGCAGTCCGACTCCGCCGAGGGCGAGCTCGCCGTGGACACCGGCCAACACGTCCTCCTCCGCTGCTGCACGGCCTACCGGGATCTCGTCGCGCGGCTGGGCGCCACAGACCTGATCCTGCTCCAGGAGCGGCTGGACATCCCGGTGCTGGCGCCCGGCGCCGCTCCGGCCCGCCTGCGCCGCACCGGCCTGCCCGCCCCCCTGCACCTGGGAGCCGCCCTGCTGCGCTACCGGCACCTGCCCGTCGCCGACCGGTTCCGGCTGGCCCGGGCCGCACTCGCGCTCGGCCGCGTCGACCGCGCGGACCCGGCCACGGACGCCCGGTCCTTCGGCGACTGGCTGGCCGCGCACGGGCAGGGGCCCCGGGCCGTCGACGCCCTCTGGGACGTGGTCGGCATCGCCACCCTGAACGCCCGCGCCGGCGACGCCTCCCTCGCGCTCGCCGCCACGGTCTTCCAGCTCGGCCTGCTCACCGACGCCGCCGCGGGTGACATCGGCTGGGCCACCGCGCCGCTCGGCGCGATCCACGACGACGCCGCCCGCCGCGCCCTCGCGTCGGCCGGTGTGGAGGTGAGGCGGTCCGCGAAGGTGCGGGCTCTCGTGCAGGACGGGACCGACCCGGGGGGCCGGTGGCGGGTCCTCGTGGGAACGACCGACGGAGAGGAGGAGCTCGTGACCGACCGGATCGTCTCCGCCGTGCCACCGGGCCCGGCGGAGCGGCTGCTGCCTCCGGGAGCGCTGCCGCTGCCCGGGGACTGGGCCGCCCGCCTGGGCAGCACCCCCATCGTCAACGTGCACGTCGTCTACGACCGCCGGGTGCTCGACGCCCCGTTCGCGGCGGGCGTCTACACCCCCGTCCAGTGGGTCTTCGACCGGACCGACCAGTCCGGCGCCGCGACGGTGTACGGGCCGCGGGCCCAGTACCTCGCCGTCTCGGTCTCCGCGGCCGACGACCTCGTCGGGCTGCCCGCGGCCACGCTGCGGGAGCGGTTCCTCCCGGCGCTGGAGGCGCTGCTGCCGGCCGCGCGGGACGCCGTGGTCCTCGAGTCCTTCGTGACCCGGGAGCCGCACGCCACCTTCCGCGGCGCGCCCGGCCAGGCCGCGCTCCGGCCCGGTCCCCGCACCGCCCTGCCCGGGCTCTACGTGGCCGGCGCGTGGACCGACACCGGCTGGCCCGCGACGATGGAGGGTGCGGTGCGCAGCGGCGAGGCCGCGGCCGAGGCCCTCCTGGCCGACCGCGCGGCCGTCCCCGCGGAGGTGGCCGCATGACCGCCGTCCTCGGCCGCCACGACACGGCCCCCGCCGGGCCGGACGTCCCCGCCCTGCTCGCCGGCTGCCGGGACACCGTCACCCCGGCGCTGAAGGCCGCCGTCGCCCGGCTGGACACCGCGAGCCGCGAGCAGGCCGAGTACCACCTGGGCTGGGTGGAGCTCGACGGCTCGCCGGGCCGCGGGGGCGGCAAGGCCGTGCGTCCCGCGCTGGCGCTGCTCTCCGCCCGGGCCGCGGGCGCGCCCGCCGCGACCGGGCTCGCAGGCGCCGTGGCCGTGGAGCTGGTGCACAACTTCTCCCTGCTGCACGACGACCTGATGGACGGCGACACCGAACGCCGCCACCGGCCGACCGTCTGGGCCCGCTGGGGCGCGGCCTCGGCGATCCTCTGCGGCGACGCCCTGCTGGCGCTGGCCACCGAGGTGCTGCTCGAGGACCCGTCGCCGCACGCGGCCGAGGCCGCGCGGCTGATCGCCACCACCACCCGGGAGCTGGTCCGCGGGCAGGCCGAGGACGTCGCCTTCGAGGACCGGACGGACGTGGGCGTCGACGAGTGCCTGTCGATGGCCGCGGGGAAGACCGGGTCCCTGCTGGCCACCAGCGCCGCGATCGGCGCGGTCCTGGTCGGCGCCCCCTCGACGACGGTCGCCGGCCTGCGGGACTACGGCACGGCGATCGGGCTGGCCTTCCAGCTGGTCGACGACCTGCTCGGGATCTGGGGCGACCCGGCCGTCACCGGCAAGCCCGTGCTGTCGGACCTGCGCTCGCGCAAGAAGTCCCTGCCGGTGACGTTCGCCGTGCACCGCGGCGGGGAGGCCGGGCGGGAGCTGGCGGCGTGGCTCGCCCGGTCCGGCGAGCAGACCGAACAGGAGCTGCACGCGGCCGCCGACCTCGTCGAACGCGGCGGCGGGCGCGAGTGGGCCGCCGCCGAGGCGCGGCGGCAGATGGACCTCGCCGAACGGGCCCTCACCGGTGCCGGGCTCGCCGACGGCCCGCGCGCGGAGCTCGTCGCGCTCGGGCGCCACCTCACGACCCGCGACTTCTGACCCCGTGACCTCTGAGCAGGGAGAACTGGTGACCCTCACCGCACCGGAGAACCGCACGACCGAGGCGGGTGACGCCCGGCGGACGCTCGACGCGGCCGTCGGGTTCCTCAGGTCGATCCAGCACGAGCGCGGCTGGTGGCAGGGCGACCTCGAGACCAACGTGACGATGGACGCCGAGGACCTGCTGATGCGGGAGTTCCTGGGCATCCGCACGGCGCGGGAGACCGAGGAGGCGGCGCGCTGGATCCGCTCCCAGCAGCGCTCGGACGGTACCTGGGCGACCTTCGCGGGCGGCCCCGGCGACCTCTCCACCACCGTGGAGGCCTGGGTCGCGCTGCGCCTGGCCGGCGACGACCCCGCCGCGGAGCACATGCGCGCGGCGGAGAAGTTCGTGCAGGCCGAGGGCGGGATCGAGCGCTCCCGGGTCTTCACCCGGATCTGGCTGGCCCTGTTCGGGCTGTGGTCGTGGGACGACCTGCCGAACATGCCCCCGGAGCTGATCTTCCTGCCGAAGTGGTTCCCGCTCAACGTCTACGACTGGGCCTGCTGGGCCCGCCAGACCGTCGTGCCGCTGACGATCGTCGCCACCCTGCGTCCCACCAGGCCGCTGCCCTTCGACGTGGACGAGCTGCGGTCCGGGGCCGCGCCGAAGCCCTTCGACCCGCCGTGGACCTGGGCGGGGGCCTTCCAGTGGCTCGACGTCGGCCTGCACGCCTACGCGCGGCGGCCCGTCGGGCCCCTGCGCCGGCTCGCGATGCGGCGCGGCGCGGAGTGGATCCTGGCCCGCCAGGAGGCCGACGGCGGCTGGGGCGGCATCCAGCCGCCGTGGGTGTACTCGCTGCTCGCGCTGCACCTGCTCGGCTACCCGCTCGACCACCCGGCGATGAGGGCCGGCCTCGAGGGCTTCGAGCGGTTCCTGGTCCGCACGGACACCCCGGACGGCCCGATCCGCATGCTCGAGGCCTGCCAGTCCCCCGTCTGGGACACCTGCCTGGCCGTCACCGCGCTGCTCGACGCCGGCGTCCCGGCCGACGACCCGGCGCTCGTCCGGGCCTCGACCTGGATGCTCGACGAGGAGATCCGGGGCGTCCGCGGGGACTGGGCGGTCCGGCGCCCCGACCTCCCGGTCGGCGGCTGGGCCTTCGAGTTCGACAACGACGGCTACCCCGACACGGACGACACCGCCGAGGTCGTGCTGGCCCTGCGGCGCGTGGCGCACCCCGACCCGCAGCGGCTGCGGGCGGCCGTGGACCGCGGCGTCGCATGGAGCGTCGGGATGCAGTCCTCGGACGGCGGCTGGGGCGCGTTCGACGCCGACAACACCCGCGAGCTCATCACCAAGCTCCCCTTCTGCGACTTCGGCGCGGTGATCGACCCGCCGTCGGCGGACGTCACCGCACACATGGTCGAGATGCTCGCCCACGAGGGCCTGGCGGACGGACGGGCCTGCCGGCGCGGCGTCCGCTGGCTCCTCGACCACCAGGAGTCCGACGGCTCGTGGTTCGGCCGGTGGGGCGCCAACCACGTCTACGGCACCGGCGGGGTCGTCCCGGCGCTGGTCGCGGCCGGGATCCCGGCCGCCGACCCGGCGATCCGGCGGGCGGTCGCCTGGCTGGAGCGCCACCAGAACGCCGACGGCGGCTGGGGCGAGGATCTCCGCTCCTACGTCGACCCGAGCTGGATCGGCCGCGGCGAGTCCACGGCCTCGCAGACGGCGTGGGGGCTGCTCGCGCTGGTCGCGGCCGGCGAGGCGCGCTCCGCGACCGCCCGGCGGGCCGTCGCGTTCCTCGCCGACACCCAGCTGCCCGACGGCAGCTGGGAGGAGGAGATGTACACGGGCACCGGCTTCCCCGGCGCCTTCTACATCCGCTACCGCCTCTACCGGATTGTCTTCCCCGTCTCCGCCCTCGGGCGCTGGTGCCAGGAGGTGGGCGTGTGAGTACCCCGCGAGTCGTCCCGGCCCTGGGTCCGCCGGTCGTCTGCGCCCCGCTGGGCGTGGAGCGCGCGGCCCTGCGCGGCGTGCTCGGCGGCGCGACCGTCGTGCGGACCGGGATGGGCCCGGCCCGCGCGCAGGCGTCGGCCGCCTGGATCGCCTCGGGCGGCCCGCGTCCGGTCCTGGTCACGGGCGTGGCCGGGGCGCTCGACGCGGCGGTCCGGACCGGCGACCTCGTCGTGGCCGACGAGATCCGCTTCACCGACTTCCGGGCGCCGGTGCCCGTCCCGACCGGCGCCCCGCTCGCCGCGGCGATGCGCCGGCTCGGCCTGCGCGTGCACCTCGGGCCGATCGTGTCCTCGCCGACGGTGGTCGAGGGGGCGCGACGGGCGGGACTCGGCCGGGAGGGCGCGCTGGCCGTCGACATGGAGTCCGGGTGGCTCGCCGAGGCCTCGGCGGACGGTCCGTTCGCCGTGGTCCGCGCTATCGTCGACACCCCGGAGGCACCTTTGGCGCGGCCGGGCACCCCGATCCGCGGCTTCGCCGCCCTGCGGTCGCTGCGCCGCGCCGCGCCCGCGCTGCGTGAGTGGATCGCCGCGGTGTGGAGCGGGCCCGCCACCCGCGAGGTGGTGCTCGCCGAGCCGCGCAGCTTCTGCGCCGGGGTGGAGCGGGCGATCGACATCGTCGACCGGGCGCTCGACCGCTACGGCGCCCCCGTCTACGTCCGCCGGCAGATCGTGCACAACGCCCACGTCGTGCGGCGGCTGACCGAGCGCGGCGCGGTCTTCGTCCAGGAGGTCGAGGAGGTGCCGCGCGGCGCGACCTGCGTGCTCGCCGCGCACGGCGTCTCCCCCGCGGTCCGCGCGCAGGCGGAGGCCCGCGACCTCGCCGTCATCGACGCGACCTGCCCGCTCGTGGCCAAGGTGCACGCCGAGGTCAAGCGGCACACCGGCCGCGGCGAGACGGTCTTCCTCATCGGCCACTCCGACCACGAGGAGGTCGAGGGCACCGTCGGCGAGGCGCCCGCCGACATCGTCGTGGTCGAGGACGAGGCCATGGCCCACACGGTGACCGCGCCCGACCCGGGCCGCGTCGCCTACGCGATGCAGACCACCCTCGCGGTGGACGAGGCCGAGCGGATCGCCGCGGTGCTCCGTGGCCGGTTCCCGGCGATCTCCGCGCCCCGCCGGGACGACATCTGCTACGCCACCACGAACCGCCAGCGCGCGATCCGCGCGGTGGCCGCCGGGACCGACCTCGTGCTCGTCGTCGGCTCGGAGAACTCGTCGAACTCCCGCCGGCTGGCCGAGGTGGCCGCCCGCGCGGGCACCCCGGCCCACCTCGTCGACGACGTCGGCGGGATCGACCTGACCTGGCTCCGCGGGGCCCGGCGGATCGGGGTCAGCGCGGGGGCGTCGGCGCCCCCGGAGCTCGTCGACGAGGTCGTGTCCTGTCTGTCCGGCCTCGGCCCGGTCGCGGTCTCGACGACCACGACCGGGACCGAGGACGTCGTCTTCACCCTTCCCAAGGAGGTGAGCTGACCACGTGAGCGAGCTTGCGAGCGAACCATCTGCGCCGGCACACCCCTCCCATCGCGCTCACCTCGAAGGACAGTGATCTCATGGCCATGCCACTGCGCCAGTCGATCCGTCTCGGTTCGTACCTGCTGAAGCAGAAGATCAAGGGGGCCGAGAAGTTCCCGATCCTGGTCGAGCTCGAACCGCTGTTCGCCTGCAACCTCAAGTGCAACGGGTGCGGCAAGATCCAGCAGCCCGCGCACCTGCTCAAGCAGCGGATGCCGGTCGAGCAGGCCGTGAACGCGGTCCTGGAGAGCGGCGCCCCGATGGTCTCCATCGCCGGCGGCGAGCCCCTGATGCACAAGGAGATCGACGTCATCGTCCGGCGGCTGCTGGACCTCGGCAAGATCGTCTTCCTGTGTACGAACGCCGTGCTGCTGCCCAAGCACCTGCACCGGTTCACCCCGCACAAGAACTTCGCCTGGATGGTGCACATCGACGGGCTGCGCGAGCGGCACGACGAGTCGGTGGCCAAGGAGGGCGTGTTCGACCAGGCCGTGGCCGCGATCAGGATGGCGCAGGAGGCCGGGTTCCGGGTCAACACCAACACCACGTTCTTCGACACCGACACCCCGCAGGACGTCATCGACGTGCTCGACTACCTCAACGACGAGCTCAAGGTCGACAACATGCAGATCTCGCCGGGGTACGCCTACGAGAAGGCCCCGGACCAGGAGCACTTCCTGGGCGTCCAGCAGACGCGCGAGCTGTTCAAGAAGGCCTTCGACAACGGACGCCGGCGGAGGTGGCGGCTCAACCACTCGTCGGTCTTCCTGGACTTCCTCGAGGGGCGCCGGGACCTCGACTGCACGGCGTGGGCCATCCCCTCGTACTCGCTGCTCGGCTGGCAGAAGCCCTGCTACCTGCTCGACGACGGGTACGTGAAGACCTACGAGGAGCTGATCGAGGACACCGACTGGGAGGCCTACGGGCGCGGCAGGGACGAGCGCTGCGCCAACTGCATGGCGCACTGCGGCTACGAACCCTCGGCGGTGTTCGCCACCCTCGGGTCGCTGCGGGACACCATCCGCACCGCCGCGGGCGCCTGAGCGGGGCCGCGGAGCAGGTCGGCAGGCAGGTCGGCAGGCAGGTCGGCAGGGTGTCGCGGCGCGGGCTGACGGGTAGGTCACAACGGGCAACCGGCCCGTTATCTCCCCGTGACCCCGCCCGCTACACTCCGGCACACGCGTTTCGCAGCAAGCGCCGCCTGGTACCCCGAGCCGACAAGGACCTGCATGCCGGAGCACCGGATGACGACTCTGATCCACCTCCCCCCGATCGGAGCCCTGCTTCGGCACGCCGGCCGTCCGCTCCTCGAGTCGACGCTCATCCCCCTCGCGCTGTTCTGGATCCTGTTCACGCACTCGGGATTCGACGCGGGGATCATCGGCGCGCTCACCTGGTCGGCGCTGGCCATCGGCCGGCGGGTCGTCACCCGGCGGAAGATCCCCGCGATCCTCTGGCTGAGCACCGTCCTGCTCGTGGCCCGCACCGTGGTCGGGCTGTGGACCGGGTCCGCCTTCCTCTACTTCCTGCAGCCCACCGTGCAGAACTTCGTGTTCGCGGGGCTGCTGCTGGTCACCATCGGGCTGGAGCGGCCGCTGCTGGCCAAGCTGGCGGACGACTTCTGCGCCTTCCCCGACGCGCTCACCCAGCACCCGCGCATGAAGAGCTTCTTCAAGAAGGTCTCGCTGCTGTGGGCGGCGGTCTTCCTGGTCAACGGGGCGACCACGCTCGCCGTGCTGGCCACGCAGACCGTCGGCGACTTCCTCATGGTCTCGACCGCCGGCTCGTACTCGCTGGTGGCGGTGGGCATCGGGCTCTCGCTGTGGTGGTTCCACCGCTCGCTGGCCGGCGAGGGCATCCGGCTGCGGATCGGTGTGCCGCAGCCGAAGCTGCGCGTGGGCTGACCTTCCGGCGCCCGCCGGGCTCGGCGGCGGGCTCGGGGGCCGGCTCGGGGGCGGCGGGCTCAGAGGCGGCGGGCGAGGTCCTCGAGCTCGGCGTCGAGGGTGCGGCGCGAGAACTCCCGCGCCCGCCGGCTCAGCTCCTCCCGGCCCGCGGGATCGGCGCGCAGCCGGCGCACCGCGGCGGTGACGTCCGCGGGCCGCGGGCAGACCAGCGCCAGCCCGGCCTCCTCGGTCATCCGGGCCCCGGCGCGGCCGTGCCCCGGCACGGGGTTCGCGAACAGCACGGGCGTGCCGACGGTCAACGACTCGCTGGCGATCATGCCGCCCGCGGTGGTGAGCACCAGGTCCGCCGCCGTGATCAGCTCGGGCACCCGGTCCGTCCAGCCCAGGGGCGTCAGCCCCGGGCGCGAGCGGGCGGCCAGCCGGGCCCGCAACCGCGCGTTGCGCCCGCACAGCACCACGGCCTCGACGGGCGGCCCCTCCCCCGCCCCGCCCGCCAGCACGGCGTCGACCACGCCCGCCATGCCCCCGAAGGCCAGCGAGCCGCCGGTCACCAGGACCACGAACGCGTCTGCCGGCAGGCCGAGCGCGGCCCGGGTGGCGGCCCGGTCCCCGGGGTGGAAGCGCTTGTCGACGGCGGCCGGCGCCACCCGCACCTCGGCCTGCGGGACCAGGCCCGCGGCCTGCTCCCGGCTGGCGGGCAGGAGGGTCCAGGTCTCGTCGACGTCCGCCCACACCCAGAACGGGTGCACCGCGACGTCCGTGACCACCGCGACGCTGCGGGCGGGCAGCTCTCCCCGCCGGCGCAGCCAGGAGAGCCCGCCGCTGATCATCGGGTAGGTGGAGACCACGAGGTCCGGGCGCTCCTCGCGCAGCAGCGGGGCCAGCGACCGGCCGAGCCGGGCCGCCGCGACCCGCTTGCACAGCGCGGCGAACCGCGGATGGCGGACCAGCAGGTCGTAGCCCAGGCCGTACAGCCCGGGCGCCCAGCGCATGGTCACGGCGTAGGAGCGACGGAGCACCGCGTCCCGCAGGCCGTCGCGCCGCCCGCCGCTCGCGCTCTCCACCTCGTGGACCTCGGCGGCCGGCCACAGCTCACGCATCCGCGCCGCCAGGGCGCGGGCCGCCGCCACGTGGCCCTCCCCCACCGGGGCCGACAGCAGCAGGACCCGGCGCGGCCCTCCACCGTCCATACAGGACACGATACCCACGTTCCCGCTCCCCGAACCACTCCCCGGCGGCAAGGACCCCCATGACGACTCCGCAACGGTTGCTGCTGGTCACCGGCAGCATGGGCGCGGGCCACCACGCGGCGGCCCGGGCGGTCGAGGAACGCGCCCGGCGGCTCTGGCCGGGCATCGAGGTGACCTGGACCGAGACGCTCGACGGCATGGGCCGCGGCACCGGGCCGGTGTTCCGCGCCGTCTACGCCGGGTGCATCCGGTACCTGCCCCGGCTGTACGAGCTGTACTTCCGGCTGCTGTGGCACGTGCCCTTCTTCCGGGCCGGCACCCGCGCCGTCGTCGGACGGTGGAGCGGCCGCGGCCTCCAGCCGGTCCTCCGCGCGCACCGCCCGGACCTGGTCGTGGCGACCTTCCCGGAGGGCATCACGGGCCTGGCGTGGCTGCGTCGCCGCGGGCGGCTGTCGGTGCCGGCGGTCGCCCTGGTGAACGATCCCGCCCCGCATCCCCTGTGGGCCTCCCCCGTCCTGGACCTGCACCTCGTGAGCACCGAGGAGGGTGCGGCGCTGCTGCGCCGGGCCGCGCCCGGCGCGCCGGTCCGGGTCGCCGCCCTGCCGGTGGTCTCGGCGTTCGCCCCGCCCGAGGAGGCACCTCGCGAGCGGCCCCGCGTCCTCGTCTCCTGCGGCTCGCTCGCCTTCGGCGACGTCGCCGCGGCCTGCGCGGGCGCGCTCGACGCCGGCGCCGACGTCCTCGTCACCGCGGGCCGGCTGCCCGCGCTGCGCCGCCGGCTGCAGCGGCTGGCCGGCACGCACCCGGCCGGGGCACGGCTCACCGTCGTCGACTGGATCGACGACCCGGCGGCGGCCACCCGGGAGACCGACCTGGTGATCACCAACGGCGGCGGCGCGACCGCGCTCGAGGCCCTGGCCTGCGCCCGCCCGCTGCTGCTGGCCGACCCGATCCCCGGGCACGGGCGGGCCAACGCCGAGGTGCTGGCCGCCGCCGGTCTCGCCCGGATCTGCCGCGGCCGGGCCGGCGTGGCGGAGGCCGTCGCCGAGCTGCGCGATCCCTGGGCCCGGGCCGTCGCGGTCAAGGACCTGCGGCGCCGGCTCGAGGCGCACGACCTCGACCGGGACGTCGCGTCCCTCGCCGGCCTCGGCACACCGCCCGTCGAGGAGCGGCTGCGCCCGCAGGACGCCCTGTTCGTGCACGCCGCCACCCGCGAGGTGCCGCAACAGGTCGGGGCGAGGATCACGGTGGAGGGCGCGCCCACCGAGGGCTGGGTGGAGCACCTCGACGCCCTGGTCCGCGAGCGTGCGCCCGGCCTCGACCTGCTGAACCGGCGGCTGGCCCCGCCCCGACCGGGCCGGCCGCTGCGCTGGGTGCACGATCCCGCGCCCGATCCGGCGGCACACGTCCGACGGCAGGTCTGGCGGATCGGGCCGGGCGGCGACCACCCGAGCTGGGACGCCGCCGTCACGGCCTTCTTCGCCGACGCGCTCGACCCGGAACGGGGGTGGGAGCTGCAGGCCGCCTGCGCGGACACCGGTCAGGCCGCCGTGCTGGCCCGGGTCCACCACTCCCTCGGCGACGGGCTGGCGGTCACGGACGGGCTGATCCGGCTGCTCACCGACGAGCACGCCGGCACCCCGGCCGCGCGGCTCACCGACGCCCCGGCCGGCCGCGGGGACCGGCTCCGGCACGCCCTGACCGTCGTCCGGGGGATCGCGAGCCTCGCCACCGCCGGGCCCGCGGGGCGCTCGCCGCTGGTCGGACGCTCGGCACCGGGTCCGCAGCGGCTCTCGGTCGACCTCGACGGGGCCGCGGTGCGCCGCGCGGCCCGCGCCCACGGCGTCGGCACCACGGTGCTGGTCCTGGCCGCCCTCGCGCAGACGCTGCACGAGGAGCTCGACGTGCCGCCGCGGATCCGGACAATGGTGCCGATGACGACCCGGACGCGCGCCGGCGTCGGCAGCCGGGCCGGCGGGAACCGGACGGCCGCGGTGTCGGTGGACCTGCCGACCGGTCCGATGGGCCCGGCCGAGCGCATCGCGCGGCTGGACCGGGCGCTGGCCGCGGGCTCGTCCGCGGGCCAGCCGGAGGGCGCTGCCGCCGTGCTGGCCGCGCTGGGCATGCTGCCCGGACGGGTGCAGGCGCCGCTGGTCCGGCTGGTCTACGGCCGGCGCTTCTTCCACCTGCTCGCGTCGGTCATGCCGGGCGCCCGCCGCCCGCTGCACGTGCGCGGCGGGCTGATCGTCACCGTGCAGCCGGTGCTGCCGCTCGCCGACGGCGTCGGGCTGGCCGTCGGGGCGTTGCACTGGGGCCGGTTCACCTGCATCGGGATCACCGCCGACCCCGCGGTGGTTCCCGTGATCGAGGGAATACCTGCTGGCCTGAGGCGGTCGTTGGGGAGTATGCAGCTACCCGAACAGTGAGCGGAGCGTGCCGAGCGAAGATCGGCACCGATCGCACGGTTGGGGACGTGCGCACCGGGGGGTGGGTATGGACGGCGACATGCTGATCGCGGTCCCTGCTGCCGTGCTCGGGGCCGCCGGGTTCGGGCTCGCCACCGCGGCCCAGCAGCGCGCGACGCACGAGGTGGAGACGGCACCGACGCTGAGCCCGCGGCTGATCACCACGCTGCTCCGCCGGCCCATGTGGCTGCTGGGGCTGGTGGCGACGGTCGTGGCGCTGGTGCTGCAGCTCATCGCGCTGGCCTTCGGGGCGATCGCGGTCGTCCAGCCGCTGCTGGTCACCGGTGTGGTGTTCGCGGCGGCGTTCTCCTCGCTGATGTCGCGCCGCCGGCCCGACCCGCTGATCCTGCTCGGCGCGCTGCTCTGCGCCGCCGGGATCTCGGCGTTCCTGCTGCTCGCCCGCCCGGTACCGGCGGAGCAGGAGCACGTCGACGTCTGGGGCGGGCTGCCGCTCGCGATCGGGCTGGCCGCCGCGGTCGTCGGCTCCATCGTGTACTCGTCCCTGGTGCAGCACCCCACGCGCGTGCTGGCGCTCGCCCTCGCGACCGGGATCATGTACGGCGTCACGGCCGGGCTGATGAAGGTGGTCACGGGGCAGCTGCGGATCGGGCTGCTCGAGCCCTTCCAGCACGCCACGCTGTACGCGGTGTGCGTGATCGGCCCGATCGGCTTCCTGTTGAGCCAGAACACCTTCCAGCAGGGGCGGATGGTGTCGCCGGCCGTCGCCGTGATCACGAGCGTGGACCCGGTGGTCGCGGTGCTCATCGGCGTGTGGTGGCTGGGCGAGCGGCTCGACAGCACACCGGCGCTCCTCGTGGGGCAGTGCGTGGCCGCCGCGGTGGTGATCGCCGGGATCGCCTTCATCAGCCTGCGCGGCAGCCATCTGCTCCACGAGCTCGACGCGGAGCACGCCGCCGCGGGCCGGGCCCGCCCGGACGTCGCGCCGGGATGAGCCGCATCATGGAACCGTATCGCCGATCTCGGCGCCTTCTTCTCGCGTCATGGCTCCATGACGCGAGTTTCCGGTCGGTCCACGCGCGTCGTGGAGCCATGGTGTGGGGGGCGCGGTGAGGGTGGCGGACCGGGTGGCGCTCGTGACGGGAGCGTCGTCGGGGATCGGTGCCGCGGTGGCGCTGCGGCTCGCGGGCGACGGCGCGCGGCTCGTGCTCACGGGGCGGGACCCGGAGCGGCTGCAGCAGGTCGCCGAGCGGACCGGGGCCAAGGCGATCGTCGCCGATCTCTCGGCGGGGGCCGAGGGCCTGCTCGACGCGCTGCCCGCCCGGCCCGCGCTCGTCGTCCACTGCGCGGGCGTCGGGGCCGCCGGACCGCTCGAGCTTCTTCCCCCCGCCCGGGTCGACGAGCTGATCGACCTGAACCTGCGGGCGCCGGTCCAGCTGACCCGCGCCCTGCTGCCCGGTCTGCGCGCCGAGCGCGGGCACCTGGTGTTCGTGGCCTCGATCGCGGCCCTCGGGGTGGCCGGCGAGGCGGTGTACTCGGCCACGAAGGCCGGCCTGCGGGGCTTCGCCGACGCAGTCCGGATCGAGGCACCCGAGATCGGCGTGACGACGGTGCTGCCCGGCGCGGTCGACACGCCCTACTTCGGGCATCGGGGCCGGGAGTACGACCGGCGGTTCCCCCGGCCGATCCGTGCCGACCGGGTGGCCGAGGAGATCGTCCGCGGGATCCGGCGCGGGTCCGTCGAGGTCGTCGTGCCGCGGTGGCTCGCCCTGGGCGCGAAAGTGCACGGGGCCGCCCCCGCCCTCTTCGCCCGGGCCTCCCGCCGCTTCGGCTGAGACCGAGCGAACGCCACTCTCGCTCATACCTAGTGAGCGAGAGTGCCGTTCGCCCCTGGTCAGAGAGTGGCGCGGAGGTGCTCGGCGATGTCCGCGATGCGGCCGAGCACGCCGTTGAGGAAGCGTGGCGAGTCGTCCGTCGACAGGGTGCGGGCGAGCTCGACGGCCTCGGTGATCGCCACCGGGTCGTCGATCTCGTCGACCCACAGGAGCTCGTAGACGCCGATCCGCAGCAGCGTGCGGTCGACGGCCGGCATCCGGGCGACGGTCCAGCCCTCGGCGTGCTCCGCGAGGAGCTGGTCGATCCGCTCCCGGTTGTCCACGACGCCGCGCACCAGCAGCGCGGCGTAGTCCGAGACGGGCGGCGCGTCGTCCGTCTCGCGGCGCTGGGTCAGCACCTCGAGCGGGTCCGCGCTGCGCGCCTCGGACTCGAAGAGGATGTCGAGGGCGCGCTTGCGGGCCTTGGTCCTGGCCCGCACGTCAGCTGCTGACGCGGCCGAGGTACCGGCCGTCGCGGGTGTCGACCTTCACCTTGGTGCCGGTCTCGAGGAACAGCGGGACCTGGATCTCCGCACCGGTCTCCAGCGTGGCCGGCTTGGTGCCACCGGTGGAGCGGTCGCCCTGCAGGCCGGGGTCGGTGTGCGCGATGACCAGCTCGACCGAGGTGGGCAGCTCGACGAACAGCGGGGCGTCCTCGTGGAAGCTGATCTGCGCGACCTGGTTCTCCAGCAGGTAGTTCGCCGCGTCGCCGACCACGTTCTCCGGGATCGGGAGCTGGTCGTAGGTGTCGCCGTCCATGAAGACGAAGTCCGCGCCGTCGCGGTAGAGGTAGGTCATGTCGCGGCGGTCGACCGTCGCGGTCTCGACCTTCGTGCCGGCGTTGAAGGTCTTGTCGACGACCTTCCCGGTCATGACGTTCTTGAGGGTGGTGCGGACGAACGCGCCGCCCTTGCCCGGCTTGACGTGCTGGAACGCCTGGACCGACCACAGCTGGCCCTCCAGGTTGAGCACCAAGCCGTTCTTCAGGTCGTTCGTGGTGGCCACGTTCGGGTCTCTCCTGGTTCGTCGGTACTGCGGTCGTCGGTACTGCGGTCGTCGGGTGGTGCGGGTCGTGCTCGAGGGGCGCGCGTGCCGACCGTGACGACGGATGACGAACCGGTACGACCGCACGCGGCGGATGTCGCTCTCGACGGCGGTGCCCGGACTTCGTCGCGAGGTCGGGCCCCGCCGAACCGCCGTCGAGGATACCGCCGCGCCCCCGCGCGCGAGCGCGCCCCCGGGGTGACCTCCCGTGATCGACGACCACGACACGATCTCGAGACGATCTCGGCCGATCCCGGACCGCCTCAGCCGATCTCCACGAGGTCCTTGGTGAACCCGGTGAGGGTCTCGGCCGGCCCGGAGCCCGGCACGACCAGTGTGTCCTCGATACGGACGCCGCCGCGGCCCGCCAGGTAGACGCCGGGCTCGACCGTGATCACCATCCCGGCCTCCAGGACGTCCTTCGACGCGGCCGACAGCGCAGGCGCCTCGTGGATCTGCAGCCCGACGCCGTGGCCCAGCCCGTGCAGGAACTCCGGTCCCCGCCCCGCAGCGGTGATCGGCTCCCGGGAGGCGGCGTCGACCTCCGCCGCGGGCGCCCCTGCCTCGACCGCGGCACACCCCGCGGCCTGCGCGCCGTGGACCAGGGCGTACAGCTCGCGCTGCCAGTCCGCCGCTCGGCCGAGCACCAGCGTGCGGGTCATGTCCGAGTGATAGCCCGCGACCAGGGCGCCGAAGTCGAGCTTGAGCAGGTCGCCCGGGCGGAGCGCGGCGTCGGTCGGGGTGTGGTGCGGGATCGCCGAGTTCGGGCCGACGGCGACGATCGAGTCGAACGACGGCCCGTCCGCGCCGAGCGCGCGCATCCGGAACTCCAGGTCCAGGGCGATCTCTCGCTCGGTCCGGCCGGCCCGCACGCCCCCGGCGTCGACCAGGTCCGTCAGGGCCGTGTCCGCGATGGCGCAGGCCCATCGGAGCGCCTCGACCTCGACGTCGTCCTTGATCACCCGCAGCTGGGCGACCAGCCCGGGCGCCCGAACGAGGGTCACGCCCTCGGCCGCCGCGAGGGCGGCGTGCGCGTCGACGGTCACGGCGTCCGACTCGAAGCCCAGCCGCCGGATCCCCAGCGCCGGCGCCCGCGCGGCCAGGGCCAGCGCCGTCGACCGCTCGATCACCGGCGGCAGGTCCGGCACCTCGGCCGCGGCCTGGGTCGTGTAGCGGCCGTCCGTGCCGAACCGGCTGGCCCCGTCGCCGTCGTGGTCCGTGGCGGCGAGCAGCAGCGCCCCGTTCGAACCGGTGAACCCGGTCAGGTAGCGGACGTTGACCAGGTCGGTGACCAGCAGCCCGTCGAGCCCTGCGTCGCGCACCCGCGCGCGGAGTGCCTCACGGCGCGCGGCCTGCGGCCGGGCGAGGGAACGGGCGCTGGTCGAGGGGCCACCGGTCATGCGGTTCAGCCTAGGCTTGGGCGCATGAGTGGGTCGGGGCTGTACTTCAGGCAGCTGCTGTCCGGACAGGACTTCGCGGTCGGTGACCGGGTCGCCACGCAGATGGTCAACTTCGCCTACCTGATCGGTGACGAGGAGACCCGGGAAGCCGTCGTCGTCGACCCGGCGTACGCCCCCGACGACCTGCTCGACGTGCTCGAGGCGGACGGCATGCGGCTGACCGGCGTGCTGGCCACGCACCACCACCCCGACCACGTCGGCGGCACGATGATGGGCTTCGACCTCGCGGGACTCACCGGGCTGCTCGCCCGCACCCCGGTCCCGGTGCACGTGCAGAAGGCCGAGGCCGACTGGGTCGCCAAGGTCACCGGGCTCTCCGCCGCGGACCTCACGCTCCACGAGAACGACGACGTCGTGCAGGTCGGCGACATCCCCATCCGGCTGCTGCACACGCCCGGCCACACGCCCGGCAGCCAGTGCTTCCTGGTCGACGGGCGGCTCGTCGCCGGTGACACCCTGTTCCTGCAGGGCTGCGGGCGCACGGACTTCCCGGGCGGCGACGTCGAGGCGATGTACCACAGCATCCAGCGGCTCGGGTCGCTCGCGGGCAACCCGGTGGTCTACCCGGGGCACCGCTACTCCGAGCAGCCGCACTCCCCGCTGCTCGACGTCCGGCGCTCCAACGTCGTGTTCCGGCCGCGGTCGGCGGAGGAGTTCGTGCTGGCGTTCGGCTGAGGTCCGGCCGCTCGGGCGGGTCCGGCGCTACCGGCTCGCGAGGTAGCGCAGGGCGAGCACGTAGCCCTGCACGCCCAGGCCCACGATGGTGCCGGTGGCGACCGGGCTGACGTAGCTGTGGTGCCGGAACTCCTCGCGCTGGTGCACGTTGCTGATGTGCACCTCGACCAGCCCGCCGGTGAGCATGGCGCAGGCGTCCCGCACGGCCACGCTGGTGTGCGTCCAGGCAGCCGGGTTGAGCACGACCGGGGTGCCGGTGTCGGCGGCGTCGTGCAGCCAGCCGATCAGCTCGCCCTCGGTGTTGGTCTGCCGGACCTCGACCTCCAGGCCCAGCTCGGTGCCGGTCTTCTCGCACAGCGCGACGAGGTCGGCGTAGGTCGTGTGGCCGTAGATGCCCGGCTCGCGCAGGCCGAGCCGGTTCAGGTTCGGGCCGTTGAGGACCAGGACCCGGGTGGTGCCGGGAGCGTCGGCGGCTATGGCGGGGTCGGCGGCGGTGTCGCTCACGCGCTCACCGTCGCATACGCCGTCTCCAGCAGCTCCGGGGCCGGGCCCTCGAGGCGGCCCGGCTTCGCGAGCCCGTCGAGCACCACGAACCGGAGCATCCCGGCGCGGGACTTCTTGTCCCCCTTCATGGTCTCCACCAGCTCCGGCAGCACACCCGGCGTGTACCGGGTGGGCAGCCCGATCGACTCGAGGATCCGGCGGTGCCGCTCGGCGGTGGCGTCGTCGAGGCGCCCGGCGGCCCGGGCGAGCTCGGCGGCGAACACGAGCCCGACGCTCACCGCCGCGCCGTGCCGCCAGGTGTAGTCCTCGCGGCGCTCGATGGCGTGGCCGAGGGTGTGGCCGTAGTTGAGGATCTCGCGCAGGTGGGACTCGCGCAGGTCCGCGCCGACCACGTCCGCCTTCACCTGGATCGACCGGCGCACGAGCTCCGGCAGGACCTCGCCGGCCGGGTCGAGCGCCGCCTTCGGGTCCCGCTCCACGAGTTCGAGGATCACCGGGTCCGCGATGAACCCGGCCTTGATCACCTCGGCCATGCCCGCGACCAGCTCCGGCTCGGGCAGGGTCTCCAGCGTGGCCAGGTCCACGAGCACCGCGGAGGGCTCGTAGAACGCGCCGACCAGGTTCTTCCCGGCGGCGGTGTTGATGCCGGTCTTGCCGCCGACGGCCGCGTCGACCATCGCGAGCAGGGTGGTCGGTACGTGCACGACCTTGACCCCGCGCATCCAGGTCGCGGCGACGAAGCCGGCGAGATCGGTGGCCGCTCCCCCGCCGAACCCGATCACGGCGTCCTGCCGGGTCAGGCCGATCTGCCCGCACACCTCCCAGCAGAAGCCGGCGACGGCGAGCGACTTGCCCTCCTCCGCGTCGGGCACCTCCACCCGGTGCGCGTCGACACCGGACTCCTCGAGCTCCTGCCGCACCGCCTCGGCCGCCTCGGCGAGCGCGGGCTGGTGCACCAGCAGCGCGGTCCGCGACCCCAGCTCCCGCACGACACCCGGCAGCCCTGCCCGCACCCCGCGTCCGACGATCACCTCGTAGGGCCGCTCCGCCGCCACGCGGATCGTGGTGGGCGCGCCGGTCGGCGCCGCACCGCTCGGGGCGGCGGGCGTGGCCGCGGTCGGGCTCGGGTCGGAGGAGCCGGGCTGGGTCATGGGTCGACCCTAACGGCCCCGGTCGGACGAGCCGCCGGGCCCGTCGCCCCGGAGATCGTGGCCGGGCGGTCAGGAACCGGGGCGACCGAAGACGGGGTCGGGGAGCGGGGCGTCGTCGGCCGGGGTGATCTCGTCGTCCGGGTCGCCGGGACGGGGTTCCGGGGCCGCGTCGGCGTCGAGGCCCAGGGCCGCGAGCACCGCGGCGGCGACCTGGTTCGCGCTGCGCTTGACCGTGTCGATCTGCACCGTGGCGACCGCCTCGTAGAGCGGCGCGCGCGCCTCGAGCAGCGCGCGGAAGGTGGCCCGCGGGTTCACCCCGGCCAGCAACGGCCGCGCCGTGGACATGCCGGTGCGGCGGATGCCGTCGGCCAGCCCGACCTTGAGGTAGACCACGCGGTGCCCTGCCAGCCGCGCCCGCGTCGACTCGGCCAGCACCGAGCCACCGCCGAGCGCGAGCACGCCGCAGTCCGTGGCCAGCAGCTCGGCGACGACCTCGCGCTCCACCGCACGGAAGGCCTCCTCGCCCTGCGAGGTGAACATCTCCGCGATGGTGGTGCCGACCCGCGCCTCGATCTCGCTGTCGACGTCCGTGAACGGGACGGCCAGCCGGCGTCCGAGGACCCGCCCGACCGTGCTCTTGCCCGCCCCGGGAGGCCCCACCAGCACCAGCACCGGCCGCGTCGCGTCGCTCACGGCGCGATGGTATCGACCGTTCGCCCGGCATCCACCGACCGCCCGGCCGCCGGAACGGTGTCCGGTCGGGCAGCGTCCCGTCCGGCGCCGTGCGGCGGGACGCAGCGTCGTCGCCGCGCCGCGCGGTCGGGTCGTGCCCGCTCAGTGCGCGAAGCGGCGCGCCACGTCCTCCCGGTAGGCGGCCGCGTTGCGCCGGGTCTCGGCCAGCGAGTCCCCGCCGAACTTCTCCAGCGCCGCCTCGGCCAGCACGAGCGCCACCATCGACTCGGCGACCACGCCGGCGCGCGGGACGGCGCACGCGTCCGACCGCTGATGGATCGCGGTGGCCTCCTCGCCGGTCGTGGTGTCGATCGTGCGGAGCGCCCGCGGCACCGTGGAGATCGGCTTCATGGCCACCCGCACCCGCACGGGCTCGCCGTTCGTCATGCCGCCCTCGATGCCTCCCGCGCGGTTGGACAACCGCTTCACCGGGTCGCCCGGGATCATCTCGTCGTGCGCCGCCGAGCCGCGGCGGTGCGCGGTGCGGAAGCCGTCGCCGATCTCCACGCCCTTCATCGCCTGGATGCCCATGAGGGCGGCGGCGAGCTTGGCATCGAGCCGGCGGTCCGACTGGACGTACGAGCCCACGCCCACCGGCATGCCGTAGGCGAGCACCTCGATGACCCCGCCGAGGGTGTCCCCGTCCTCGTGCGCGGCGTCGATCTCGGCCATCATCCGCTCGGCCGTGGCCTCGGAGAAGGCGCGCACCGGACTGGCGTCGACGCGGTCGAGGTCGCCCGGCCCCGGGACCGGGTCGTCCTCGGGGGCGTCGACCGCTCCGATCGCGACGACGTGGGACACGACGTCGACCCCGAACGCCTGCTTGAGGAAGGCCTTCGCCACCGTCCCGAGCACGACCTTGGCGGCGGTCTCCCGGGCGCTGGCGCGCTCGAGGACCGGGCGGGCCTCGTCGAAGCCGAACTTCGTCATGCCGGCGAGGTCCGCGTGCCCGGGCCGCGGCCGGGTGAGCGGCGCGTTGCGGGCCCGGTTCGCGATCAGCTCCGGGTCGACGGGATCGGCCGCCATGACCGTCTCCCACTTGGGCCACTCGGTGTTGCCGATCCGGACGGCCACCGGGCCGCCCTGGGTCACGCCGTGCCTGATCCCGCCGATCACCTCGAGCTCGTCCGCCTCGAACGCCATCCGCGGGCTGCGCCCATGGCCCAGCTTGCGGCGGCCGAGCTCGGCCTGCAACTCCTTGGTCGTGATCTCGACACCGGCGACCATACCTTCCAGCACGGCGACCAGCGCGGGACCGTGCGACTCCCCGGCGGTGATCCAACGCAGCACGGTCTGATTCTCTCACCCCCCACCCACCGCCCCGACGGCACCGCTCACGCCGCTCGTCAGGGCCGCGGCGAACACCACCAGCCAGGCCGACCCGAGCATGGGTGGGCCGAGCGGCAGCTCCGCCGGCGGCCCCGGGGACCCTCCGCCGCGGCGCCACACCGCTGCATCCGGCGAGCCACCGGGCCGCCCCGCTGCATCCGGCGAGCCACCACGCCGCCCCGCTGCACCCGGCGAGCCACCACGCCGCCCCGCTGCACCGGACGAGCCGCCGGGCGCCCCCGGTTCCGCCGTCCCGGACCGAGCGGCGCCGGGCAAGGCAACCGGCACACCCGGCTCGCGCTCCCGCTGATCCCGGACGGCACGGGCCACGACGAAGCCGGCCATGACGGCGCTGACTACGGCCGTCAGAGCGCACCCGAGCAGCAGGGCCGGCCAGGACGCCGCGGCGAGCAGGGCACCGACCGGTGCCGCGAGCTTCACGTCGCCCAGGCCGAGCGACCGCGGCGACACCGCGTGGACCAGCAGGTACGACCCCGCGAGCACGGCCGCGCCGGCCGCCGCCCGGCCGACCGACGCGACCCCGAGCGGCACGGCGAGGAGCAGCGCGGCGGGCAACGCGGGCAGGGTGAGCGCGTCGGGCAGCCGGTGGTGTCGCAGGTCCACGATGCTCGCCACGACGGCGAGCCACGCGGCACCGAGGAGCAGCGGAGCCCACGACCACGGCAGTACCCCGGCTCCGGCTGCGCCCCCGACGCCCGCCCACGGCACCCCGACCGCCACGTCCGGCCAGGGCGGCGGCACCCGCGTGCCGCGGCGCAACCGCCGTAGCAGCACGCGCCCGGCGGCCCCGCCCAGCATGCCGAGCCCGAACCCCAGGACCGCCCACCCGACACCCGGACCGCTCGGCAGGAGTCCGCCCGGCGAGAGTCCGCCCGGCAGGATCCCCGAGGCCGCCACCCACTCCCCGGGCACTCCCCTCGCCGTCACCACCGCCGTCAGCACCGCGCTCGTCATGCCGCCGATGCTCGCCCGGCCCGCCGACCCGCACGGACGGGAGCGGCAAGTTGTGCACAGGCGCGCCGCACAGTGGATCGATCGGGCCGGTGGACCGCCGGTCGGGCGACGATGTCGGGCCACCCTGGTAGTGCGCCTCACCGCGCGTTCGACGGCGCCCTGGGCCGCCGGTGGGGAAGGATCGTGGGGTGCCCGACCGCGCCCGCCCCGAACGACCCCTCGCACCCGCCGTGGTGCACGCGGAGATCGACCACGGCCGGGCCGAGCTCGTCGGCGACCCGGAGCGTCCCCTGGCCTGGACGCTGCTGGTCGACGGCACCGCGCAGTCCCACGTCGATCTCGCCGACCCCGAGCACCTGGAGTTCGAGTACGTCCGGCGGATGGGGCACGTGGTCGACACGATCGCGCCGGCCCTGCAGCCGCTGCGCACCGTCCACCTCGGCGGCGGGGCCTGGACCCTGCCCCGGTACGTCGCCGCCACCCGTCCCGCTTCGCCCCAGCTCGTCGTCGAGCTCGACGCGGCCCTGATCGACCTGGTCGCCGCGCGGCTGCCGGCCGACGGCACGGGCATCGAGGTGGTCAGCGGGGACGCCCGCGCCCTGCTGGCCACACGCCCGGACGCCTCCGCCGACCTCCTGGTCCTCGACGTCTTCGCCGGGGCGCGCACCCCTGCGCACCTGACCTCGGCCGAGTTCGTCGCCGACGTCCGGCGGGTCCTCGCACCCGACGGCGTCTACGTCGCCAACGTGGCCGACGGCGGCACGCTCGAGTTCGCCCGCGGCCAGGTCGCCACGGTCGCGGCGCTGTTCCCCGAGCTCGCGGTGATCGCCGCGTCGGACCTGCTCGCCGGCCGCCGGTTCGGCAACCTCGTGCTGGTCGCCTCCGCCCGACCGCTGCCCGTCGCCGATCTCGCCCGGCGGACCGCCGCGGACCCCTTCCGCGCACGCGTCCTGGCCGGTCCGGCGGTCGCGGAGCTGGCGAAGGGTGCCGCCGTGCGGCACGACCGGTCCACGACGCCGTCGCCGGTCCCGCCGCCCGGGTTCTTCGGGCAGTAGGCCGGCGCCCGCTAGAACGCGCCGTTCCGGACCGCCTGGCCGACGTTGGCCTGGTGCTCGGCCAGCGACGTCGCGAAGCAGGAGGTGCCGTCCTTCTGGCAACGCACGAAGAAGGTCCACGGCCCCGCCTCCGGGGCCAGCGCGGCGGCGATCGCGTCCTTGCCCGGCGCCGCGATCGGGGTCGGCGGGAGCCCGGTGTTCTGGTACGAGTTGTACGGCCCCGCCGTGCCCCGCGCCTCGGCCGTCGTGCGGAGGGCCTGCAGGTCCAGCGGGTAGTTGACCGTGGAGTCCAGCTCGAGCCGCTGGTTGATGTCGAGCCGGTTGGTGATCACCCGGGCGACCTTGCCCATGTCCGGGGTGATCGCCTCCTTCTCGGCCAGCGAGGCGAGCACCAGGAGCTCGTAGGTGGCGAGGCCGTCGTGGCTCGCGTCGGAGGTGAGCCCGCTCGCCTCGAGCTGCGCGACCGACACCGCGAACAGGGACTTCCAGACGTCCGTGGCGGAGGTGCCCGGGGCGACGTCGTACAGACCCGGCACGATCAGGCCCTCGAACCTCCGGTTCGGCTCGGCCCGCGCGACATCCTCGACCGCCCACTGCGGCACGCCGAGCGAGGCCGGGTCGGCCGTCGCCATGACCTGCCGCAGCTCCTCGGGGCTGACACAGCGCCGCTGGCCGTCGATCCGCGCGCAGCTGGCCTGCGAGATCAGGCTGATCACGCCGGGTGCCACGGTCCCGTCCGGCGACCGGGTGTCGTCGAGCTGGGTACCGCCGCGGATCTCCAACCGCCCCACCCGCGAGGACGGGTCGATCATCGCGGCCACCGCCGCCTCGCCGGACATCTGCAGCCGCATCTGGTAGTAGCCCGGCTGGATCCCGAGAACCTTCTTCTCCTCGGCGGCGGCCTCGGTGAACGCCTCCGGGCTGGCGACGACGCCGCGGCGGGCCAGCATCGTGCCGATCTGCCGCGTGGAGTCCCCGTCGAGGACCCGGACCACGGCGTCGCCCTGGCCCTCGCCGTCGAAGTCGTCCGTGAAGAAGGCCGACCCCACGAGGTAGGCACCGCCGCCGAACACCGCCCCGAGCAGGACCAGCGCGGCGAGCAGCACGAACAGGCCACGCCGGCGGCGTCTGCGGGCGATCTCGCGGAGCTCGGCCCGCCGCGCCGCGAGCTCCTCACGACGGGTCAGGAAGGGACCGGGCGGGGTGCTCACGCGGCGCGGCCCGCCCGACGGCGGTTCCGGAGGCAGCGGCACATCCCGTTCACAGCTCCGGAGGGTAACGGGTCGCCGGATCGGCCCGGCACCGAGCACGCCCGACCGGGCGCCGGCGCTCACCGCCGGGTGTCGAGGTACCCCTGCAGGATGGCGACGGCGGCCGCCTGGTCGATCACGGCACGCTGCTTGCGCCCCTTCACCCGGCCCCGCAGCTGCTGGGTCGCGACGACGGTGGTGAGCCGCTCGTCGTGCAGCACGACCGGCACGGTCAGGACGGCCTCGAGCTCGACCTTGAACGCCTGCGCGGCCTCCGCCGCCGGCCCCTCCCGGCCCGCGAGGGTACGTGGCAGCCCGAGCACCACCTCGACGACCAGGTGTTCCTCGACCAGCTCGGCGATCCGGCGGGCCGCCCCCTCGCGGGGGACGGTCTCCAACGGCGTCGCGACCAGGCCGTCGGGGTCGCACAGGGCGACCCCGACGCGCACCGAGCCCACGTCGACGCCGAGCCGGCGCCCGCGCGGGGCGCTCACCGCGGGACCCCGGGGATCAACCCCGGACCGCCTCGCGCAGCATCTGGATCGCCGCGGCCACGCCCGACGGGTCGGTGCCGCCGCCCTGGGCGAGGTCCGGCTTGCCACCGCCCCGCCCGCCGACGGCCGGCGCGAAGGCCGGGATCAGCTTGCCGGCGGCCAGCCCCTTGTCCCGCGCCGCGGCCGTGGTGGCCACGACGAACGCGACCTTGCCGCCGTCCGTCGAGAACAGCGCCACGACGCCCGGCGTGGACCCGAGCCGGCCGCGGACGTCCGAGGCCAGGTTGCGCAGGTCGTTGCCGCCCAGCCCGGCGGGCGCCTCGACGGCGACCACGGACACCCCGTCCAGGTCCTCGGCCTGCGACGCGAGGGTCCCGGCGGAGGCCAGCACGGCCTCGGCGCGGTGCTTCTCCAGGTCCCGCTCCGCGTCCCGCAGCCGCTCGACCAGGCCGTTGATCCGCTCCGGCAGGTCCTCCGGCTTGGCCTTGAGCTGCTCGGCCAGCTGCGAGACGAGCAGGTGCTCCTTGGACATGTGGTCGAACGCGTCGAGCCCGACGAGGGCCTCCACGCGCCGGACCCCGGACCCGATCGACCCCTCGGACAGCACCTTGATCAGGCCGATCTCGCCGGTCCGGCCGACGTGGGTGCCACCGCACAGCTCGCGCGAGTAGTCGCCCATGTCGACCACGCGGACGCGGTCGCCGTACTTCTCGCCGAAGAGCATCATCGCGCCGAGCCGCTTGGCCTCGTCCATGGACGTCTCGTAGGCCTCGACCTCGCGGTTCTGCTGCAGCACCGCGTTGATCTCGCTCTCGACCTCGGCGAGCTGGGTCGGCGTGACCGCGCCGGAGGGCGAGGTGAAGTCGAACCGCAGCCGCCCGGGGGCGTTGAGCGAGCCGGCCTGCGCGGCCGAGGTGCCGAGCGCGCCGCGGACCCCGGCGTGCACCAGGTGCGTGCCGGTGTGGGCGCGGGAGATCGAGGCCCGCCGGGCGACGTCGATCTCGGCGATGACCGGGGAGTCGACCGTGGCCGTGCCGTTCGTGACGACCCCGCGGTGCACCCGCAGGCCCGCGACCGGCGACTGCACGTCGTCCACCCGGATGGTGAACGAACCCGAGCGCAGCTCGCCGGTGTCGGCCTGCTGGCCGCCGGCCTCGGCGTAGAACGGCGTGCGGTCGAGGACGACCTCGACCGACGAGCCCTCGGAGGCGGCCGGGACCGGCTGCCCGCCGGCGAGCAGCCCGACGATCGTGCCCTCGGCGGCCAGGTCGGTGTAGCCGAGGAACTCGGTGGTGCCGTGGTTGTCCAGCACCGCCCGGTAGACCGAGGCGTCGCCGTGTCCGACCTTGCGGGAGGCGGCGTCGGCCTTCGCCCGGCTGCGCTGCTCCTGCATGAGCGCGGTGAACCGGTCCTGGTCGACCTCGAGCCCCTGCTCGGCGGCCATCTCCAGGGTCAGGTCGATCGGGAAGCCGTAGGTGTCGTGCAGCTGGAAGGCACGGTCCCCGGGCAGCACGAGCCCGCCGGCCTTCCTGGTCTCCGCGACGGCGGTGTCGAAGATCCGCGAGCCGGCGGTCAGGGTGGAGAGGAAGGCCTCCTCCTCCGCCTCGACGACGGCCGAGATGCGCTCGAAGTCGGTGACCAGCTCGGGGTAGGTCGGCGACATCTCGTCCCGCACCACCTCGGCGAAGGCGCGCAGCACCGGCTGGGTCACACCGAGCAGCCGGGCCGAGCGGACGATCCGGCGCAGCAGCCGGCGCAGCACGTAGCCGCGGCCCTCGTTCGACGGCGTGACGCCGTCGCCGATGATCATCACGCCGGACCGGGCGTGGTCGGCGATGACCCGGAAGCGGGTGTCGTCCTCGGGGGTCACGCCGTACTTGCGCCCCGACAGGGCCTCGGCCTGCGCGATGACCGGCCGGACCAGGTCGGTCTCGTACACGTTGGCCACGCCCTGCAGCAGGTAGGCGACGCGCTCGACACCCATGCCGGTGTCGATGTTCTTGCTGGGCAGGGTGCCGATCGGCGGGTGGCCGAGCTTCGGGCTCAGCTCGCCGCGCTCGTCCTGCATGAAGACGAGGTTCCAGATCTCGAGGTACCGGTCCTCGTCCGCCTCGGGGCCGCCCTCGCGCCCGTACTCCGGGCCGCGGTCGTAGTAGATCTCCGAGCAGGGCCCGCCGGGACCGGGCACGCCCATGTCCCAGTAGTTGTCCTTGCCGCCGCGGCGCTGGATCCGCTCCTCGGGCAGCCCGGCGATCTTCTTCCAGAGCGCGGTCGCCTCGTCGTCGTCCTGGTAGACGGTGACCCAGATGCGGTCGGGGTCGAACCCGAACCCGCCCGACGCGAGGTCACCCGTCACCAGGTTCCAGGCGTGCTCGATGGCCCCGGCCTTGAAGTAGTCGCCGAAGCTGAAGTTGCCCGCCATCTGGAAGAACGTGTTGTGGCGGGTGGTGCGGCCGACCTCGTCGATGTCGCCGGTGCGCACGCACTTCTGGATCGACGTCGCACGCGGGTACGGCGCCGGGACGTCGCCGAGGAAGTACGGCTTGAACTGCACCATCCCGGCGTTGACGAACAGCAGGTTGGGGTCGTCGAGGATGAGCGACGCGCTCGGCACGGAGGTGTGCCCGGCCTTGACGAAGTGCTCGGTGAAACGGCGGACGATCTCGTGGGTCTGCACGGGGTGTCTCTCTCAGGGGAAACGGTGGGACGACGGCTCGGTGCGGCAGGGACCGCTCAGGCCCCTGCCCGGCGCGCTCGCCCCCGAGGGCGGGCCGGCTCGTCCTCGGCCACCGCCTCACTGTAGGACGGGACGTGCCCGCCCGTCCGCCGTTCCACGAGGTCGGTGAGCTCCTGCTCGCGGGTGGCCATGCCGGCGCGCACCTCGGCGCCGAAGGCCCCGAGGCCGGCGCCGAGCTCACGGAGCCCGTCGGCCAGGTCCGCACCGATGCCCTGCGGGGTCAGCCGCTGCCTGGTCTCGGTGAGCCGGCGGGTGACGTAGGCACCGGCGGCCGCGCCGACGCCCATCCAGAACAGCCGCCTCACTTCTTCCTCCCCCGGCGACGGCCGCGGGAGTGGGCGCCGCCGTCCCGCCCGGCGCGGCGGGCCTTGATCGCCTTGTTGAGGCCGTAGGAGAAGGCGGCGGCGCGCACGAGCGGTCCGCCGAGGGTGGCGGTGAACAGCGAGGTCAGCACCGACACGTTGCTGGTGACGGTCTTGGCGTTCGAGGTGATCCCGTCGACCCGCTCGAGCTGGGTGTTCACGCTGTTCAGCGTGGTGTGCGCGTCGACCAGCAGCGGGGCGCTGCCCTCGTGGGCCTTGCGGATCGCGACGGTCGCCTCGTCGAGCGTCCGGCCGAGCTTCAACAGCGGGATCGCGAGCAGCACGACGAGCACCACGAACGCGATCGCCGCGATGAGCGCGGCGATCTGACCAGCCGACACGGACCCCTCCAGCGATCTTCGAACTGCGACCGCCACGAGCGTGGAGATCGGCGGTCAGGCTACTCCCCCGGCCGCCGGTCCCCACGTCCGGATCAGTCCGGATCAGCCGGTGGTGTCCCGTGCCTCCGCATCGCCGTCGTCGCCGACGACGTCGGCCTCGACGGCCCCCACCACGGCCTCGGCGACCTCACGGGGCAGGCCGCCGGTGACGAGCTGGCGCAGCCGGGCGAGCGCCCGGTGCTGGGTGACGCGCACGGCGCCGGGGGTGGAGCCGACGGTCTGCGCGGTCTCCTCGGCGCTGAGCCCGACGACCACGCGCAGCACGAGCACCTCGCGCTGCCGCTCGGTCAGCACGCCGAGCAGCCCGCCCAGGCGATGGTTGAGCTCGGCGGTGAGGGCCAGGTGCTCCGGCCCGTCGAGCACGACGCCCGTGTCCGGCACGTCGGCCACGGGCTCGGAGCGGTTGCGGCCGATGGCCCGGAAGGTGTCGGTGACCTTGTGCGCGGCGATGCCGTACACGAAGGCGCGGAACGACAGGCCCTTGACGGTGTAGCCGGGCAGGGCGGCGAGGACGGCGACACAGACGTCCTGCGCGACGTCCTCGGCCGAGCCGATCACCGTCTCCTGGCGACCGAGCCGGGCGCGGCAGTAGCGCAGCACCAGTGGGCGGATCTCCTCGAGGAGCCGCTCGCGGGCCCGCGGGTCGCCGTCGACGGCGGCGGCCACGTACTGCTCGAGCACCGACGGTGCGGGGACCGACCGGGCCCGCCGGCCCGTCGGTCCGCCGACGACGGTGAGGTGCGGGGCCTGGGCGCCTGCGGGCTCCGGGCGGGCGGTGAGCTCCTCCGGCTCGGCGAACGCGGCGCCGAACGGATCCGGGGGCTCGAAGGCGGCCGCGGCGGTCATCGGACCGGTTCCGAGGCGGCGCGGGCAGCACGGACGTACGCGTGGGCGTGCATGGGTTCCCCTCCCCTGCGGCGCAGGGGACGTGCCCGCAAGGCGGACGGTGCCCCTCCGCGCCGTGCGCGGTAGTGAGCGGCCGGGGCCCGATGTGCCCGTCGGACCCTGGCCGCGTGCTCCGGACGGAGCGACCGTGCGACACCCGCCCGGCCGCTCGAGGCGACCCCCGACGGGCCGGTGCCCGTACTGTCTCCCGGCGGTGGGTCGCGGGGCCGTGCCCTGCCTCGCGAGACCGTTCGAGATTCAAGTACGTGGTCACCATCTTGGGTGATCCTCGAAATGGAGTCAAGCCCAACTCGGCGCGTTTCGGCTACCGTCCGTCGATATGACCTCCGGCGAAAGCCGCCGTTCGAGCGATGCTCGGGCGAGGGCGGCGCAGACCAAGCGCGACCGCACCCGCCGCGCCCTGCTGGACGCCGCCGAGGCCAACTTCGGCGCCCGCGGCTGGAACCGCACGCGCATGGAGGACATCGCGGCGACCGCCGGCGTGAGCCCGGCGACCGCCTACAACCACTTCCCGAGCAAACACGCCCTCATCGGTCACGTCTACGCGCCGCTGGTCCATTCACTCGTCCGGCAGGCGGAGCAGGACCGCGCAGCCGGACGGCCGGTGGAGGACGCACTGCGCGACCAGATCCATGCCCTGACCAGGACGAGTTGGCGCTACCGCGGTCTCACGGCCGCGTTCTGGTACGCCGCCCAGGACTACATCGCGACGCGGGTCGGGGGCCCGCCGGACCCCGCCGACCTGGGGGACCCGCGCACCCTCGCGCCGGTGCCGGACACGATCCTCGGCATCCTCCAGGACGGGCAGGCGTCGGGTGAGCTGCGCCCCTACCCGCCGGCCCTCGAGGTGAGCGGGATGATCGTGAACATCCTGCTCATCCGGGCGGTCAACCGGCCCCACGAACCACCGGAGCACACGGCCGAGTTGTTACTCACCGTGCTCTTCGGGACACTCAAGCCGGAGGTGCTGTGCGCCGCCACCGCCGACGAGCGGCCGTTCGCGAGCGGCCACTGAACGGCCCCACGGGACGGACGGCCGTCGGGACGCGACGAGCGGTCCCGAACGGGTGTATCCGGTCCCCCGCTGCGGGCGGGTTCCTTGCCGTACCCCACCGGTGGTCGTACCTGTACCGATCATGGAACGTCGCGCGGTGTCCCGCATCGCCACCCTGCTCTCCCTCGCACTGTCCCTCGGCACGGCCGCCGTCCTCGCGGCCGCCCCGGCCGCAGCCGCCCCCGTCGGCTCCACCGAGGCCGGCAGCAGCACCAACGCCACCTCCGAGTCCGCCGTCCGGCCCGACGGCGCCCGGACCGTCACGCTCTACTCCGGCCCGGTCCGGGTCCAGCGCGGCGCCGAGTGGCTGCCGGTGGACCTCACCCTGCGGGCCGGGCCCGACGGCGTCGTGCGACCGGTCGCCTCGCCCCACGACCTCACGCTGACCCCGACGGGCCCGTCGGTGCGGTACGCCGACGGCGGCTCCGCCGCGGTCGTGTGGCCGGAGCCGCTGCCCGCCCCGCGGCTCGACGGCCCGAAGGCCGTCTACCGGCAGGTCCGGCCCGGCTACGACCTCGAGGTCGAGGCGACCCGCGCGGGCTTCGCCGCCTCGGTGCGCAAGGACGGCACGCCGACCGGCCCCGCTCCGGAGCTGCGGCTCACCGGCAACGCCGAGGCCCTGCCCGAGGCGCCCGGCCCGCTCACCGAGGCCGAGTCCGCCGTCAGCCGGGTCGTCGCGGCCGCCCCGGTCACCGCCGAGGCGCCGGTCCCCTTCGACACCACGACCCAGACGACGGTCCGGAACACCGACACCTCGGGCGACCCGGACCTGCGGCTCGGCAGCTACGACGGCACGGAGGCCGCCCGCAGCTATCTGACCTTCGATCTCACCGGGGCGAGGTCCGGGACCGTGCGGACCGCGACGCTGGACCTCTACCAGACCTGGTCCGCCTCCTGCCGGCCGCGCGCGTGGGAGGTCTGGACGCTCCCCGCGGGCACCACGGTCGGGCCGGAGCTCCGGTGGGCGAACCAGCCGCAGGGCGAGCGCCCCCGCGCGACCAGCACGGACACGCGCGGCAACGCCGCCAGGTGCGCGCCCGGCTGGAGCAGCGTCGACGTCACCGAGCTCGTGCGGGAGTGGACCGCCGCCGGCGCGACCGCCGGCACCGTGATGCTCAAGGCGGCCGACGAGAGCGACCCGCTGTCCTGGAAGCGGTTCGCCTCGGCGGAGACGGCGACGGTCCCGCACCTCACCGTCACGCTCGGCTGAGGACCCCCTCCAGGGTGTCGAGGGCCAGGTGCAGGTCCTGCTCCTCGACGACGAGCGGGGGCGAGAGGCGCAGCGTCGGGCCGTGGGTGTCCTTGCTGAGCACCCCGGCCCGCGCGAGCCGCTCCCCCAGCTCGCGGCCGGTCCCGAGGGCCGGGTCGACGTCGATCCCCGCCCAGAGCCCCACCCCGCGCACGGCGGTCAGGCCCGGCATCGTGCGCAGCCGGGCCTGCAGGATCCCGCCGAGCACGCGGGTGTGGTGGAGGACCGACGCGTCGCGCAGGATCCCGATCACCGCGCGGCCGACCGCGCAGGCCAGGGGGTTGCCGCCGAAGGTGGAGCCGTGCTGGCCGGGGCGGAGCACGCCGAGGACGTCGGCGTCGGCCACCACGGCCGACACCGGCACCACGCCGCCGCCGAGCGCCTTGCCGAGCAGGTAGACGTCCGCCTGCACACCGCCGAGCCCGCGGGTCGCCAGCACGTGGCCGGTGCGGCCCAGTCCGGACTGCACCTCGTCGGAGATCCAGAGCACCCCGGCGTCCGTGCAGATCTCCCGCACGGCACGCAGGTAGCCCTCCGGCGGGACGATCACGCCGGCCTCGCCCTGCACCGGCTCCAGCAGCACCGCCACGGTCTCCGGGGTGATCGCGGCGCGCAGGGCCTCGGCGTCCCCGTACGGGACGACGTCGAAGCCCGGCGTGAACGGGCCGAACCCGCCGCGCGCCTC
Source organism: Pseudonocardia yuanmonensis (assembly GCF_039542425.1). Taxonomy (NCBI): domain Bacteria; kingdom Bacillati; phylum Actinomycetota; class Actinomycetes; order Pseudonocardiales; family Pseudonocardiaceae; genus Pseudonocardia; species Pseudonocardia yuanmonensis. The sequence continues at coordinate 50,782 of NZ_BAABIC010000006.1, forward strand.
GGGATCGGTGGAGAAGGACACGATCGAGATCGTGCGCCCGTGGAAGGCACCGGCCGCCACGACCACCCGCGCGCGGTCCGCGGGCACGCCCTTGACCTCGTAGCCCCACTTGCGGGCGACCTTCAGCCCGGACTCGACGGCCTCGGCGCCCGTGTTCATCGGCAGCACCATGTCCTTGCCCAGCAGCGCGGCGAGCTCGGTGCAGAACGGGCCGAGCTGGTCGTTGCCGAAGGCCCGGCTGGTCAGCGTCATCCGGTCGAGCTGGGCGTGCGCGGCGGCCCGCAGGACCGGGTTGCCGTGCCCGAAGTTCAGGGCGGAGTAGCCGGCGAGGAAGTCGAGGTAGCGGCGGCCCTCGACGTCAGTCACCCAGGCGCCCTCGCCGGAGGACAGCACCACCGGCAGCGGGGCGTAGTTGTGGGCGGAGTGCTCGGCGAGCATCCGCTCGTGGTGCGCGGTCGCCGAGAGGGCCGTGGTGGGCTGGTCCAGAAGGGTCATGCGCGCACCTCCAACGTGCAGCACTTGGGTCCGCCGCCGCCCTTGAGCAGCTCGGACAGGTCGACGCCCACGGGCTCGTACCCGCGGTCGCGCAGGGCGGCGGCGAGCCCGGCCGCCGCGGCGGGGAGGACGACGTGCCGACCGTCCGACACGGCGTTGAGCCCGAGGACCGCCGCGTCGACCGGCGAGGCGAGCACCGCGTCGGGATAGCGGCCGGCCAGGACCCCGCGGGAGCGCGGCGTGAAGGCCTCGGGCAGGTAGGCGATGTCCTGCCCGGACAGCACGGCGACCGCGGTGTCCAGGTGGTAGTAGCGGGGGTCGACGAGCTCGAGGCCGATCACGGGCCGGCGCAGCACCCGGGCCGCCTCGGCATGCGCCCGCGGGTCGGTGCGGAAGCCGGTTCCGGCCAGCACGACGTCGCCGGCCACGAGGAAGTCGCCCTCGCCCTCGTTGACGAACGCCGGCTCGGTGTACGGGCCGACCTCGACCAGGGCCTTGCGGAACAGCTCGGCCTCCGGCGCCCGCTGCGGGTAACGGAAGCGGGCTCCGTAGATCCGGCCGTCGACAACCGTCGCGGCGTTGGCGGCGTAGACCATGTCCGGGAGCCCGGGGTCGGGTTCCACGACGGTCACCTCGTGGCCCAGCCCGAGGTAGGTGCGGCGCAGGGCGTCCCACTGCGCGAGGGCCAGGTCGCGGTCGACCGGCGTGCCCGGCCGCATCCAGGGGTTGATCGCGTACTCGACGGCGAAGTGGGTGGGCGGGCACATCACGTAGTGCCGCCGGGTGGGTGTGCGGTCCGGAACTCGGTCGGGACGGGTGAGAACGCTGGTCACTGAGCCTCCCTCGGCGCGGCGGGAGTCACGTCCTCGGGACTCGCTGCCACGGTAAAGAGGCGTGGGTCACGTCGACAATCGCCGTGCGTTGCCCGTGCGCGCACGATCCTTGCGCGTTCTGCGGCAGAAACGATGTTTCAGTGCATGGTCGGGGGTGGCCTGCGGATGAGCGGCGAGAGCACCAGCACGGACTTGGTCCGCTCGACGAACCCCTCGGCGCCGATCTGCTCGAGCACCTGCTCGAAGTGCCGCATGTCGGCGGCGAGGATGCGGACCAGCGCGTCCGCGTCGCCGGAGACGGTGCTCGCGTCGACGACCTCGGCCAGCCCGGCGCACGCGCGGCGGATCGCCGCCGGCGGGGTCGACGGCCGGCAGTACAGCTCGACGTAGCCCTCCACCGTCCAGCCCAGCGCCGCCGGGTCGAGGCGCACGGTGAAGGCGGTGATCACGCCGTCGGCCCGCAGCCGGTCCACCCGCCGCTTGACCGCGGACGCGGACAGCCCGACCTCCGTGCCCAGCTCCGCGAAGCTGCGGCGCGAGTCGGCGACGAGCAGCGTCACGATCTTCTCGTCGAGCGGGTCCCAGCGCACGCGCCCATCTTCGGCCACGATGGCGACCATGCATCCCACGGACTCGCCGGCCGACCCGGAGGAGCGCGGCGACCGCCCCGCCTACCGGGTCGACTCGGAGGTCGGGCTGCTGCGGCAGGCCCTGCTGCACCGCCCGGGCCTGGAGCTCAAGCGGCTCACCCCGGGCAACAAGGACCAGCTGCTGTTCGACGACGTGCTGTGGGTCCAGCGCGCGCAGGAGGAGCACGACGGTTTCGCCGCCCTGCTGCGTGCGCGCGGGATCGAGGTCCACCTCTTCGACCGGCTGCTGCGCGAGACCTTCCGACTGCCGGAGGCCAAGGCGTACGCGCTCGACCGGATCTTCGACGACCGGATGTACGGCCCGCTGGCCGTCGACGCCCTGCGCAACCTCTTCGACGCGATGGACGTCGATACGCTGACCGAGTACATGATCGGCGGCGTCACCAAGCGCGAGGTGCTCGACCTGATCGAGGAGCCGCGGTCGATCGCCTTCCACATCCTCGGCCCGGACGACTTCGTGCTGGAGCCGTTGCCGAACCACCTCTACACGCGCGACACCACGGCCTGGATCCACGGCGGCGTCGCGATCAACAGCATGCGCAAGCAGGCGCGGATGCGCGAGACCGTGCACTACGAGGCCGTCTACCGCTGGCACCCGCTGTTCGCCGGGGCAGGCTTCGACGTCTGGTCCTCCGGCTCGGTCAACGGGCCCGCCACCGTCGAGGGTGGCGACATCCTGGTCCTCGGCGACGGCGCGGTGCTGATCGGGATGAGCGAGCGGACCCGGCCGGCGGGCGTCGAGCGGCTGGCGCGGGCGTTGTTCGCCGGCGGAGAGGTGGACCGGATCGTCGCGCTGCGGATGCCGCACGGCCGCGCGCTGATGCACCTGGACACCGTGCTGACGATGGTCGACCGCGGCACCTTCGTGAAGTACGCGGGGCTCGGCATGCTGCCCTCCTACACGGTCCGGCCGGGCGACTCCGACAAGGAGATGGTCGTGACCGACCACCCGCCGGAGGACATGCACGCCGCCGTCGCCGCCGTCCTCGGGCTGGACTCGATCCGGGTGCTCACCGCGGAGCAGGACGTCCACGCCGCCGAGCGCGAGCAGTGGGACGACGGCTGCAACCTGCTCGCCGTGTCCCCGGGCGTGGTCGTGACCTATGAGCGCAACGTCACCACCAACACCTACCTGCGCAAGCAGGGCATCGAGGTGCTCGACATCCCCGGCGGCGAGCTCGGGCGCGGGCGGGGCGGGCCGCGGTGCATGAGCTGCCCGATCCTGCGCGACCCGGCGTAGACGAATACGCAGCGTGTAACTACTCCGTCCGGGTGACGCGCGCGCGGGTGGACCGCCGGTCCGGAGGCAACGCCGGCCTCGTTGGCGAGGCGTGGCCGCCCTCGACGGACAGCGCACCGCGCTGCGCCTCCCCGGATTCCGGACCGTGCTCCGCGCCCTCCTGGTCCTCGCGGCCGTCGCGGCCCTCACGGGTGCCGGGGTGGCCGCCGCGTCGCCGCCCGAGCCCAAGGCGGCCGCCCCGCTCGCCGCGCCCGCCGCCGTGATGGCCCTGCTCGACGCGCGGACCGCGGCCGGCATGCCGGCGGGGCTCGCGGACTACGGGATCGAGGGCGACGTCGTCGACGTCCGGCTGGTGGGCGACCCGTCGCCGGAGGTGACCGCGCTGCTCGCGGGCATCGACCCCGGCCTGCTGCGGGTGCGGACCGGGGCCGCCGTGCCGCACCACCAGGACCTGCGCGGCGGCCAGCGGATCACCGGCGGCAACACCCGCTGCACCCTCGGCTTCTCCGCGGGTGCCGGCGCCCAGGACTGGATCATCACCGCGGGCCACTGCACGCGGGAGTCCGACGCGTGGCTCGACGACCGCGGCCGGCCCATCGGGGACGGGGCGAGGACCGCGAGCAACGGCGTCGACGTCGGGGCCGTGCCCGTCACGTCGGACTCGGCGGCGCTGCCCGAGGTGGCCTCGGTGCCGGTCCGCGGCACCGTGCCCGCCCCGCTCGGCTCCGCCGTGTGCCTCTACGGCAGCACCAGCGGGGAGGTCTGCGGGACGGTGAGCGCCCGCGACCGCACGGTGAACTTCGACGGCCAGCAGCAGCGCGGAATGGTCGTGGCCTCCATCTGCACGGCCCAGGGCGACTCGGGCGGCCCGTACATCACCGCCGACGGGCAGGCGCAGGGCGTGCACAGCGGCGCGGGCGACGGCTGCACCGCCTACTTCACCCCGATCGACCAGGCGCTGAGCTCACTGGGCCTGACCCTGCGCACCACCTGACGGCAGCGTCGGGGGTCCGGGGTCAGCGGCCCCGGACCGCGCGGCGGAGCTTCGGCAGGCGCTCGGCCAGGACCCGCTCCGCGCCGTGCGTGGTGGGCTCGTAGTAGTCCTTGCCGACGAGCTCGTCCGGCGGGTACTGCTGCGCCAGCACCCCGTCCGGTGTGCTGTGCGGGTAGCGGTAGCCCACGGCGTTGCCCAGCTTCTGCGCGCCCGCGTAGTGCCCGTCCCGCAGGTGCGGGGGCACCGCGCCGACCGCGCCGGCCTTCACGTCCGCCATCGCGGCGTCGATCGCGGTGATGACGGCGTTGGACTTCGGGGCCGTGGCCAGGTGCACCGTGGCCTGGGCCAGGGCCAGCCGGGCCTCGGGCATGCCGACGAGCTGCACCACCTGCGCGGCCGCCGTGGCCGCCTGCAGCGCGGTGGGGTCGGCGAGCCCGATGTCCTCGCTGGCGTGCACCATCAGCCGCCGCGCGATGAACCGCGGGTCCTCCCCCGCCACGATCATGCGGGCCAGGTAGTGCAGCGCCGCGTCCGGGTCGGAGCCGCGGACGGACTTGATGAAGGCGCTGATGACGTCGTAGTGCTGGTCGCCGGCGCGGTCGTAGCGGACCGCGACCTCGGTGACGGCCCGCTCCACGGCCGCCAGGTCGACCACACCCGTGCCGTCCGCCAGCACGCCGTCGGCAGCCGCCTCCAGTGCGGTGAGGGCCCGGCGGGCGTCCCCCGCCGACAGCCGGACCAGCGCGGCCTCGCCGTCCTCCGCCAACGTGACCGCGCCGTTCAGGCCCTGCGGGGCGGCGACGGCGCGGCGGAGCACCTCGCGGACCTCGTCCTCGTCGAGCGACTGCAACTGCAGGACGAGCGAGCGGGACAGCAGCGGCGAGACCACCGAGAAGGACGGGTTCTCCGTCGTCGCGGCGACCAGCAGCACCACCCGGTCCTCGACGGCGCCGAGCAGCGCGTCCTGCTGCGTCTTGGAGAAGCGGTGCACCTCGTCGATGAACAGGACGGTGGAGCCGCCGTGGTAGTCCCGGCGGCGCCGCGCGTCGTCGATCACCGCGCGCAGCTCCTTCACCCCGGCGGACAGGGCGGACAGCGCGACGAAGTGCCGCTCCCCCGCCCGGGCCATCAGCCGCGCGAGCGTGGTCTTGCCGGTGCCGGGCGGGCCGTAGAGCAGCACGGACGCCGGTGCGCCGCCCTCGAGCAGCCGGCGCAGCGGGGCGCCGGGCTTGAGCAGGTGCCGCTGCCCCACGACCTCGTCGAGCGAGCGCGGCCGCATCCGCACGGCGAGGGGCGCGCCCGGGGCCGGGCGCGCCTCCTCCGCGGCGGCCCCGGGGGATCCGGGGGGCTCGCCGATGTCGAACAGACCGTCGGATGCAGCGCTCATCGGTGTCCAGGGTGCCACCCGGCACCGACGGTTCCGGCACGAGCCGGGGCAGGATCTAGGACTGCAGCTCCTGCACCAGCGTCGGCGTGCCGACCTGGGCGTTCTCCTTGTTGCGCAGCGAGGCGTAGGTGACGACGGCGACGCCCGCCGCCGCCAGGGTCACCGGGAGCGTGAGGATGTTGATGATCAGCGACCGCGCGACGCTGTCCGGCTGGGTGAAGGTGCTGACGATCGCGGTGATGACGCCGCTGTAGATCCCCGCCGCGATCGCGAAGGTGATCAGGCGCCCGAAGGTGCCCCAGAACTCGCGGTTGACCAGCTCGAACGTCCGCCCGATCCCGGCGCGCTCGAACATGATCACGCCGGTCAGCGCGGCGACGAACACGACGCTGAGGTAGATGCCGGGGATGATCAGCAGCAGGAAACCGATGAACACGAGGATGCCGGCGAGGATCCCCCAGCCCAGCAGCGGGAGGGCACGGCGGGCCGCGAAGGACAGCGCCTCGCCGGCGCCGACGGGCTGCTCCGCCGCCTGGCGGGTGACCACGTACACCGACGCGCCCTGCGCCAGCAGCGACGCGGCCACCACGAGGATCAGGAAGATCCCGCCACCGACCGCGAGACCGACCAGCCCGCCACCGGCGGCGAGGACGACCCCGAGGATCGCCGCGAGGATCAGCGCCGGCAGCGCCGTGGCGAGCTGGATCAGCAGCAGCGGCTGCCAGCTCCGCTTCAGCACCGCGAGGACCTTCGTCCACCAGTCCGAGAAGTCGGCGGCGACGAGCGGGTCCGCGAGCGGGGCGGGCGCCCCGCCCGGGTACTGGGCCGGCTGGCCGGGCCCGTAGCCGTAGGGCTGTTGCCCGTACCCCTCCGGTCCGTAGCCCTGCCCGTATCCCTGCTGCCCGTATCCCTGCTGCCCGTATCCCTGCTGCCCGTATCCCTGCTGGCCGTACCCCTGCTGGCCGTACTGGCCGGGGCCTGGCTGCCCCTGCCCCGGCTGGCCGTAGCCGGCCGGCGGTGGATAGCCCTGGCCGTACGGCGGCTGACCGGGCGCCTGTCCGTACTGCCCGGGCCCGTACCCCGGCGGCGGGGCCTGGCCCGGCTGGCCGGCCCCGCCCTGCCCGTACCCGCCCTGCCCGTAGCCCTGCCCGTAGCCGCCCTGGCCGTACCCCGGCGGCGGGCTGCCCTGCCCGGTGGCGGGCGGCTCCTGCCCGCCCTGCTGGGGCGGGGCCGAGCCGGGCTGCGGCGCGCCCTGCTCGCCGTGCTGGTGGCGGTCGTCACCCGGCGGGTTGCTCATACCGGGCAAGGTAGAGGGTTTGTGCACCTCGGTCACCGGGCCGGAAGTCCCGTGATCGATTCGCAACGTGCGCCTCCGTCCCAACAAATGAGAAGTCGGTTCCGGATCGCAGGACGAAGGGCGCACCATCGAGGTGGGCGCGGTCCACCCCATGCCGCACCCGTGCTCCGCGGACGACCCCCGCGGGACGGCCCGGCCTCCCGGCCACCACCCGGGAGTGCTCGGTCCCCGCCCCTGCCCACCTCTCCGCGAGGCCCTCATGACCAGCACCGACCTCCGTCCCCCCACGGCCCCCGGGACGCCCCCGATCGCGCTCGCCGCCCGCCTCGGCGGGATCCGCGGCTCCGCGATCCGGGACCTGCTCACCCTCACCGCACACGCGGACGTCCTGAGCCTGGCCGGCGGGCTGCCCGCCGCCGACCTCATGCCGCGCGAGCGCATCGCCGCGGCCGCCGAGCGGGCCCTGCGCTCGCCTGCCGCGGTGCAGTACTCCGAGACCGCCGGGCTCGCCCGCCTGCGCGAGGTCGTGGCCGCGCACGAGACGGGCCGGACCGGGCGGCCGGTCGGGGCCGCCGACGTCGTCGTGACGAGCGGGTCGCAGCAGGCCCTGGACCTGGTCGCCCGCGCCCTGCTCGACCCGGGGGACGCTGTCGCGGTCGAGGACCCGGTGTACGTCGGGGCACTGCAGGTACTGCAGGCCGCGGGCGCCGCCGTCCACCCGGTCCCGCTCGACGCGGACGGGATGCGCGTGGACCTCCTGGCCGCGCGGCTCGAGGCCGGGTTCCGGCCCCGCCTGGTGCACACCGTGTCGAGCTTCCACAACCCGCGCGGCGTCACGATGGGCCAGGAGCGCCGCCGCGCGCTGGCCGGGCTCGCCGAGCGGTACGGCTTCCTCGTCGTGGAGGACGACCCGTACGGCCTGCTGGCGTTCGACGGCGAGCCGCCGCGCCCGCTGGCCGCGCACGGCGACCACGTGGTCCGGCTGGGCAGCGCGTCGAAGGTGCTGGCCCCGTCGCTGCGGGTCGGCTGGCTGGTCGCACCGCCGGTGCTGGCCGCAGCCGTCGAGCGGCTCAAGCAGTCGACCGACCTCTGCGGCTCCTCCCTGACGCAGATGATCACGGCGGAGCTGCTGGCCGACGAGGCCTGGTTCGCCGCGCACGTCGACGGTGTCCGGCGGGAGAACCGGGGCCGTGCCGCGGCGCTGACCGCCGCCGTCGACACCGAGTTCGGTGACTCGGTGACCCGGTCCACCCCGACGGGCGGCATGTTCTGCTGGCTGGAGTTCGCCGACGGCACCGACACCGCGGAGCTCCTGCCCCGGGCGCTGGAGCACGGGGTGGGGTTCGTGCCCGGCAGCGCCTTCGCGGTGGACACGGCGGGCACCGACCTCCGCTCGGCCGCCCGGCTCTGTTTCGCCACCTACCCGCCCGATGTGCTGACCGAGGCCGTCCGGCGGCTCGCCCGCGCCGCCCGCCGGTCGAACTCCTGAGTAGGGTCGGACCGTGCGCGAGATCCTGGAGCTGCTGGAACGGGACGCGTCGCTGAGCCACGACACCCTGGCCACCATGACCGGTCGGCCCGTCGCCGAGGTGTCGGCGCAGATCGCGGCGTGGGAGAAGGCCGGCGTGATCCGCCGGTACAAGGCGGTGGTCGACTGGGAGAAGGCCGACGGCTCGGAGGCCACCGAGGTCACGGCGTTCATCGACGTCGCGGTGGCGCCGGCCCGTGGCGTCGGGTTCGACGACGTCGCCGAGCGGATCTCCCGGTTCGACGAGGTCCGCAGCTGCTACCTCGTCTCCGGGGGGCACGACCTGCGGTGCACCGTCGTCGGGTCGAACATCCGGGCGGTCAGCGACTTCGTGAGCCGCAAGCTCTCCACCATCGACCGGGTCACGGCCACCGCCACGCACTTCGTGCTCCGCACGCACAAGCGGGACGGCGACACCTTCTTCGAGCCCGAGCCGGACCACCGGCTGCGGGTGACCCCGTGAGGACCGCCCGATGAAGCCGCTCAACGACGTCATCGCCGCCTGCCCGCCGTCCGGTATCCGGCGGTTCTTCGACATCGCCGCCGAGATGGACGACGTGATCTCCCTGGGCGTCGGTGAGCCGGACTTCGTCACGCCGTGGCGGATCCGTGAGGCCGGCATCTACGCCCTCGAGCACGGCTACACGACCTACACCTCCAACGCCGGTCTGCCGGAGCTGCGCCGGCTGATCTGCGGCGAGCTGGAGCGGCGGTACTCGGCGCAGTACGCCTGGGACACCGAGTGCCTGATCACGACCGGGGTGTCCGAGGGGCTGGACCTCGCACTGCGGGTGCTGCTCAACCCCGGCGACGAGGTGGTCGTGCCCGAGCCCTGCTACGTGGCGTACGAGCCGTGCGTGTCGTTCGCCGGCGGCACCCCGGTCCGGGTCGCCACGCGCTGGGAGGCGGACTTCGCGATCGACCCCGCCGCCGTCGAGGCCGCGATCACGCCGCGCACCAAGGCGATCCTGATCGGCTCCCCGGCCAACCCGACGGGCGCCGTGCAGCCGCGGGCGGCGCTGGAGGGCCTGGTCCGGCTGGCCGAGAAGCACGACCTGTACCTGATCTCGGACGAGATCTACGACCGGCTCACCTACGACGACACCCACGTCTGCCTGGGCGCCGTCCCGGGGGCTCGCGAGCGGACCGTCGTGCTCGGCGGGTTCTCCAAGGCCCAGGCGATGACGGGCTGGCGGGTCGGCTGGATCTGCGCGCCGCAGGCCGTCGCCGAGCTGTGCGTGCGGGTGCACCAGTACACGATGCTGTGCGCCCCGCACGTCTCCCAGGTCGCCGCGGTGGAGGCGCTGAAGGAGGCCGACGGCGACGTCCGGGAGATGGTCGCCGACTACGACCGCCGGCGCCGGGTGTTCGTGAAGGGCCTGCGCGAGATCGGGCTGGAGTGCCCGGAGCCGGGCGGCGCGTTCTACGCGTTCCCGTCCATCCGGTCCTCCGGGCTGGACTCGGAGACCTTCGCCGAGCGGCTGCTGAAGGCGGAGAGCGTGGCCGTGGTGCCCGGCGACGTCTTCGGGCCCTCCGGGGAAGGACACATCCGGTGCTCCTACGCGACGGCGTTGCCGCAGCTGGAGGAGGCGCTCGTGCGGATCGACCGGTTCCTGGGCTCGCTGCGGTAGCGGGACCGGGATCACAACCGTCGCCGGATCGCAACACTGTGCGGCGTGGCGTTCACAGCATCGCAACGCGGTCGGTGCATCCTCCGGGGGCATGGACGACGGCAAACCTGTCACCGCCCGCCCCCTCCACTCCTGCACCGTCTGCGCCTGCCCCCGGACGCCGAGCGACGTCCGCGGTCTCGCGTGGAGCAGCCACCACGTCGACGGGGTGATCAGCTGGGTCTGCGGGCCCTGCACCCGCGCCCACCTCTTCGAGATCGAGACGGGGCAGCGCATCGTCGCCCCGGTCGCCCTCCCCCGGTCCGCCTAGACCGGGCCCACCCCGGGCGGCCCGGACCGGGTCCTGCCGCGGGGGCCGGGGGGCCCGCGCCCGCCCGCCCGTGAGCAGGCCGTGCAGGATCACCGGGCCGAGGTCGCGGCCGCGGCGCACCAGCCAGGGCGTCCCGCGGACCATGATCCACGCGGCCCGGTGCAACGCGGTGATCTCGCGCCCGCCGCCGCAGGCGATCGGCACGGGCGCGGGCACCGCGTAGCCCGAGCCCGCGAGCAGCTCGCCCGCGGCCCGGGCCAGCAGCCGGTGCCCCAGCTCGGAGGGGTGCAGCCGGTCGACGCTCCACGCCTCGCGCTCGTAGCCGCCGGGCAGCAGGTGCAGGTCGAGCACCCCCACGTCCGGGCCGCCCGCGGTCGTCTCCGCGATCGCCGTGTCGATCGCCGCGTTCAGGGCGGTCACCCGGGTCCGCAGCGCGGCCCGGAGCCGCCCCGGCAGCCGGAAGACGCGGGTGTGGTCGTGGTAGCGCAGCACCACCGGGAAGGTCCCGGCCGCGGCGAGCCCGCCCAGGGTGGCGGCGAGGTCGGTGCAGATGCCGGCCGGGTCGAAGTCCGAGCGCAGGGTGTCGTTCATGCCCGCGCAGATCACCGCCGCGTCCGGCCGCGCGGGCAGGACGGCGGGGAGCTGGGTGTGGCGGACGTCGGCCATCCGGGCGCCGGTCCTGGCGGGGTTCAGCAGCCGGGTGCCGGGGCCGAGGGCGTCGCGGAGCAGGACCGGGAAGCCGCGCCAGCCGCCGCCGGGCAGCGGGTCCCCCAGCCCGACGGCCGTCGAGTCGCCGAGGGTGGCCAGGGTGGTGACGGTCCGGGGCGGGAGGCTCGCGGGAGTCGGGAGGGCACGGACGGGGCGCACGCTCTGCACGGACACCAGCGCATGATCGGGTCGCGAGGCTCCGGGGCGGTGTGCGCGTGGTGACGGGTCGCCGACGGCTCCGCGAACACCCCGCGCCGAGCTCCCCTCCGTCGGCAGCGGCGGCACACCCGGAACGGAGCCGCACACCTGGGCGATGGCTTGTGCGACGGATCCGGCGGGTGTGAGACCCGGTTCGGGCGGGTGTGCCGGGACGGTGTGGGTGTGCCGGGACGGTGAGGGGGTGCCGGGTCGGTGTGGGTGTGCCGGGTCGGCGTGGGTGTGCGGCCGGACAGCGGCCCCATTCCCCGCGCGGCGCCGCCTCGACTCCCGGCCGTCCCGCCTCGACTCCCGGCCGTCCCGCGGCGACACATCCGGCGGGGTGCGACACATCCGCTCCGCCCTGCTGCCACACCCGACGAGTGCCCCCCACAACCCGTCGACGGCCTGTAGGAGGTCTCGCGGGGTGTGCCGACCCGCAATGCCCTCGGATCCGCTCGCAGGCACCGGCGGTCCGCGGCCGAGGGCCAGCGCATCACGGCTGGCGGCGGCACATCCGGACGGGCGTCCCGCACCCGCAGGTACCGCCCTCAGACCAGGCCGCGGAAGGCGGGGTACAGCGGCAGCGTGCCCGATCCGTTGTCCGAGGCGTCGTCGAACCGGCGGCGCAGGGCGGCCGCCATCTCGTCCGCGAGGTCGACCGTGGCCGGCCGCCCGCCGGCCGCGGCCGCGCTCGCGAGGCGCCGCCAGTAGTCGGCCAGCGCGGCGCTGATCCGCGGCGACCGCCCCGGGTCGACGCCGATGCGCGTGTCGCCGGCGACGGCCCGCGGCAGCAGCCACCAGGTGCACAGCCAGACCCACAGGAGCTGGGCGTCGAGCAGGCGGGCCCGCAGCAGCGCCGGGTCGTCGAGATCCGGCCACACCGTGGCGATCTCGTTGCGCCAGGCCTCGAGCATGGCGTCGGCCATCCCGTCGGGCAGCGCGAAGCTGGACTCGCAGGCCGGGAAGGGCACCCGGAAGTAGGCGGCGTCGAGCGCGACGTCCCGGAAGCAGCCCCACTCGAAGTCGACGAACCGCACCCCGCGGCCGGTCACCAGGTTGTTGTCCGGGCAGGTGTCCGACGGGCTGAAGGCCCGGTAGCGGGTGCCGCCCAGCAGGCGCGCGGTCTCCCTGGCCTCGGTCTCGGCGGCCGCGCCGACGCTCACGCCCAGCACCCCGGCCACCATCTCGGGCACGCCCGCGAAGGCGGCGCGCGCCTCGTCCGCGATCGGGTCGCGGCGGGCCTTCTCCCCCAGCCGGCGGAGCAGCGCGCCGAAGTCGTTCTCCCGGCCCGCGGTGGCGGCCTGCATCCGGCCGAGCGCCCGCGCCCAGCTCAGCAGGCAGCGCTGCGCGGCCACGGGGTCCGGCGCGAAGAGCATGTCGGCCAGCGTGGAGCTGCGGCCGAGGTCCTCGAGCACGAGCAGCCGGGACGCCGGGTCGTGCGCGATGAGCACCGGGCTGGGCCGGGTGTCGGCCGGGAGCGCGGTGAACAGCTGGCAGCTCGCGACCTCGAAGTGGAAGGGATCGGGCCGCGCCGGGTCCGGCTCCCCCACGTACTGCTTCACGACGAGGGTGCGCGGCAACGAGAACGGGTTGCGCGCCACCCGGGCGCGCGCCACCACCGACCGTTCGCTGCCGCCGAGGTCCTCGGGATCGGCGAGGACCACGGTGGCCCCGGCCCGCCGGGTGAGCAGGCGTTCCGCCGCGGCCAACGCGGTGAGCACGGGCCTGGGGAAATCGGCCAGGTCACGTGACATCGGGGTCGACCCTACCCCGACGACAGCGCCCGGCCCCGGTCACCGCGGCGCCGGGCACGTCGCGCCACGAGCAGGGCGAGGGAGGCCGCGACCACGATCCCGATCAGGTTCACCAGGAGCTGCAGCGCCGACAGCCCCGCCTCCCGCCAGCGCCCTTCGACGGCCGCCACGGACGCGAACGCCGCCGCGGGCACCGTGGTGACCGAGATGAACACGCCGACCAGGCTCGCGGCCTTGGCCGAGGTGAGCGCGAGGATCCCGGCGAGTCCCGCCAGCACGGCCACGATCAGGGAGAACGGACCGACCTCGTAGATGAACCCGACCTGGTCGAGGTGGTCCAGCGTGCTGCTGGACAGCAGCCCGGTGGCGTCGAAGAGCAGGGTCGCCAGCGCGGTGATGGCCATGCCGAGCGGGAAGCCGACGAGCAGGGCCAGTCCGCCGCGCCGGACGAGGTCGCCCCGGCGCAGCACCAGCCCCACCGACACGGCGGCCAGCGGGCCGAACTCCGGCCCCAGCACCATCGCGCCGACCACCAGCACCGGCGAGTCCGTGATCGCGCCGATCGCCGCGAGCAGGCAGGCGATCGTGAGGAAGGCCTGGAAGGAGAAGCTCAGCCGGGACTCCTCGCCGGTCCGGGCGATCAGCTCGTCCCAGACGACGACGTCCGAGCCCTCGCCCGGGACGGCCGCCTCCGCCCGGTCCGCGGCGTCGGACAGGACGGTGTCGAGGACCTCGAGGGTCACGCCCCCGTCGTGGTCCAGCCTCAGGTCGCGCAGCCGGCCGAGGAGGGTGTCGACGGACTCGCGGGCCACGTCGGCCTCGACCACGTCGCCCGCCGGGCGCACCGCGGCGCCCGGCAGGACGATCAGGTGGGCGACGCCCCGATCCGCCGCCAGCACCGCCCGGACCTCGGCCGTCCGGTCCGGCGGGCTGACGACGCGCAGGTGGAGCACGACCCGGCCCGGGTCAGGCCCCGCCGCCCTCGGCGTCTCGGGCCGCGGCCTTCCGGTCGGAGGTCGCGGCGGCGGGGGCCGGCTTCGGCGGGACGGCGTCGACCCCGGCCTCCTTGCGCTGCTCCGGGGTGATCGGGGCGGGCGCCGCGGTGAGCGGGTCGTAGCCGCCGCCGGTCTTCGGGAAGGCGATGACCTCGCGGATCGAGTCCTCGCCGGCGAGCAGCGCGGTGATCCGGTCCCAGCCGAACGCGATGCCGCCGTGCGGGGGCGGGCCGTAGGCGAAGGCGTCGAGCAGGAACCCGAACTTCTCCTGCGCCTCCTCCTCGGACAGGCCCATGATCTCGAAGACCCGCTTCTGCACGTCCGCCCGGTGGATACGGATGGACCCGCCGCCGATCTCGTTGCCGTTGCAGACGATGTCGTAGGCGTACGCCAGCGCGTTGCCCGGGTCGGACTCGAACTTGTCGATCCAGTCCGGGGTCGGCGAGGTGAAGGCGTGGTGCAGGGCGGTCCACTTGCCGTGCCCGACGGCGACGTCGTCCGTCTCGTCGGCCGCCTCGAACAGCGGGAAGTCGACGACCCAGACGAAGGACCAGGCGTTCTCGTCGATCGCCCCGATGCGGCGGGCGATCTCCCCCCGGGCGGCACCGAGCAGCGCCCGGGCCTCGTTCGGGCGGCCGGCGGCGAAGAAGATGCAGTCGCCGGGCTGCGCGCCGACGGCCGAGGGCAGGCCGGCCCGCTCCTCGTCCGACAGGTTCTTGACGACCGGGCCCTTCTCGCTGACCGTGCCGTCCTCGTCGACCAGGACGTAGGCGAGGCCGCGGGCGCCGCGCTGCTTGGCCCACTCCTGCCAGGCGTCGAGCTGCTTGCGGGGCTGGCTCGCGCCGCCGGGCATCACGACCGCGCCGACGTACGGGTTCTGGAAGACCCGGAAGCCGGTGTTCGCGAAGTACTCGGTGAGCTCGGTGAGCTCGATGTCGAAGCGCAGGTCCGGCTTGTCCGAGCCGTAGCGGCTCATGGCCTCGGCGTAGCTGATCCGCCGGATCGGGCGCGGCAGCTCGTAGCCGACCAGCGCCCACAGCGCGGCGAGGATCTCCTCGGACAGGGCGATCACGTCGTCCTGCTCGACGAAGCTCATCTCGATGTCGAGCTGGGTGAACTCGGGCTGCCGGTCGGCGCGGAAGTCCTCGTCCCGGTAGCAGCGCGCGATCTGGTAGTAGCGCTCCATCCCGCCGACCATGAGCAGCTGCTTGAACAGCTGCGGGCTCTGCGGCAGCGCGTACCAGGAGCCGGGCTTGAGCCGCGCCGGCACGAGAAAGTCCCGGGCGCCCTCGGGCGTGGAACGGGTCAGCGTGGGCGTCTCGATCTCGAGGAAGTCGTGCGCCTCGAGCACCGTCCGCGCGGCCCGGTTCACCCGGCTGCGCAGCGCGATCGCCGCAGCCGGGTCCGGACGGCGCAGGTCGAGGTACCGGTACCGGAGCCGGACCTCCTCGCCGACGCCGGTGTGCTCGTCGATCGGGAAGGGCAGCGGCGCGGACTCGGACAGCACCACGAGGTCGGTGACCGTGACCTCGATGGCACCGGTCGGCAGCTCCGGGTTCTCGTTGCCCGCGGGCCGCGCGACGACCTCACCGGTCACCTGCAGGCAGAACTCGGCGCGCAGCCGGTGGGCGCGCTCGGCCATCTCGCCCTCGCGGAACACGATCTGGGCGGTGCCCGAGCGGTCCCGCAGGTCGACGAAGATCACGCCGCCGTGATCGCGGCGACGGGCCACCCATCCGGCGAGGGTCACGGTCTGGCCGGCGTGCTCGGCACGCAGGGTGCCGACGGGGTGGGTTCGCATCACGGGGGCCAAGGCTATCCGCCCCGTCCCGGGGCCCGGCCAGCAGGTTTCCGCCACCGGGACGACCGCCGCGCGGGGCCACCTACAACAGGGTGAGCTGCTCGGCGACGGGCGCGGCGAGCTGCTCGGCAGGCGGCGCCGCCCGGGCCCGGCCCGTCTCCTCCGCGGAGCCGTGCGGGAAGCCGTCGCCGCCCGTCCGGCGCACCCCGGAGCTGCGGTCCAGCCCGCGCCGGGGCAGCAGCGGGCCGACCCGCTCGGCCAGCGCCCGCCGGTAGTCGGGGTCCACGTACGCCCCGCGCCGGTAGAGCCGCTCGTAGGCCGGCACGAGCGCCGGGTACTCCCGCGCGAGCCAGCCCATGAACCACTCCTTCGTGCCGGGCCGCAGGTGCAGGGCCAGCACGCTCACCCCGGACGCGCCCGCCGCCCGCACCCGCGCCAGCACCGCGTCGAGCGCCTCGGCCGAGTCGGTGAGCAGCGGGAGCACCGGCGCGACCATCACGCCGCAGTCCAGGCCCGCGTCGGCGATCCGCCGCACCAGGTCGAGCCGGGCCTTCGGCGACGGCGTGCCGGGCTCGAGCCGGGCCTGCAGCTCACGGTCGGCGAGCGCGAGCGACACCCCCAGGCCGACGGGGACCTCGCGCGCCGCGGCGGCGAGGTCGGGCAGGTCGCGGCCGAGCACGGTGCCCTTGGTGAGGACCGAGAACGGCGTGCCGGAGCCCGCCAGCACCCGGATGATCTCCGGCATCAGCCGGTACCGGCCCTCCGCACGCTGGTAGGGATCGGTGTTGGTCCCCATCGCCACCGGCTCGCGGGCCCAGCGCGGCGCGGGCGACCTCGCGGGCCAGCACCCGCCCGACGTTCACCTTCACCACGATCTGCGAGTCGAAGTCCGCCCCCGCGTCCAGGTCGAGGTAGGTGTGGGTGTTGCGGGCGAAGCAGTAGACGCAAACGAACATCAACGCAACGCGCGTTAGAGATACCTAGCGGCACGACGGGAAGTTGGCGCTTCCGGCCGTGCCTAACCGACATCCCTGCCAAGAGGGAGGCCGGCTGTGAGTCATCTTCGCAGCAGAGCTGTATCCGGATCGATCCCCCGCTGGACTGCCATAGGCGCGCTCGGGCTCGGCCTGGTCATCGCCCTGGCCGCCAACCTGACCGACGCGGTCCCCCGCGGCGCGGTCGTCGTCGGCGTGGGCGTCGTCGTGCCGCTCGTCCTGCCGGTCGTGTCTACATCCGGACGACCTTCACCGCCGATCGGTGGTCGCTCGAGTGGTTCCTGCGCGAGCTGGCGACGCTGGCGGTCGCCGGTCCGGCGCTCGCCGTGTCCTACTGGCACACCTATTCACTCGTCCTGCATGCGGGCGAGCCCTGGATCCTCGCGATCCTCGCTCCGCTGTCGTCGGACGGTCTTGCCGGACTGCGCAACCCTGGCGCTCCATCGCCATCGGGCGGCCGCGAGGCGCAGCCCCGCGCGGAAGGGTGCCGAGTCGCGCACCGCCAGCCCGCCGCCCGCCGAGCCGACGCCCGAGACCGAGCCCGAGCCCGTCGCCAGCGAGCAGGCGAGCGACGACGACCGGGCCGCCTTGGTCGAGCGGGCGCGGGAGATCCAGGCCGCCCGCCGCGCCGAGGGCGAGCGCCCGCTCGGGCGGGCGAAGATGGCGGAGGCTCTCGGCACAACGACCGCCATCGCCCGGGCGGTGCTCGAAGAGATCGACGAGAGCCCGGTGCGTCTGGTGGTGAACGCGTGACCGCGCAGCCCGAGGACCGCCAGCCCCGTCGCCAGCCCGCCAGCCAGGGCGAGGCCGAGATCGTCCCGCTGCGACCTGGCGAGCTGGCGGCGCAGCTGGCGACGCCCGCCGGCGATCGCCAGCCCGACCGGGCGCCCGACCGGTTCGCCGCCAGGTGGGCCGATCACCCGCTGCTCGAGCAGTCGCCCGCCGAGCTCGCCCGGTCCGCCCGCTGGCACGCCCGCGCGGCCTGGCGGGCTGGCGTCTGGACGCTGCTGCACCTGCACACGCTCGCCGGCCGTCCTGCGCGATGCCGAACCACCGCCAGTAGCGCGCGGACCCGGCCATGCGCTGCCGGGCCCGGGCCTTGACCTAACAGTCACGACCGGCATCACGCTGTACGGCCCCTACGACGTCGACATCCGCTCGACCGACCGGATCGAGCTGGCCGACGGGCCCGGCTCGAGGATGGCGCCCCTCCGGCCCGCTGACGGGGGTCTGAGATGGCCTCGCAGGCAGACGCCCGAGTCGTGCCCGAACTGCTCAAGGATCTTGATGCCGTCCTCGGTGTCCGGCTCGACGTCGAGCACGTGCACGGTCTCCTCGTCGAAGACCCGGACCCGGTAGACCTTGCCCTCGCGCACGACCTGCATCGCGTAGAGCGGCCAGTCGTCGGCGGCCGGGTCGTCCCACAGCGTGAACATCTTCCGCGGGCTCACGCCGCGCATCACGCTGGTCGGCCGGCCGCCGAACTCGCCGGGCAGCACGGTGACGAAGGACTGCCCGTAGGTCAGCGTCGCGCGGTGCACGGCGATCTGCCGGGCGTCGAAGCGGTTGGCCTGCCAGGTCCGCCAGGGGCCGTCGATCTCGGCGATCTGCGGCACGCCGTCGGGGCCGGCGTCGACCGGCTCGTCGGTGCCGACGGCCGACAGGTAGTTGTCGACGTACATGCAGTGCGCGACGGTGTTGACGACGAGCCCGAGCCACGGCGTGCGGCTGATCTCCTCGAGCCGCTTGTGCTCGCTGGTCGCCTTGCGCGGCAGGGTGAGCGGCTGCTGCTGCCAGCGCGACCAGGCGTCGATGATGTCGAGCCGCTCGCGCTCGGCCTTCCACCCGTCCCACAGCTCGTCCTTGATCAGCGCCTTGAGGTCCGACTCGCTCAGCACGTGCTCACCCGACCTTCCCGCTCGGTGCTGTCGTCGTCGATTGAATGGTTCGAGCTGCGGCGGGCGGACGAATCATCGATTTGGGTGGCTGCGACAGGAATGAGCCTGGGAGTCGTAGGTGCCGCCTCGGCAGCGCCCCAGGATAATGGCCCCTCGTCGTGCGCAAAGCTGACGAAGGCCGACAAGTTCCGGTGCAAGGCTGGCGGCCCGGCGCCGTCACTCGTCTACACAGTGACGACAGTCGAAACTCTGACCGACCGTGCTATGCGCACGATCGTCGCCAATTGTGATCCGGGCGACGCTGTGGCAGACGGCTACGCACTCGCGAACGGCACGCCGATCGCGGGCAACCCCGCGGTGTGGTATTCCCTCGGTGTTACGGGAACCACTCCGACGGGCTATCAGGCCGTGGTTGGCGCAAACACGCCGCCAGTGACACTCACGGTCGTCGCTACATGCCTGGACACGGCGGCGCCCAACCGGACGTAGCCAAACGGAGGCTCAGGACTCGACGTCGAGGCGGGTGCACCTGACAGGGCCGGGTAGCCCGGACCGAGTAGGCGTATCTCGGAGCGAGGGGGTGTCCCATGGGCGAAGACCGACGGGTGGATCTAGGGGCCGTCGATCTGTACGGGCTCATAGAGCAGCTAGTCATCCGCGAGCCCCATGCGGGCGCCGCGGCAGCGGGCACCGGAGCGACCCGTCGTGACGATGCGCTCGCGGCGGTGGTGGAACTGGCCCGCATGCTCGAGGTGCCAGCCGAGGCCTCCGATGTCGACCTCGAGCAGGCGCGCCGGAGAATGACCCTCCTGCTGGTCATCCGCGACTTCGTCGAACCCACAGACGAGGGCCGCGCCGATGAGCACGTGCGGCGCTATCTCGACGAGGTGCTGGATCGGATGCGCCGCGAGGGCAGCGGCTAGCGGCAGGCGATGGTCACCAGACGCGCCCGCTGCGCTTGCGCTTCGAGGTGATCCCGCTGTTGAGGGCAAGCCGGCGGCCCATCCGGGCGCCGACCATGCAGACGGCCAGGTCGACGAGCTTGTGCGAATCCCGGTTGACCTTGCCGAGGCTCACGCCCCACTTGTTGGGCCGGCGACGCGCGTTGTGCACATGGATCCGCAGCCGCGCGTCGCCGTCGTGGGTCAGCGAGCCCTCTTCGTCGATCTCGTGGGCGACCTGCTCGGCCGCCTCGGTGAAGGCGCGGTTGCGCTGCACGCCGCCCGGCTGGGAGAGCCGCATGTCGAACTTGACCGCGTGCCCCTGCTGCCCGGGCGTGGCCCACAGCGGCAGCGCCTCGCGGAAGTCGCGGTGCCACTCGTCGACCAGCGGCATCCAGTAGAGCGCCTCGGTCTCGTCGTCCTTCGCCGGCGACGGGTCGACGCCGAACCACACCACCTGATAGCGGGCCATCGCCGCGCGCACCGTGGCGTCGACCTCGGGCCGCGGCGCGAGCCAGCCCTTGCCGCGCTCGCCGTGCGGCCGCTGCCAGGCACCGAGGGTCATCACGTGCCCGTCGGACAGGCGGGCGGCGACCAGGCCAGTCGCGTCCTCGCTCTTCGAGCAGTCCAGGAACATCGCGATGGCCTCGCCGTCGGCGACGACCTCGTCGGGCCGGGCGCCGCGGTCGAACGCGCCGGGGTCGATCCAGGCATCCTCGGCAGCCGCCAAGCCGTTGAGGTAGTACCGGATCGAGTCGGCGACGCTCGTCCGCGGGTCCTGCGCCTCGTCGCGGAGCCGCTCGAGATCGGCCCACGGCGCGTCGCCGTAGGCGGCCCGCAGGCCCGCCATCAGCGAGTCGTCGTCGAGGCGCGTGCTCGGCGGCGCCTCGCGCGAGTCGTAGAGGATGTCGACGCGTTTGGTCTTGCCCGCCGCCTGCAGCTGCCAGGCCTCGAAGCTGCGCTCGGCGACCGCGTCGGCGCCCTGCTGATGGGCGTTGGTCAGCTCGAGCAGCCGGGCCTGGATGTAGGCCGGCGACTTGCCGACGTTGCGCCGAGCGGTCGCAGCCATCGCGTGCCCGCCGTTGCTGGCGGTCATGTGGTGCGACTCGTTGAGCAGGATCGCCGTGGCCGGGTCGCCCTCGCTCGAGGCCTCCGACGCGGTCAGTAGCTCGATCCGGCCGCCGCCTTCGATCGTGGTCCGGGTGCGACCGGCGTCGATGCCGTACTCGGCGCGCAGCGCCTGCGACTGCATCGCGTTGGCCACGCGCAGTAGGCCGGCCGCCTGCGCCTCGCTGTTCGCGGCGACCTGGACGAGCGGCAGCCGGTGCGGCTCGCCGACGGGCTGGCCGCCGATCCAGTCGGCGAGGTGGACCGGCCCGCAGAGCTCGAGGTTGGCGATGGCGCCGCCCATCGGGTCTTTCCCGGTGCCCTTCGCCCCGCGCTTGACGCCCGAGCGGTAGAGCCAGCGCCCGTCGGGGCTCACGGCGTACCAGAGGTGCAGGAAGCGGCGCTGCCCGGCGGTGAAGCGCCAGGGCTCGCCGGTGAGGCGGTGGACGAGCCATTCCTCGCACCACCGGATGCACTGCGGGCCGAGGCTGGGCGGCAGCAGCGCGAGCCGGTCGGGGTGGCCGTAGGGCAGCGACGGGTCGCCGGGCCACGGCAGGGTCGCCAGGCCCCGTCGTCGAGGTCGACGTAGTAGCCGGGCGGCAGCTCGACGGCGTCAGCCGTAGAGGCCGCGGTAGTCATCGAGCTTCGTCACCGGCGCGGCCGGCGCCGCCTCGGGCTCCGGGTCGACGTAGCGGATTCGCAGGTCGCGGCGGAAGTCCATTGTCGTGCCGAGCACCTTCTCGCGGTTACGCAACTCGGTCGCGACCCGAACGTCGCCGGCGTGCATGGCGGCGTGGATCAGCGCGGTGTCGAGCGCGAAGCGCCAGTCACTCTCGTCCCACAGCACGGCGTGCGGCATGCGCCGCACCGAGTCCCACCATCTGACCGTCGCGGCTGGCCAGGCGACGCCGCCCTCAGGCAGGTCGGGCCCGCCCTCGAAGGGGATGCGGGGGACCTCGGTCCAGTCGTGCGTCGGCTTGTTGCGGTTGACCGCCTGCCCAGGGGGCTTCGGCTTCCGCCCTGTCACGCCCATGGGGTCGTCACTCTCTGCTACACGAGCGCCTTGCGCGACTCGCTACTGTCCGTGCTCAAAGTCGCCATCTTGCTACCCCGTGGCCCTGGATCCCCTGGCCCGGCACTGTCCCCAGACTGGCCAGCCCGCGTTCGCGCAGCCCGACCAGCGGGTCAAGGACGAGGGTGGCGTTTCTCGGTCAGCCCTTTGGCCAGCACGAAGCACCGCCGCACTCGGCCTCACCTACTGGATGAACAACCAGCCAGGACCCGCCCGCGAGCTCCTCGAGACCGGCGCAGACAACGCCGCCCGGGGAAGGCACCTGGAGCTCTTCCCCCGGTGATGCATCGTCTCGCCCGGACGGTCCCCGCCGGCCGGCGGTGTCACGGCATCGTGTGCCAGGTCTTGCCCTGCCCGGGGAGGACCC
Source organism: Pseudonocardia yuanmonensis (assembly GCF_039542425.1). Lineage (NCBI taxonomy): Bacteria > Bacillati > Actinomycetota > Actinomycetes > Pseudonocardiales > Pseudonocardiaceae > Pseudonocardia > Pseudonocardia yuanmonensis. The sequence goes on from NZ_BAABIC010000006.1 coordinate 72,983, forward strand.
GGCCGAAGACCGAGTCGGCGAAGTGGCCATTGATGCCGATCGTCTGCGGCTGTTCGAGTTCTGCGGCGATCCGCTCCCGGGTGCGCTTCGCCAGGTCGGCGTCGACGTCGAAGATGACGCTCAGGTCGCGCTCGTCGAACTGCAGTGGACAGTGGATGGCGTCGCCCATGATCAGAGCCCGGTCCGTCCCCGACGAGACGACGAGCGAGATGTGCCCCGGGGTGTGTCCTGGAGTGGCGATGGCGGTGATGCCGGGCGCCACCGACGCTCCATCGCCGACTGCCTCGATACGGGACTCCAGCGCGGGCTGGACGGCCTCGGGGTGCGGCCCCACGGCGACGAGCGACTCGTCGGTCGCGGCGCGCCAGAAGTCCCATTCGCCGGTACCAGCCAGGTGGGAGGCGTTGGGGAACGTCAGGGCACCGCCCGCACCTGCGGTCCAACCGACATGGTCGAGATGGAGGTGCGTGTAGACGACCGTGTCGACGTCGTCGGGTGCCACGCCGTACTGCCTCAGGCTGTCCATGAGCTGGCCGCCCTTGAAGACGCCCACCCCAGGGAACGGCACTTCGGCGTCGCCGAAGCCGAGGTCGACGACGACCTTCCGCTCGCCCGTCTCGATCAAGAATGCCCCGATCGACGCGACCAGCATGCCGTCGGCGTCGAGGAACTCTTGGTGAGCCTCCCACAAGGCGTCGTCGGAGGCGGGAAACACCGCGGTCGCGCCGAGACGGCCATCGCCGTCGGGCAGGTACGTCAGGCGGATGTCACCGATCGCGACGGACTGGAGGGTTGCTGGTTGTGCAGGCATCCGCCTCTTCTACTCGCAGGACTGAGGTTCAGACAATGAGGAAGTAGCCGGGGATTGAATGCCAATGATGGTTGTGTGAAACAACCATGGGAACCCGATCTCGGGGCTTCCCATATCGGGTCCCTGACCGGGAGGCCCGCCGCCCGTTCGCTGTCGGTCGCATGAGCCGCCCGGGCGACCCGTGCGCAGAGCTCGCGCTCCTCCGGACCTACGAGCCCGTGCTCCGCTTCACCGACGGCGAGCTGTTCCTGCGTCGCCACCGACATCTTCGGCAAGTCCGGCAGAGCCATGCTCGACGCACTGATCGCCGCGGAACGCGACCAGGAGGTGCTCGCCAAGCGCGCGTTGCGCCGCCCGAGACCGGTTCTGTTTCGTACGCACAGGCAAGCCCTATGCCGACCGAGGGCCCAGCCGGGGGCGGAGGGGGGTACCCCCCACCCATCACTCAAAGTCGCCGAGCTCCGACGGGCTCGACGCCCCGTCGCTGTCCGTGCTGTCACTCTGCCGTCGTGACCTTCGACTTGCGGGACGAGCGCTTCGGCTTCGCCGGTGCCTCGTCCTCGACCGCCGTGGCGTAGCCGTGGCCGATCAGCCACTCACCCTCGCTGCGGCTGACCTCGACGGTCCTGCCGTCGCGGTTGCGCTACACCTTCATCGTCGTCACCTAAGTCCAGGATGTTGCGTGGCCGGACGTCGGCGCAGCGATGTGATGCGGCCGCGGGCGTCGACACCTTCGGCTGCGCTCTTCTTGGCGTGGCAGTCCTCGCACGCGCCCTGCAGGTTCGCGTCGGAGTGGTCGTCGCCCGCTTGCTTGTGGTCGACCTGAGTGGCCTTGCGGAGGCAGCCGTCGTAGCCGAGCTGGCAGCGGTGCCGGTCGCGGGTGAGGATGCGGCGCCGGATGGCTGGCCAGTTCGCTGGCAGCCTGGCCTTGCGGTCGCTGCCCTGCCGCTGCCCCGCCATCGGCGCCCCCTGCCGGTCCTGCCCCTCCGCCGGGCCATGTGCCCTGCCCCCGGCTGTGCTCCCGGGTGGGAGTGGTCGATCTACCCCCGGGCATGCGACAGCCCCGGCCCGGTGCGGGTCGGGGCTGGCCAGTGGGTAGACGATCCCAAGATCAGTGATCGCGTTACACGGGATCGTCTACCCCGTCAAGCGCTCGATCAGGCGCCGAAGGTCTGCGTCCAGTACCACTTGCCGGACGCGCTCTTCTCGGTGTCGAAGCCCGTCTTTGTGTACGCGCAGTTGAGGATGTTGGCCCGGTGACCGGAGCTGTTCATCCAGGCATTGACAGCTTCCTGCGCCGATTGGTACTGCGCCACGTTCTCGGCGTACTGCGAGTAACCCAACCCCCCCAGCCGACCCTTAATGTCGCCGTTGGGTCCGTCGTGACCCATCTTGTCGCGCCTGGCTTGCACATCGCTCTGCTGACTGGCGGCGGCCACCAGATTGTCGGCCTGCTGCAAGGGCGCGCACCCGGCCTTCGCGCGCTCCTCGTTGATCAGCCTCAGGCCTACACGGTTGTGGAGCCGCTCCTTACGCCTCTCGGAGCGGCTGTCGGCGGGCAGCAGTGATGCCGCCGCGTCGGTCGTAGCGGAGGCCTCGGCACCTGCGGGCAGCTGCGCTTCCGCAGCGGTACGTGTCACCGGGGTCTCGGCAACCGCAGGTGCAGCCAGCCCGACGAGCATCCCGGCGGCAAGTACGCCGACCGAGACGCGGGCGGATCTCCGGAGAATGGTAGTGAGCATGGCCCTCCTTGGTCCATTTCGCTACCGGCCTTTCGCCGGGGCGAAGGGCGACCAGAGTGGGGCCAGGGCAGCAGAGAAAAAATGGGGTTGTCCCGAGGGTGCGCGAGTGCGGACCCTATGCCGTGTCGGGGGAATACCCGACATCTCGGTGGGAAAATTCCCTGGTGCTCGAGCTACTGCTGTTGCTTTCCGAGCAGGCGCGCCTTCGCAGAACTGAAACTGCCCGGTGCGCCTGCGCAGCTAACCTTGCCGGATGGGCGAAGATCACCCCGTGCTCCCGGCTGAAGATCCCTACCACGCCACGATCGACCAGGCGGCGAGCGATATCGTCCGCGCCCTGCTCGGCGCAGACGAGCCAGTCGGTGCCGAGCAAGCGGAGCGGATCGCCGCGTGGGTCGAGCAGCAGCACGGCAGCCGCGGGCTTCGGGATGCCATCGCTGTGCTGGGCGCCGACAACGCCGAGCTGATGACCGTCCTCGCCGGGATCGAGGGGCACGACCCGCTCGGGCTGCTCGACGGATGGAATCACGACGAGCGGCCGCCGCAGCTATAGCGATATGTGGGACCGTGCGGGGTCGAGCCAGATGCGCAGCACGCGATGGTTGTCAACGACTTGCCTCGAGGCCACGATTGACGTCCGGCCAGCTCGATGACCCCCAAAGGAGTGGTTCTCGATGTTGTTCTACTTCAGCGTGCGCGTCGACCACAGCGATGTGTCCTTCGATGAGCTGTGGGACGAGTGGGAGAAGGAAGTCGACGCGGCGCAGGGTGCCATCTCCGCTGGCAAGATCAAGAACCTCTACAAGATCAGTGGTCAGCGGCGGGTAGTCGGAGTCATCGACGCGGACTCGCATGATGAGCTCGATCGCATCTTCATGGCGGCGCTTCCGATGGCCCACATGTTGGAGTTCGAAGAGATCCTCCCGGTACGCGAGTACACTGACTTCGCAGACGACGTACGTAAGCGGTGGCAGCAATGAACGCGGGCCAGAACATCGAGACGCGGCACCGGTAGGCGCCCACGTACTCCGTGTGACCTATGAAGAGGTGGACCGGCCCTCCAGACGCTGCAGGTGCTCCCGGTCGTACAGCGGCCTGTCCCGCTCGTCGAGCCCTACCGGGTGCAGTTGGCCGCGGTGCGCCCACTGCCGCACGGTGCCGGCCTTGATGCCGAGCACGCGCTCGGCCTCGGCCGCGGAGAACAGGTGCCGCACACGCGGCTCGAGGTCGTCGGCCTGGTCGTCGAGGTCGTCCCAGTGCGGTGCGAGCGCGAGCGTCATGCGGCGGCCGCCTGCAGCAGCTGCCCGAGGTGCTCCCACTCGTTGCGCGGCCAGCGACGGCCGCAGGCGCGGCAGTGGATCATGTCGTCGCGCAGCGGGGCCCGCAGCTTCGCCCCGCACTCGCGGGTCGTCTCGCCCTCGTCGACGACGTTGGGGCAGGTGCTGATGACGGCCGGCGCCGGGTCGCCGGTTACGGGCTTGAGCGCGAGCAGGAGGGTGCGCACGGTCGCGGCGACCTGTGAGCACAGTTCACAGCGGGTGGCGTAGTCGCTGGCTGTCGATCCAGCGCAGCAGGGTCGGCACGTCGGCCCGGTCGTCGGGGCCGGCGATGCCGCGCTCGTCGGCGATCGACCAGGCGAGCGTGTCGAGCTCGCCGCGCACCGAGATGACCGGGTGCTCGGCCTCGCAGTGCACGCGGCCGTCGCCGGCGACCCACGCCTTCGCGACCTGGCTGCTGCGCGAGTCGGTCAGGGCGATGACGTGGTCGCTGGCCGGGCTGCGCGAGCCGAATCCTGGTGCGCCGCGACCCGTCTCCCCCGACGCGCCGGGCGTCGGGTCGAGCCGGGCGTACCGCTCGCCCACCTGCCGCAGCCGCTCACGGAGCAGGTCGAGGCAGCCCGAACAGGTGGACAGCGTGCGTACCTCTGCCCTTTTGGCCGCGTTCGGTGCCGCCGCGGCCATCGCGCTCAGCGCTTGCTCGAACAGCGGCTAGCCGTCCAACTCGTCTCTGACAGTCGACGTGCCGACCGCTGCGCCGACGACGACGGCTGCCGCCCCGTCATCAGCGGCGCCCCAGGGCGAGACGTCGCCGCGCGGGAACCTGGTGAAGAAGGTTGGTGACGCCGCTGGGTGGGGGTCGCCAACGCCAACATCTCCGTGAAATTCATCGTCGACAAGATCACCGTGGACCCCGTATGCCCTAACCGGTTCGCAAGCGAGCCCGAGAACGGGCACCTGGTGCGGATGGACGTGCGGATCGAGACGACGCCACAGATGCCGACAGACGGGGCTACTCGATCAACCCGTTCGACTTCTCGGCGATCGGGCCGAACGGGGTGACACAGCCCAGGGCAGAGTCTCCGGCGAGTTTCTCGTGCCTCAACCAGAACGAGCAGCTCCCGAACACATTCGCCCCGGGATCGAAGTACCGAGGCGCGGTGGTGCTCGACGTCAGCAGTCCGAATGGGACGCTGATCTACAACCCGGGCTTCTCCCGGGTCGGCGGCTGGGAGTGGGTCTACCCGGCATCCTGACGAGCCGCCTCGTCCTGTGACCAGCTCGCCGACGTTGGGATCAACAGCTCACACAGGGTTTGAGACAGCGGGCGGAGTGTGAGCGAGTACCTCTGGCGCGGCTACCGCGCGTAGCCCGTCATCGTCGGAGGTCCGAGCTGTGGGTACCACGCCACCAGTCATCGCTTGGGGCGGGTTTGTAGTGGCAATCGCCGGGGTGCTGCTGACGGTCTTCCAGGCGTGGAGGACACAGGTTCACAACCGACGTTCCGTACGTCCGCTGCTTCAGCTGCGTTACAGCCTTCCGCAAGGCGGCACCGCCGAACTCGTGCTGAACAGCATCGGCTTGGGCCCAGCCGTGATTGTGTCCTCTCGGCTGCTCCTCGATGGCAAGCCCCTCGGTGGCCTAGACCGGGACTCAGTCAACCGTCTCCGAGCGCAGCTGGAGACGCGACCCCACGCGACCACCTTTGTGCCCGGAGAAGCGTGCCCGAGGGAGTCGAGCCACGCTCTGCTGAGCCTGCCCGGCTACGACAAGAAGAAGAACGCCGAGTTCACAAACCTGCTTGAGCACCGTCTGAGGATCGAGATCGTCTACGAATCGCTGTATGGCGGCGAAGACTTCCGGGCATGCTTCCCCAGAACTGCCGACGTCAGGACGTAAGGGACGCCCGCGTAGCTTCGCGGTCGGCCTGCAGAGATGCGCGGCCCACTCATGTGCTCTCGACCGACCGCAGCGCTACGACCGGCGCGACGCTTGGCTCGCCCGGCGGCACCGACCGCGGCGCGGTCGGCCCGGCCTGCCCCTGGTAGTGCGAACCGAGCCCGGGATGCCCGTAGGGCCGCAGGCAGCGCGACGAGGTCCTCTCGAAGGTGAGCTGGCCGATCCGCATGCCGGGCTCGAGCATGATGACCAGCTCGCCGACGTTGGTCACCTCGAGCGTGATGTGGCCGTCGAAGCCCGGGTCGATCAGCCCGGCGGTCACGTGGACGAGCAGCCCGAGCCGGCCGAGCGTCGACTTGCCCTCGAGCCGCGCGGCGACGTCGGCAGGCAGGCGCACCCGCTCGGCGGCCGTTCTAGTCAGCAGCTGGTCGATGAGGCCGTTCGACGGGCGAGGGCTCCCGTCGGGAACACCTCGGGGAGGCGACGTCCAGCGTTGTCGGTTCAGTCAGGTGAGCAGCTGGCTGCGGAGGCCGGCGAGCAGGATGGTGAGTCCCTCGTCCAGTTCGGCGGCGCCGTCGTAGGCGGCGAGCTCGGCGGCCAGCGAACGCAGCCGGGGGAACTGGGTGACCGGTAGCCGGTGCAGTCCGAGGCGGAGCAGGTCGTCGGTCTCGTCAGGGGCGTGCACCCTCTCCTGCAGTTCGTGGATGACGTGGCCGTAGAGGAAGCCGGTGAACAGGCGCGCCGCGTGCAGCGCACCATGGTTGTCGAACCCGGCGTTGATGAACACCTCAAGTAGCTCTTCGAAAGGCAGGAGCGTGCCCAGGGGACGCAGGGCCAGCGGGCCGGACAGCGGTCGAGTCACCAACAGCGGCACCAGGTTGGAGTGAGCCAGCGCAACCCGGCGGAACGTGTGTGCGGTACGGCGCAGAGCGTTCTCCCAGCCGTCGTCTCCGCCACCGTCCCGGTCATGCTCAGGCGGGCTGGGTGTGACGAGCTCCGCGGCGACCTGCTCGACGATCCCGTCGAGCAAGTCCTCCTTGTCCGAGGCGTGCCGGTAGATCGCCATCGGATTGCGATCGAGGGCCTGCCCGAGCCGGCGCATCGTCAAGGCCTCGACACCGCTCTCGTCAACGATCTTCAACGCGGCGGTCAGGACCTGTTCCCGGGTCAACGCAGGTCGGCGCCCGGACGACTGCGGACCGAGGGACCCCGGCTTAGCGCTGGCGTCGGTCATTAAACCTCCTTAGGGGCAAAGTCTCCAATGATGGCTAGGCCGTCGGTCGACGTCTAACGTCTACACCGTAGCCCTGGGCCGTAGCGAGGTCCGTTCGTCTGCTACGAACCTCAATCCGACCCTGATTACGGAGACTCATGCCCGTCAACACGCCCAGCCAGACCGCCCTGCCCGACGGGGCCGCCACGGCTGGGTCCCCTCGCCGGACCACCGAGTCGAAGGCCGCGTTCAAGACGACCGAGTTCGTCGTCTACCTCGTCGCCGTTGCCGGGGTTCTGATCGCCTCCTACCTCGTCGGAGACGGCGACGGACGCGGCGATGTCTTCCTGGCCGACAAGGCCTGGTTCTACGTCACGCTGCTCACGATCGGCTACATCATCAGCCGTGGGTTGGCCAAGGCCGGTAGCCGCGAGCGCTACGACACCTGACCGCGCTTCGGTCCGGACGCCCCGCAGTCGGCGGCAGCCGGACCCGCTCCAACAGCATCAACCCAGCCCCGACAAGGGCCGGGACCCAATCCAGAGACCGCAGGTGGCTGATCTTCTTTCGCTGCCCGCCGGTTACGAGAGGTACTTCCAGACATGACTCAGTCAGAACAGCCGACCACCGGGCGCACCACCGGGCGCACCGAGACCGTCCCGGTTCCGGTCGACGTCACCGTCAAGGAGGGCGACAAGGGCCTGAACGGCCCGGTCGGTCCGGACGGTGCGCGCGGCGACAAGGGCGACAAGGGCCGGACCGGTCCGGTCGGCCCGGACGGTGAGCGCGGCGACAAGGGCCCCCAGGGCCCGACCGGCCCGCCCGGAGAGCAGGGCGACCGCGGCCCGAAGGGCCCGACCGGTCCGGTCGGCCCGGTTGGTGAGCGCGGGGACAAGGGGCCCGAGGGCCCGGTGGGCCCCCGCGGCGAGCAGGGCCCGGAGGGGGAGACCGGTCCCAAGGGCGAGAAGGGCCCGGAGGGGGAGACTGGTCCCCAGGGCGAGAAGGGCCCGGAGGGGGAGACCGGTCCCCAGGGCGAGAAGGGCATCCCCGGCTCCACCGGCCTGCCCGGCGAACAGGGCGAGCGGGGCCCGCGCGGGCCGCAGGGCGAGAAGGGCCTAGCCGGCCCGGCCGGCCTGCCCGGTGAGAAGGGGGAGCAGGGGCGGCGGGGCCAGCAGGGCCTGCCCGGCGCCGAAGGCCCGCGAGGTGTGATCGGCGAGGCCGGCGAGAAGGGACCGCGCGGGCTCCAGGGCGTTCAGGGCGAGCGCGGCGAGAAGGGCGTCCCCGGGGTCCGTGGACCGCAGGGTCCGCAGGGCGAGCAGGGGCCGTCCGGCCCGGCCGGGCTGCCGGGGGTCCAGGGCCCACAGGGCCCGGCCGGACCGGCCTGGCTGCACCAGCCCAGCCCGGTCGAGCTCGCGACCAAGGTGAAGGATGCGGCGCTGAACATCCGCCCGCGCACCGTGCTCGATCCGCGGGAGGGCGTCCGCTACCTCACCACGCTGACCTCGCGGCTGGTGAAGTTGCAGGGCGGGCTCATCCTGCACGCCATCGTCGACACTGACGCTGCGGCCAACAGCCGGCCGGACGGCCTGTCCAACGTGCGCTCCATCGCCTGACAAGCGCAAGGACCCGAGGGCGCCTCGTCCCGCTACGGCGGAACGAGGCGCCCTCGCCGTGCGTGCTGGCACAATCCACCCGCCAGTCGCCAGACCCAACAGCAGTGGACGGCTCACCCTGCCAATATCCGCGGTGCGTTCGAGTCCGGGTGGCTGTAGGCGGGACCCGGCCGCACCCGCAGGCGCACGTGCGGGTCATGCTGCGGCATCACGCGTCGGACCACCTCGCGCCGCGTCGGCATCGAGTACTCCTCGTCCCAGACCGTCGCCGGGTCCTCGGCGGCCCGCAGCGGCGCGAGCACGTCGACCTCGCCGGCCTGCGCGACCATCTCGTCGAGCTCGGCCAGCCGCGCGCGCATCCGATCCCCCGCCGATCTCACCTGCGCGCGGTCGAGCACGCCGTCGGCGTAGTCGCGCGCGAGCCCCTCGAGCCTCGAGCGCAGCTCGATCGACTCCGACCGCACCGCCGAGAGGTCGAGATCGTTCTGCACCCGCTGCTCGGCCGCCAGCTTCGGGGTGTCGTCGCGGCGGAACCACTCGAGCAGCACCTCTTCGACGACGGCCTCGATGTAGTCCGCCCGGCGCGCCACGTGCCGCAGGGTCGGGCAGCGCAGGCGACGCTCGGCCCGACTGCCGCCCGTGATCAGTGGCCGCTCGCACATCTTCCCCGGCTCGACCTCAGCGCCGCACAGCGCGATGCCGGTCAGCAGGTACCGCTGCGCCGAGGTGCCGACATGTGCGCCGGGGCGGTGCGGGTCCTTCATCCGCTCGAGGGCGGCCCGCCAGGTCTCTTCGGAGACGATCGGCGGCCAGACGGCAGGGCCGATGATGCGGTGCCACTGGGCGCGCGTTCCGCTCTTGTGGTCGACGACGTCGCGCATCCCGCGCAGGGCGGCGTTGCGCGGATTGGCGAGGATCTCGCGCACGGTCTGGAAGCGGAACGGCTTCCCCATGGGCGTGGTGAGCCCGTGCGCGTTGAGCCAGCGGGCGAGACTGCTCATGGACTCGCCGGTGAGGAAGCGGTCGTACATCTGGCGCACGACGCTGGCCTCGATGGGGTCAAGCTCGAGACCGTTGTTGGCGTAGCCGAAGGCTCGCCGGCCGCCGACCATGCGGCCCTGCGCGGCGGCCTGCGCGATCTGCGAGATGTGCCGCTCGGACTTCTGCTCCATCTCGACGCGCGCGAAAGCGGCCATCGGGTCGGCCATACCGCGGCCGATGGCTGTCGTGAGGTCGAGGTCGGGCGCGTGGGTGAAGGCGATGGCGGTCCGCTTCTCCTGGCCGAGCTCGACGAAGGTCAGCTGCTCCCGCCGGGTCTTGCACAGCCGCTCGAAGGACCGGGCCACGACGGCGCTGATCGTGCCGTCCTCGAGATCGGCCAGCAGGCGCGTGTAGTCAGGCCGCCGCTTGCGTCCGGCCGCGCTGATGTCGTTGTCGGTGTAGATCTTGTGGAGCTCCCAGCCACGGGACTCAATCAGTCGCAGGCCGTCCTCGCGCTGCCGGTCGACTCCGGCCTGATCGCCCTTCCAGTCCTTGCTGATCCGGAGGTACAGACCGACGCGTCTTGCCACCTGGGGATGCTAACGGACCCCCAGATGCCGTAACTACAGGCGTGCGAGCAGCCCCGGTAGGGGTTCACCGTCCAGCGGAAGGGCATCGGCGAGGTGCCCGGCACCCGGTTCAGCGCGGACCTGGCCTCCACCTCGTGGAGCACCGTTCCGGCGAACTCCGGGGTGCGCACCGACCGCAACAGCCCGCAGGCCGGGCAGGGCCGCGCCTCGCCCACCCCGTCCGCCAGCACCTGCTGCCCGCTCCACCGCACCCAGCTAGTCGAACACATGTTCGAGCAACGCGCAAGTTCTCGCGCCCATCCGGCAGGATCCGTCGGCGTCGGCGACGCTGCCCCCATGGAGGGCGAGACGACGACGTTGGTGGTGATGGGGGTGTCGGGGGTCGGCAAGTCGACCGTCGCCGCCGAGCTCGTCCGGCGCACCGGCTGGGCGTTCGCCGAGGGCGACGACCTGCACCCCGAGGAGAACCGGCGCAGGATGGCCGCCGGCCAACCGCTGACGGACGACGACCGGTGGCCGTGGCTGCGCCTGGTCGCCGGGTGGATCGGCGAGCAGGAGGCGGCGGGCCGCGACGCGGTGGTCACCTGTTCGGCGCTGCGCCGCCGATACCGGGACGTGCTGGTCGACGGGCACCCGTCGGTCCGGTTCGTGCACCTGCAGGCCGCGCCCGACGCCCTGGCGTCCCGGCTGGCGACGCGCCGCGGCCACTACATGCCGACCTCGCTGCTGCAGAGCCAGCTCGACGCGCTCGAACCCCTCGAACCCGACGAACCGGGCATCTCGGTGAGTGGCGAGGGCGACCCGGGCGCCGTCGTCGACCGGGTGCTCGCTGAGCTGGCCCCCACCGGAGGTGCCGCATGACCGCGCTCGCGCTCCGGCTCGCCCAGGCCCAGGAGACGGCTCCGGCCGCCGAGGCGACGCAGCTCGTCGTCGTCGTCTCAACGACGCCGGGTTCTGGCTGGTCAAGGAGTACTTCGGGCTTACGGTCGGGCAGACCGTCAAGAGCTGGTCGGTGATGGAGACGATTGTCTCCGTCGTCGGGCTGCTGCTGGTGCTGCTGATCTCCGTGTTCGTGTAGGGCCTCCGGGGCGTCCACGGCGGTCGCGGGGCGGGTGCAGGGCCCGCGTGCCGACGGGCGAGGATGCCGGGGTGGCTCCCCGCGACCGGACGTCCGACAGCGGGCGGCACCGTGCCCCCGTCCGTGCCCCGGTCGGGACACCGAGCCGGACACCGAGCCGGACACCGAGCCGGACACCGAGCCGGACACCGAGCCGGACACCGAGCCGGGCGCCGGTGCCGCCGGAGACGGACGCGGAGCGCACCACCCCGCTCGCGCCGGTGCCGGCCGAGCCCGCCGCTGCGGCGCCCCCGGACCGCGCCCCGGACGTCGAGCGAGGCCAGGGCCGCGCCCCCGGGCCCGGCGACGGGCACGGTGGGGAACACCGGGAGCAGGACGACACACACGGGAATGTCCAGGCGCCGGGTCACGGGCACGGTCACGGGCATGGGCACGGCCACGGGCCCGCCACCCCCGCCGGCCGCCGCGTCCGCCTGCTCCTCGTCGGCCTGCTGGTGCCCTGCGCGCTGGCGACCCTCGTCGGGCTGGGGCTGCTGTGGCCCGGCGGCTCGCTGCCCGGCAGCACCCAGCCCGGCCAGGAGGTGTTCGACGCCGAGGTCACCGCGGCCCGGGCCACCGACTGCACGCCCGGCTCGGGCGACGGGGCGTGCGCGGGGCTGACGCTGCACATGGACGGCGGGCCGCTGCCCGGCCGCGACCTGGTGCAGATCGTGCCGGTCGAGCCCTCGACGCCGCGGTTCGCGGTGGGCGACCGGGTCCGGGTCGCGTACTCGGGCGGCGAGGCGACCGACCCCGGCTCCTACCAGGTCGTCGACTTCCAGCGGTCCGGCCCGTTGATCGCCCTGGCAGTCGCCTTCGCGCTGGCCGTGCTGCTGCTGGGCCGGTGGCGCGGGCTCGCCGCGCTGGTGGCGCTCGGGATGAGCCTGGTCGTGCTCGTGCTGTTCGTGCTGCCGGCGATCCTGGGCGGGGCGAGCCCGGTCTGGGTCGCGGTCGTCGGCGCCTGCCTGATCATGTTCGTGGTCCTCTACCTCACCCACGGGCTCTCGGCCCGGACCTCGACCGCGGTGCTCGGCACGCTGGCGTCGCTCGCGCTGATCGCGCTGCTCAGCGGGCTCTTCTCGGCGCTCGCCCGGCTCACCGGGCTCGACGACACCACCGCCAGCCTCATCGCCACGCTCGGGGCGCCGGTCGACGCCCGGGGCCTGCTGCTCGCCGGGATCGTGATCGGCGCGCTCGGCGTGCTCGACGACGTCACGGTCACCCAGACCAGCGCCGTATGGGAGCTGCGGGCGGCGAACCCGGCCCTGGGCGCTCGCGCGCTGTTCGCGGCCGGGATGCGGATCGGACGGGACCACGTGTCGTCGGCGGTCAACACCCTGGTGCTCGCCTACGCGGGCGCCTCGCTGCCGCTGATGCTGCTGTTCACGGTGGCCGGTCGCGGGCCGGGCGAAGTGCTGACCTCGCAGGACGTGGCGACCGAGATCGTCCGGACGCTCGTCGGCAGCATCGGCCTGATCGCGTCCGTGCCGATCACGACCGGCCTCGCCGCCCTCGTCGCGAGCCGGGAGGAGCCGGGCCTGCCGCTCGGCCGCCGGCGGCACTGAGGCGTCGGTAGCGTCAGCCAGCCGGGGCCCCGGATCGTCAGGGGCGACGGGCCAGCAGGGTCGCCTCGCCCCCGCCCTCGCGGTGGTCGAGCGTCTCGAGCTGCGGGAACGCCCCCGCGAGCTCACCCGCGGGCGCGCGGAAGCGGCCGCCCTCGTCGCCGACCTCGGACAGCACGGTGAGCACGAGCAGCCCGCCGGGCGCAAGCGCGGCGGCGAGCGCCGGGTAGAGCGTGGGGTCCCGGTAGCGCTGGCAGACCACGAGGTCGTAGGGGCCCGCGACCGGCAGCCCGGCGTCGAGGTCGGCCTCGAGGAACCGCACGGCGACCCGTTCCGACTCCGCGAGCGTCCGGGCCGCCGCGAGGCCCGTGGCCGAGACGTCGACGGCGTCGACCGCGAAGCGCCGCTGCGCCAGCCACACCGCGACCGCGCCACGCCCGCAGGCGACGTCGAGCGCCCGCCCGCCGCCGGGGAGCCCGCCGCGGTCGGTCGGCGAGGCACCGCCCGGGAGCAGCTCGAGCCGGCCCCGCAACCCGTCCGGCGGCATCGGCGCACCCGGCCCCACCGCGGCGTGCCGGGCGTCCCACCGCTCTCGATCCGCCCCGCTCACCCCCACCCCCCGATGAGCGAACGGCACCCTCGCTCACACCTACTGAGCGAACGCGCCGCTCGCTCACCCGACACCGGGCGATCCTGCACTCGCGACCACCCGCGCCCCCCACTGAGCGAACGGCACCCTCGCTCACAGCTAGTGAGCGAGAGCTCCGTTCGTGCATGCATCAGGCGAGCTTCGCGACGAGCTCCGTGACGACGGAGTCGAGCGGCACCGCGCGCTGGTCGCCGGAGGCGAGGTCCTTCACCCCCACCGTGCCGGCCTCGAGATCCCGCTCCCCCAGCACCAGCGCGTACCGGGCGCCCGAGCGGTCCGCGGACTTCATCGCGCCCTTGAGCCCGCGCCCGCCGTAGGCCAGGTCCACCCGCACGCCGGCGCGGCGCAGCTCCGCGGCGATCACGACGAGCCGTCGCTTCGCCGCCTCGCCCAGCGGCACCCCGAACACCTCGGCCCGGGCCTCCGACCACGGCTGGACGCCCTCGGCGCGGCAGGCCAGCAGCGTGCGGTCCACCCCGATGCCGAACCCGACGCCGGACAGCGGCTGCCCGCCCAGGGTCTCCATCAGGCCGTCGTACCGGCCGCCGCCGCCGATCCCGGACTGCGCGCCCAGGCCATCGTGCACGAACTCGAAGGTCGTCTTGGTGTAGTAGTCCAGCCCGCGCACCATCCGCGGGTTGATCGTGTAGGCCACGCCGAGGTCGTCGAGGTGGGCCAGCACGGCGGCGTGGTGCTCGGCCGAGGCCGCCGACAGGTGGTCGAGCAGCAGCGGCGCGCCCTCGAGCTGCCTCCGCACCTCGGGCCGCTTGTCGTCGAGCACCCGCAGCGGGTTGATCCGGGCCCGGTCCCGGGTCGGCTCGTCGAGGTCCAGCCCGGCCAGGAACTCCTGCAGCCGCTCCCGGTAGGCGGGCCGGCACTCCGCGTCCCCCAGCGAGGTCAGCTCCAGCCGGTACCCGGTGAGCCCGAGCGCCTTGAACCCCTCGTCCGCGACGGCGATGACCTCGGCGTCGAGCGCCGGGTCGTCCACCCCGACGGCCTCCACGCCGACCTGCTGCAGCTGCCGGTACCGCCCGGCCTGCGGCCGCTCGTAGCGGAAGAACGGGCCGGCGTAGCGCAGCTTCACCGGCAGCCCGGCGCGATCGAGGTTGTGCTCGATCACCGATCGCACCACACCCGCGGTGCCCTCCGGGCGGAGCGTGACGGACCGGTCCCCGCGGTCGGCGAAGGTGTACATCTCCTTGCTGACCACGTCCGTGGACTCGCCGACCCCGCGGGCGAACAGCCCGGTGTCCTCGAAGATCGGCAGCTCGACGTACCCGTAGCCGGCCCGCTCCGCCGCGCCGGCGAGCGTGTCGCGGACGTGCACGAACCCGGCGGACTCCGGCGGGTAGTACTCCGGGATGCCCTTGGGCGCCGCGAAGGCGGTGGCGCGCCGGACACCGTCCTGCACCGCGCTCACAGGCCACGCCCCCGGGCCGGGGCGGCCGTGTCCGCCGCCACGTCGGCGGTGGCGTCGGTGAGGCCCTGGAGGAACGGGTTGGACACCCGCTCCCGGCCCACCGTCGTCGTCGGGCCGTGCCCGGGCAGGACGACCCCGGTGTCGGGACGGACGAGCAGCCGGTCCCGGATGCTCTCCAGCAGCCGGCGGTGGGAGCCGCCGGGCAGGTCCGTCCGCCCGATCGAGCCCGCGAAGAGCGTGTCGCCCGCGAGGATCACCTCGGTCCCGTCCTCCGTCTCCGTCGTGAACACCACCGACCCGGGAGTGTGGCCGGGGGTGTGGTCGACCCGCAGCCGCATTCCCGCGAGCTCCAGGTCGCCGCGGTCCGTCAGCGTCCGCACCTCGCGCGGCTCCCGCAGCTCGAGCCGCCCGCCGAAGAAGGCGGCGGACTCCGACGAGATGCCTTTCATCGGGTCGGCGAGCAGCTCCCGGTCGTCGGGGTGGATCCACGCGGGGATGTCCGCGCCGTCGCACACGGGCTGCACGCTGAAGGTGTGGTCGAAGTGGCCATGGGTCACCAGCACCGCGACCGGGGTCAGCCGGTGCTCGGCGAGCACGGCCTCGAGCGGTTCGACGGCGTCCTGCCCGGGGTCGACGACGACGCACGCCTCGCCCGCCTCCCGGGCGACGACGTAGCAGTTGGTCTGGAACGCTCCTGCGGGGAATCCTGCGACGAGCACGCGACCAGCCTAGACGTGCCTGCACACGGCCCTCTCAGGAACGGTCGATACCCTCCCCGCGATCGGACACGACCGGGAGGACGACGCACACCGTGGCCACGAACCAGATGCGGCGGGAGGCGGCCAAGCGCAAGCTGGCCAATCAGCAGGCGCGGCGGGCCGAACGGGCCCGCAGGCAGAAGCGGGTCGCCGTGATCAGCTCCGCCGCGGCCGTGGTGGTCGTGGTCGTCGCCGTGGTGCTGCTCACCACCGCCCCGTGGAAGTCCGACCCGGCGCAGCCCGCGGCCCAGGCCGCCGCCCCGCCCGGGACCGTGAACTGCCAGTACCCGGCCGACGGCACCGCGGCGAAGCCCGCGAACCCGCCGCAGGCGGACGCGGTGAGCGCCCAGGGCACCGTCCCGGTCTCCCTCGCCACGTCGGCCGGCCCGATCGGACTCACGCTGAACCGGGCCGAGGCGCCCTGCACCGTGAACAGCTTCACCTCGCTGGCGAGCCAGGGGTACTTCAACGACACCCCGTGCCACCGGCTCACCACGAGCGAGGGCCTGAAGGTGCTGCAGTGCGGCGACCCGAGCGGCCAGGGCACCGGCGGCCCCGGCTACACGGTCGCCGACGAGCCGCCGACGACGCTCGCGCCCGCTGGCCAGTCCGGCGCCGTGATCTATCCGCGCGGCACGATCGCGATGGCCAAGACCTCGGCCCCGAACTCCGGTGGCAGCCAGTTCTTCCTGGTCTACGCCGACTCGACGCTCCCGCCGGACTACACCGTGTTCGGCACGATCGACGAGGCCGGCCTGGCCACCGTCGACACGGTCGCCGCGGAGGGCACGGACGACAGCAACGGCCCGGGCGACGGCAGGCCGAAGACCGCCGTCACCATCCAGACCGCCACCGTCGCGGCCTGATCCGACCGGACACCGAGGGCCCCGCCGGATCTCTGGCGGGGCCCTCGTTGCGTGTGGTCAGCTCGCGCTGGTGACGCGGTAGACGTCGTAGACGCCCTCGACGTTGCGGACGGCGTGCAGCACGTGTCCCAGGTGCTTGGGGTCGCCCATCTCGAAGGAGAAGCGCGAGACGGCCACCCGGTCCCGCGAGGTGGTCACCGACGCGGAGAGGATGTTGACCTTCTCGTCCGCCAACACCTTCGTCACGTCCGACAGCAGGCGGTGCCGGTCCAGCGCCTCGACCTGGATCGCCACCAGGAACACCGACGCCGGCGACACCGACCACGCGACGTCGACCAGCCGCTCGCTGCGGGCCTTGAGGTCCGCGGCGTTGGTGCAGTCCGTGCGGTGCACCGAGACGGCGCCGCCGCGAGTCACGAACCCGAGGATCTCGTCCCCCGGAACGGGCGTGCAGCAGCGGGCGAGCTTGCAGTAGACGTCCCCCATCTCGACGCCGTTCTCGCCGGTCAGCACCACACCGGCGTCGCCCGAGGGCCGCCGCACCCGCACCGTCGACGGGGTGGCCCGCTCGGCGAGCTCCTCCTCGGCGTCCTCCATCCCGCCGAGCAGCGCGACCAGCCGCTGCACGACGTGCCGGGCGCTGGCCTGCCCCTCCCCGATCGCCGCGTACAGCGCGGAGATCTCGGAGTAGTGCATCTCCCGGGACAGCGCGGCCATCGCGTCCGCGGACACGAGGCGCTGCAGCGGCATGCCCGTGCGCCGGGCCTCCCGCGTGATCGCCTCCTTGCCCTCCTCGATGGCCTCCTCGCGGCGCTCCTTGGCGAACCACTGCTTGATCTTGTTCTTGGCCCGCGGCGACTTGACGAAGCCCAGCCAGTCCCGGCTCGGCCCGGCGCCCTCGGCCTTGGACGTGAAGATCTCGACGACGTCGCCGGACTCCAGCGTGCGCTCCAGCGCCACCAGCCGGCCGTTGACCCGCGAGCCGATGCAGCGGTTGCCGACCTCGGTGTGCACGGCGTAGGCGAAGTCGACGGGCGTGGACCCGACCGGCAGCGTGACGACGTCGCCCTTCGGCGTGAAGACGAACAGCTCCTTGGCGGCGAGGTCGTAGCGCAGCGACTCCAGGAAGTCCCCGGGGTCCGCGGCCTCGCGCTGCCAGTCGAGCAGTTGCCGCATCCAGGACATCTCGTCGATCTCGACGGTGGAGCCGGTGTTGTGCCCCCGGGTCTCCTTGTAGCGCCAGTGCGCCGCGATGCCGTACTCCGCCGTGCGGTGCATCTCGTGGGTGCGGATCTGCACCTCGAGCGGCTTGCCGTCCGGCCCGATCACGGTGGTGTGCAACGACTGGTACACGCCGAACCGGGGCTGCGCGATGTAGTCCTTGAAGCGGCCGGGCATCGGCTGCCACAGCGCGTGGACCATACCCATCGCCGCGTAGCAGTCCCGCACCTCGTCGACCAGCACGCGCACGCCGACCAGGTCGTGGATGTCGTCGAACTCGCGGCCCTTGACGATCATCTTGCGGTAGATCGAGTAGTAGTGCTTCGGCCTGCCCTCGACCGTGCCGTTGACCCGCGCGGCCTCCAGCTGCCGCGACACCTCGTCGATGACCTGCTTGAGGTAGGTGTCCCGGGACGGGGCGCGGGTGGCGACGAGCCGGACGATCTCCTCGTACTTCTTCGGATGCAGGATCGCGAAGGACAGGTCCTCCAGCTCCCACTTGATCGTCGCCATGCCCAGGCGGTGCGCCAGCGGCGCCATGACCTCGAGGGTCTCCCGTGCCTTCTTCGCCTGCTTCTCCGGCGGCAGGAAGCGCATCGTACGCATGTTGTGCAGCCGGTCCGACAGCTTGATGACCAGCACGCGGGGGTCGCGCGCCATGGCGACGACCATCTTGCGGATGGTCTCGGCCTCCGCGGCCGTGCCGAACTCGACCTTGTCCAGCTTGGTGACGCCGTCGACGAGGTGCGCGACCTCCTCGCCGAAGTCCGTGCTGAGCCGCTCGAGCGAGTAGTCGGTGTCCTCGACGGTGTCGTGCAGCAGCGCCGCCACCAGTGTGGTGGTGTCCATGCCGAGCTCGGCGAGGATCGTGGCCACGGCCAGCGGGTGCGTGATGTACGGGTCCCCGGACTTGCGCTTCTGCCCGGCGTGCTTCTGCTCCGCGACGTCGTACGCGCGCTGCAGCAGCACCAGGTCGGCCTTCGGATGCAGCGCCCGGTGCACGCTCGCGAGCGGCTCCAGGACGGGCTTGACGATGGCCACCCGCTGCGGGGTCATCCGCCGGGCGATCCGGGCCCGGACCCGGCGCGTGGCCGAGGGGCGGGCCGGGTCCTGGGCCGGATTCTGGACGGTGGTCCCCGCGGGGCCGGCGGGCGCCTCCGCGGGTGCGGGCGCGTTCTGCTGGACGTCCGTCACCGGGCCTGCTCCGCTCCTGTCACCACCTATCGAAGGATAACCCTCCGGTAGGTCTCCGGGATGTCCACCTCTAGTAGGTCAGCAGTGCGTGGACGTCGATGCCGGTCAGCTTCTCCCGGCCCCGCAGCGCCGCCAGCTCGACGACGGTGCCGAAGCCGGTGATCTCGGCCCCGACGTCCGCGAGCAACCCGCAGGCCGCGGCCGCGGTGCCCCCCGTGGCCAGCACGTCGTCGACCACGAACACCCTGGTCCCGGGCTCGACGGTGCCCGCGGGCAGCTCCAGCGTGGCCGTGCCGTACTCGAGTGCGTAGGTCCGCGAGCCGGCGACGGCGGGGAGCTTGCCGGCCTTGCGCACCGGTACGACGCCGGTTCCCGCCACCAGGGCGACCGCGGCACCGATGAGGAACCCGCGGGCCTCGACACCGGCGATCAGGTCGGCCGCACCCGCGGAGGCCGCGAGCTCCGTGGTGAGGATGGCGAAGGCCTCGGCGTCGGCCAGCGCCGGCGTGAGGTCGCGGAACAGCACACCCGGTTCCGGATAGTCCGGCACCGCGCGGATCAGCTCGCGGACCTTCTCGAGCTGCAGGACCGACTCGTCGACCTCGAGCGGCTCGGAGCCCGCGGGCCCCTCCGACGCCGCGCTCACCGGCGCCGCTTCCCGCTCGGGCGCCCCGCGGCGCTCCTGTTCTGCCCCGCCTTGCCCTGCGGGCGGCCCGGCCGCACCCGGTCGGGTGCGCTGGCCGCAGCGGCGAGCGCGCGCTCGCGGCGCAGCTCGCGGGCGAGCGCCTCGTCGTCCGCGGTGTCGAGGTCCTCCTCGGCGACCTGACCGGAGTGCGACGCGGCGGCGCGGGCCCGGCGGGCGGCGACCCGCTCGGCCTGCTTGCGGAACCGCGGGTCGCGCATCTTGAGGTCGACCAGGATCGGCGTGGCCAGCAGCAGCGAGGACAGCGAGCCGGCGATGATGCCGACGAGCTGGACCAGCGCCAGGTCGGCGAGCGTTCCGACGCCGAGCAGCCAGACGCCGATCACCATCAGCCCGATGACCGGTAGCACGGCGATCAGCGAGGTGTTGATCGAGCGCATCAGCGTCTGGTTGACGGCGAGGTTCGCGACCTCGGGGTAGGTCCGGCGGCTCAGGTTGAGCAGCCCGCGGGCGTTCTCCTTGACCTTGTCGAACACCACGACCGTGTCGTAGAGCGAGAAGCCGAGGATCGTCAGCAGGCCGATGACCGTGGCCGGCGAGACCTCGAAGCCGATCAGCGAGTAGATGCCCGCGGTGACCACGACGTCGTGCACCAGCGCCACGAGCGCCGCGATCGCCATGGCCCGCTCGAAGTAGAAGGCCAGGAAGAGCGTCACCAGCACCAGGAACACGGCGAGCGCGATCAGCGCCTGACGGGTGATCTCCCCGCCCCAGGTACCGCTCACCGCGCTGTCGCTGATCACCTGCTCGGACGGCTGCCCGTTCGCGTCGAGCGGCTGGAGCTGCTGGAACACCGCGTCCTTGAACGCGGCGATCTGCGCCGGGTTCAGCGGCTCCGAGCGCACGAGGATCGTGGCCGAGCCGCCGGCACCCGCCGACTGCGTCGACGCCGGCTCCTCGCCGACCGAGGAGCGGAAGACGTCCTCGACCTGCTGGGTGGTGATGGTGCCGTTCGCGCCCGCGGCGGGCATCTGGAACTGCGAGCCGCCGGTGAAGTCGATGCCGAGGTTGAACCCGCGGATCAGGATCGACAGCACGCACACCAGGAGCAGCACGCCGAAGCCGGCGTACCAGATCTTGCGCCTGCCGACGACGTCGAACGCGCCCGTGCCGGTGTAGAGCCGGCTGAACACGCCCCGCTTCGGTGCGGAGGTCCCGTTCACCGTGTCGCCCATGCCTCAGGCCCCCCTGCTCGTGCCGGACCCGCTGCCGGCGGTCTCCCGCGGTTGCCGCCGTCGTTGCGCGCCGATCTTCGCCACGGCCCCCAGCCCGGACAGCGCCGGGCTGCCGAAGATCTTGGAGTTCGACGCCAGCGCCACCAGCGGGTGCGTGACCAGGAAGACCACGACCAGGTCGAGGACGGTCGACATGCCGAGGGTGAACGCGAAGCCCTTCACCTGGCCGACGGCGAGGACGTAGAGCACCGCGGCCGCGAGGAAGCTCACCGCGTCGGCGGTGAGGATCGTGCGCCGGGCCCGCACCCAGGCCCGCGGGACGGCCGAGCGGAAGGACCGGCCCTCGCGGACCTCGTCCTTCAGCCGCTCGAAGAAGATCACGAACGAGTCCGCCGTGATGCCGATGGCCACGATGAACCCGGCGACGCCCGCGAGGTCGAGGGTGAACCCGATCCACCGCCCGAGCAGCACCAGCACCGCGTAGACCACGAGACCGGACAGCACCAGGGACAGGATCGTGAGCACGCCGAGGACCCGGTAGTAGAAGAGGCAGTAGACGAAGACCAGCGCCAGGCCGATCGCGCCCGCGATCAGGCCGGCCTCCAGCGAGGCGAGCCCGAGCGTGGCGGACACCGTCTGCGCGTCCGACGCCTCGAAGGACAGCGGCAGCGAGCCGTACCGCAGGATCCCCGCGAGGTCCTGGGCCTGCTGCTGGTTGAAGTTGCCGCTGACCTGGGTGTTCCCGTACAGCGCGCCCTGGATCGTCGGGGCCGAGACGACCTCGCCGTCGAGCACGAAGGCGGCCTGCTCGCCGATGTGCGCGGCGGTGTAGTCCCCCCACGCCCTCGAACCGTCCGCCTTGAAGCTGAGGTCGACGACGTACCCGACGCCCTGCTGGTTCTGCGAGGCCTGCGCCGACGCGATCTGGGTGCCCTCGACGACGGTGGGCCCGAGGATGTACTTCGCGGTCCGGTCCTGGTCACAGGTCACCAGGGGCAGCGACGAGTCGTCGTACCCGCGCAGGGGGTCCGGGGCGGCGCAGTCGAGCGCGAGGAGCGCCTGCTGCTGGACCGCCGGGTCGGTGCTCTGCCGGGTGGCCTTGGCCTCGGCGATCGCGGCGGCCTTCTCCGGGTCCTGGTCGCCGCCGGGCGGCGGCTGCTGGGCCGGTGCGAGGGAGGTCGAGTAGGCGACCGGGGCCACCGCGCCGTCGACGACGGGGGCGCTCCCCATCCCCTGCGGCTGCGCGCCGCCGCCGGACGGGGCCGGGGCGGTGCTCTCGGCCGGCGGGGTGGCGCCGCCGGTGTCCTGCCCGGCGGGCGGGGCGGTGGCGCCGCCGGTGTCCTGCCCGGCGGGCGGAGCGGCCGGGGTGGCGGCGATCGGCTGGCCGACGACCGGGCGGATGCGCAGCTGCGCGGTCTGGCCGAGCGAGCGCGCCTGCTCGCCCTGCTCGCCCGGCACCGTGATGGTGATGTTGTTCCCGTCGAGCACCACCTCGGCGCCGCTCACGCCCAGCCCGTTGACGCGCTGCTCGATGATCGACTGCGCCTGGACCAGCTGGTCGCGCGGCGGGACCTGGCCCGACTCCGTGCGCGCGGTCAGGGTGACCCGGGTGCCGCCCTGCAGGTCGATGCCCAGCTTCGGGGCGAAGGACCGGTCGCCGGTGAAGGCGACCAGTGCGTACAGCACCACGACGATGCCCGCGAACCCCGCGAGGTACCGCCAGGGGCGGATCCGCCCCGGGGTCGTTGCCACTCTCTCTTCTCTCCCGGCGTCACGGCCCGGTCACGCGTCGGCGGACGGCCTGTCCAGTCCCGTCCGCGGCGTGACCGCGGCCGGTGTTCCCGCACGATGCTGCACCATCCGGCGCAGCGGGCCGACGGCGGCCCCGCCGCGGGCGGTCCGGTTACTTCTTCTCCTCGGCGGTGGAGTCCGCGGGGGTGTCCGAGACCGTCCCGTTGGCGCTCGGCGTCCCGTTCGCCCTGGTGGCGCCGGTCGCCGGGAGCTCGCCGGTGGTCGCGGTGCCGGTGGTGCCGGTCGCGGCCGGAGCCTCGTCGGCGCCGGCGGTGTGGTCGGCGTGGTCGTCCTGCGCGACCTTGTCCCGGACCGCGGCGCGCAGCCAGGTGGTGACGACGCCGTCGGCGATCTCGAGGTCGATCGTGTCCTCGTAGGAGGCGTCGACGACCGTGCCGCGCAGCCCCGAGGTGGTGGTCACGACGTCGCCCTCGGTGAGCGCGTTCTGCATCGCCTGGGTCTCCGCCATCTGGCGCTTCTGCTTGCGACCCGACAGGAAGATCGGGATGAAGAGCAGCAGGATGAGGATCGGGAACAGCAGGCTCAGGTCCATGATGTCGTGTTTCTCCGTTTCTCGGGCAGGTCGGACGGCCGAGTCTGCCAGTCGGGTCCGACACCCGGTCGGTCGACCCGGCGTCGTGACGGGCCCGTGACGTGCGGTTTCGTGCGGGGCCCGGCCGGATGCGCCCCCGGTACCGCTCCGCCCCCGATCGAGATCGCGTTCAGAACAGTGCCGGCGGCCCCTCGCCGCCGGACTCCGCCGGATGCCGCAGGCCGAGATGGCTCCAGGCCGCGGGCGTGGCGACACGGCCGCGCGGCGTCCGGGCCAGCATCCCGGCCCGCACCAGGTAGGGCTCGCAGACCTCCTCGACGGTACCGGGTTCCTCGCCCACCGCCACAGCCAGCGTGGACACACCGACCGGGCCTCCCCCGAACGTCCGTACGAGTGCCCCCAGCACGGCCCGGTCGAGGCGGTCCAGGCCGAGCTCGTCGACGTCGTAGACCGCGAGCGCGTCCCGCGCCACGGTCCGGGTCACGGCGCCGTCGGCGCGGACCTCGGCGAAGTCCCGGACGCGGCGCAGCAGCCGGTTCGCGATGCGGGGTGTGCCGCGCGAGCGGCGGGCGATCTCGGCGGCCCCGTCCGGCCGGAGGTCCACGTCGAGGATCTGGGCGGCGCGGCGCACCACCAGCTCGAGCTCCTCGGGCTCGTAGAACTCCATGTGCGCCGTGAAGCCGAAGCGGTCCCGCAGCGGGCCGGTGAGCGCGCCGGCCCGGGTCGTGGCCCCGACCAGCGTGAACGGGGCGATGTCGAGCGGGATGGACGTGGCGCCGGGTCCCTTGCCGACCACGACGTCCACCCGGAAGTCCTCCATCGCGAGGTAGAGCATCTCCTCGGCGGGGCGGGCGATCCGGTGGATCTCGTCGATGAACAGCACGTCCCCGGGGACGAGGTTCGACAGCATCGCCGCGAGGTCCCCGGCGCGCTCCAGCGCGGGGCCGCTCGTCAGCCGGATCGCGGCGCCCAGCTCGGCCGCGACGATCATCGACAGGCTCGTCTTGCCCAGCCCGGGCGGGCCGGAGAGCAGGATGTGGTCGGGCGGGTCGCCGCGCCGGCGCGCGCCCTCCAGCACCAGCTCCAGCTGCTCGCGCACCCGGGCCTGGCCGATGAACTCGCTCAGCCGGCGGGGGCGCAGGGAGTTCTCGACGTCGAGGTCCTCGGGAACCGCCTCGGCGGCGATCCCGCGGAACTCCTCCTCGGCGCCCACCGGCTCGCTCACCGGCTCCGGCCGAGACTCGCGAGGGCCGCGCGGAGCAGCTGCGAGGGCTCGGCCTCGGGCTTGCCCGCCAGCACGGCGTCGACGGCCTGCTCGGCGGGCTTGAGCGTGAACCCGAGGCCGACCAGGGCCTCGACGACCTGCTCCCGTACGGGCGAGGCACCGTTGCCCGCGGCCGCCGGCGCGGCCGGGTTCGCGGTCGCCGCGGCGGCCGGCGACACGACGACCTTGTCCCGCAGCTCCACCACGAGTCGCTCGGCGCTCTTCCTGCCGACGCCCGGGATCCGGGTCAGGGTGGCCAGGTCCCCGTCGTGCAGGGCGCGGCGCAGCACGTCCGGCTCGAGGACGGCGATGGTGGCGAGGGCGAGCCGCGGGCCGATCCCGCTGACCGTCTGGAGCAGGAGGAACAGCTCGCGCTCGTCCGCGTCGGCGAAGCCGAACAGGGTCAGCGACTCCTCGCGCACGATCAGCGTGGTGGCCAGCCGGGTCTCGGTGCCGCGCCGCAGCCCCGCGAGCGTGGCCGGGGTGCAGAACACCGCCAACCCGACGCCGCCGACCTCGACCACGGCGTGGTCCAGCCCGATCTCCAGCACGGGCCCGCGCACGGACGCGATCACGGCATTCCCCCGCTCCTACGAACAGTCGTTCGAGGACGGAGGCTACCGGGGCCCACCGACACCCCCGTCCGCTCCCCCGCCCCTCGGCGTGTCCGCAGGAGCCGCTTCCGCGAGTCGGGCCCTGAGCTTCCGCGAGTCGCGCTCTGAGCTTCCGCGAGTCGGCGGTCTCGGGGTCTCGAGTCGCACCTGTCCGTCGTCTCCCGGGATCGCCCATTCAGTCACCCGGGACAGCCGACCCGCGGGTCAGCGGCGGCGGGTGACCTCGGCGAGGCGCTCCCGCTTCTGCCGCTCCTTCTGGGCGGCGGCGAGGCGGGCCTTGTGCGCCTTGGCGATCTCGGCGGCCCGCCGTTCCGCCTCCGCCATCCGCGTCATCATCGGGGCACGCCAGCAGTGGCAGATGGCGAGGGCGAGCGCGTCCGCGGCATCGGCGGGACGCGGTGCCTCGGCCAGCCCGAGCACGCGGGTCACCATCGTGGTGACCTGCGCCTTGTCCGCGCGGCCGGCGCCCGTCACGGCGGCCTTGACCTCGCTCGGGGTGTGGAAGGCGACCGGCAGCCCGGCCCGCGCGGCGACGAGCGCGACCACGCCGCTGGCCTGCGCGGTCCCCATGACGGTGCGGACGTTGTGCTGGCTGAACACCCGCTCGACCGCCACCACGTCCGGCCGGTGCCGCGCGATCCAGCGCTCCACCTCGTCCGCGACCACGAGGAGCCGCCGGTCCACCGGCAGGTCGACGTCGCTGCGCACCACGCCGACGTCCACGCACGCCACCTGACGCCCGCCGTCGCCGTCGACCACGCCGAGGCCGCACCGGGTCAGCCCCGGGTCGACTCCGAGCACCCGCACACGCGCTCCCCTCACCGGCTCGCGCCGCACGCTACCGGCGCGGGCCCCGGCCCCGGTCGGTGGCGCGCCGCCCGCGCACGAGACGAGCACCACGGCCGTCCACCCCCGATGGGACAGCCGTGGTGCTCCTGGGGCCGGGTCAGTCCGAACGCCGCTGACAGAGGCTGAACCAGTTGCCCGAGTCGTCGACGAAGACCGCCTCGATCCCGTACGGCCGATCGGCCGGCGGCTGCAGGAACTCGACGCCGCGGGCGACCAGCTCGGCGTGGGTGGCGTGGCAGTCGTCGGTCGCCATCACGCCCGTGCCGAGCGCCCCCTTCGCGACGAGCTCGCGGATCTGGCCGGCCGTCGACGGGTCGTGCCCCATGGCGGGGTCGGCGAGGATCAGCTCCTGCTCGGGACGGTCCGGCGGGCCGACCGTCAGCCAGCGGATGCCGCCCTCGGACTCCGGGCCCATCACGACGTCCGTGCGCACCTCGAAGCCCAGCTTCTCGGTGTAGAAGGTCCTGGCCGAGTCCTGGTCGAGGACCCAGACGGTGGTGTGCGACATGCGGTCGATCACGGTGTTCCCTCCTCGGCGAGTGGTTCGGGGGAACCGTAGGACCGGGCGCCGTCCGTGGGCTTCTCCGTGCTTGCGGTGTCCGGCGCGGACGGCGTCGGCGGGCGGGCCCAGCTCATGAGGAAACACCCGGGGATCGGGGGCGGTCCACCGCGGCGCACGTGCTCCTCGCGGTACGCGCTGGGGCTCAGTCCGACGAGCTCGGTGAAGCGGCTGCTGAAGGAGCCGAGGCTGGTGAACCCGACGAGGTGGCAGATCTCGGTGACCGTGAGGTTCGCCGAGCGCAGCAGGTCCTTGGCCCGTTCGACCCGCCGCCGGGTCAGGTAGGCCGCGGGCGTCTCCCCGTAGGCGGCGCGGAAGGCGCGGGCGAAGTGGAAGCGCGAGAACCCCGCCGCCGCGGCCATGGCGTCCAGGTCCAGCGGCTCGGCGTAGTCGCGGTCGATCAGGTCACGGGCGCGCCGGACGTACGCGACCGGGGGCCGGGACGTGCCGCGGGTCATGGCGCCATGGTGGCATCACGGGCCCGGCGGGTGGGCATCACCGTGGGGTGGAGGAGACGACGGCGGACGCGCCCGGGCGGATCCCCGTCGAGATCGTCGAGCTGGTCGCCTCGCCGGTGCACGCGTACGAGGGCCGCCCGGCCGACGGGCCGCGCGCCGATCCCGAGGACCCGCGGAAGGACCGCGTCGAGGTGCGGGCAGGGCTCGGCGTGGTCGGCGACCGGTACTTCCAGCATGCGGCGCACCGTCGGGCGTCGGTCACCCTGCTGTCGGGGGAGGCGCTCGACGCCGTCGCGGCCGAGCTCGGGGCCCCGCCGTTCGACCCCGTGCTGGCCCGGCGGACGGTGGTCCTGCGCGGCGCCGCGGTCGACGCCCTGGCCGGGTCCGGCGCCGAGTTCACGCTCGACTCCGGCGACGGTCCCGTCCGCTTCCGTGCGCACCGTGCGGCGCACCCGTGCCGGTGGATGGACGTCGTGCTGGCACCCGGCGCCTTCAAGGCGCTCCGTGGGCACGGCGGGGTGCGCTGCGAACCCCTGTCCGACGGCGTGCTCCGCCGCGGCGCCGCCATCCTCACCGTGCCGGCCGATCTGGCCGATCTCGTCGCCCCGGCCGCGCAGGTCTGAGAGCCCGGAGTACGTCGAATTGCGTACTACCGCACCCCGACACGCGGTGTGACCCTCGACGCACTCCGACGTCAGGGAGGTCCCGATGCGGGCCGTGCGGCTGCACTCCTACGACAAGCCACCCCAGCTCGACCAGGTGCCGGAGCCGGAGGTCGCCGGCGCCCACGACGTCCTGGTCCGGATCGCCGGCGCCGGCCTCTGCCGGACCGACCTGCACATCCGGGACGGCTGGTTCGCCCCGGCCGTGCCGACGGAGCTGCCGCTCACGCTGGGCCACGAGAACACCGGCGTGGTCGAGGCGGTCGGGCCGGAGGTGCAGGCGGTCGCGCCGGGCGACACCGTGATCTGCCACCCGCAGCAGAGCTGCGGCACCTGCGGGGCCTGCCGCATCGGCGACGACATGCGTTGCGCCCGGGGCCTGTCCTTCACCGGCCTCACGCGAGCGGGCGGGTTCGCGGACCTGCTGCTCACCACCGATCGCGGCGTGCTCCCGCTGCCGGAGGGTCTGGATCCCGTCGACCTCGCCCCGCACGCCGACGCCGGTCTCACCGCCATGCACGTCACGCGCAAGGCCGTGCCCCTGCTGGGGCCGGGCACCACGGTCGCGGTGGTCGGCGTCGGCGGGCTCGGTCACATCGGCATCCAGTGCCTGCGGGCCCTGACGGCCGCCACGGTCGTGGCGGTCGACCCCGATCCCGACGCCCGCGCCCTCGCCACCGAGTCCGGGGCGCACCACGTCCTCCCGGTCGACGGCCGCGAGGTCGATGCGGTCCGCGACCTGACGGACGGGTCGGGCGCCCAGGCCGTGATCGACTTCGTGGGCGAGGGCGAGGCCGTCGGCACCGCGCTGTCGATGGTGCGGCCGCGCGGCACCTACTTCGTCGTCGGCTACGGCGGCGAGCTGCGGGTGCCGACGTTCGCCCTGGTCCTGCCCGAGATCAGCGTGGTGGGCAACGCCGTCGGGACGTTCGACGACCTGCGCGAGCTCGTCGCGCTCGCGGCGGCGGGCGGGGTCACGGTGCGGGCCCGCCGGTACCCGCTGGACGCCTTCGCCGACGCCTTCGCGGACCTGGAGCACGGCCGGATGCACGGCCGCGGGGTCCTGGTGCCCTGACCCGGGCGCGACTCGCCGAAGCCCACAGCGCGACTCGCCGAAGCCCACAGCGCGACTCGCGCGGCGGGGACGCCCGGCTCGGGGTCAGGGGGTGCCGGTGCTCCCGGCGGTGCGGGGGTCGTCCGTGGTGAGGGCGGCGACGGGGCCGGCGAGCCAGTACGCCACCTCGCGGCGCGACCGCAGCCGCACGACCGGCAGCTCGGGCCGGCGCTCCTGCGCCTGCGCCACTCGGACGGCGGCCTCGGCGTGGGTCCGCCACGCCCAGCGGACGATGTGGTCCGGGTCGGTGAGGAAGGTCCGGAAGGACGGCTCGACGTTGCCGTTCCACAGCACCTGCCGGCGCACCCGCCGCGCGACGGTCCGCGGCACGATCTGCCGCATCACCGCCGCGCGTGGCAGGTCGAGCCACACCAGCAGCTCCGCCCGCGGCAGCACGAGCGGCCGGGCGAGCGAGTAGCCGTACTCGGTGATCCACTCCTCGCCCGCGGCCAGCGCGGCGACGTCTGCGGCGAACTCGGGCCGCGGCACCCAGTCCGGCCCGTGGTACAGGCCGTCGAGTTCGGTGTACGGCAGGCCCAGCCGCGCCTCGAGCGCACGGCCCAGGGTCGACTTGCCGGAGCCGGAGCATCCGGTGACGAGGATGCGGCGGGGCCGCACGGGCACGGGGTCCGACGGGCCGAGCAGCACCGCGCCATCCTGCTGCGCCCCGCCCGCTGCCGCACCCGGGTTCCGGGTCAGTGCGCCGCGTCGTCCCAGCTGCGGCCGTAGCCCACCGACACCTCGAGCGGCACGGACAGCGTCTCGGCCGCGCCCATCTCGCGGCGCACCAGCTCCTCGACCGCCTCGCGCTCCCCCTCGGCCACCTCGAGCACCAGCTCGTCGTGCACCTGGAGCAGCATCCGGCTGCGCAGCGAGCCCGCGGACAGCGCGCCGTGCACGTTGAGCATCGCGACCTTGATGATGTCCGCCGCGCTGCCCTGGATCGGGGCGTTGAGTGCCATGCGCTCGGCCATCTCCCGGCGCTGGCGGTTGTCACTGGTCAGGTCGGGCAGGTACCGGCGGCGGCCCAGCATGGTCGCCGTGTAGCCCTCCTTGCGGGCCACGTCGACGATCGAGCGCAGGTAGTCCCGCACCCCGCCGAAGGTCTCGAAGTAGTCCTCCATCAGCGCCCGGGCCTCCTCGGTGGAGATCCGCAGCTGACCGGAGAGGCCGAACGCCGAGAGCCCGTAGGCCAGCCCGTAGTTCATCGCCTTGATCTTGGCGCGCTGCTCCGGGGTGACCTCGTCCGCCGCCACGCCGAACACCTTCGACGCGGTCTCCGAGTGGAAGTCCCGCTTCGAGTTGAACGCCTCGATCAGCGCCTCGTCCTCCGACAGGTGCGCCATGATCCGCATCTCGATCTGGCTGTAGTCGGCGGTCATCAGCTCGCCGTAGCCCGCGCCGACCACGAAGGTCTCGCGGATCCGGCGCCCGGCCGCGGTGCGGATCGGCACGTTCTGCAGGTTCGGGTCGGTCGACGACAGCCGGCCGGTCGCCGCGATCGTCTGGCTGTAGGTGGTGTGGATCCGCCCGTCCGCCGCGATCGACTTGAGCAGCCCGTCGACCGTGACCTTCAGCCGCGTCGCGTCCCGGTGCTGCAGCAGGTGCATCAGGAACGGGTGCTCGGTCTGCTCGTACAGGCTCTGCAGCGCGTCCGCGTCCGTGGTGTAGCCGGTCTTGGTGCGCTTGGTCTTCGGCATGCTCAGCTCGTCGAACAGCACGACCTGCAGCTGCTTCGGCGAACCGAGGTTGATCTCCTTGCCGATCACCTGGTAGGCGGCCTGCGCCGCGTCCTTGACCTGCGCGGAGAACTCGGCCTCGAGCGACGCGAGGTGGTCCCGGTCCACGGCGATGCCGGCGTACTCGAGGTCGGCGAGCACGAACGCCAGCGGCTGCTCCAGCTCGAGCAGCAGCCGGGTCTGCTCCTTCTCGGCCAGCTCCGCGCCCAGCGCGTCGGCCAGCTCGGCGACCGCCGACGCCGACACCATCTCGGCCTCGGCGTGCTGCGCGTCGGCCTCCTCCTCGCCGCCGAGCAGGGACAGCTGGCCGTCGCCCTCGCCGCCCTCCATGGCGAGCTCCCGCCGGAGGTAGCGCAGGGCCAGGTCGGCGAGGTCGAAGCTGCGCTGCCCGGGCCGGGCGAGGTACGCGGCGAGCGCGGTGTCGCTGGTCAGCCCCGCGAGGGTCCAGCCGCGGGCGCGCAGCGCGTGCAGCACCGCCTTGACGTCGTGCGAGGCCTTGGGCACGGACGGGTCCGCCAGCCACTCGCCCAGGGCGGCCTCGTCGTCCGGCTCCAGCTGCCGCACGTCGAGGTACCCGGCCACCGGGACGCCGGCCTCGGCGCCTTCGGCCCGGTCCTCCAGCGTCGGCTCGCCGGTGGCCAGCGCGATCCCGGTGAAGTCCCGCTCCGTGATCCCGCCGGTGACCCCGGAGAACGCGACGCCGACCCGCCGCCCGTCCCGCGCGTGCTCGGCCAGCCAGGTCCGCACGGTGCCGGGCGCGACGGTCCCGCCCTGCACGTCGAAGCCCGACTCGGCCTCCGGCTCGGCGCTCTGCAGCGTGGCGAACAGCCGCTCGCGGAGCACCCGGAACTCCAGCTCGTCGAACAGCCGGTGCACCGCGTCCCGGTCCCAGGGCCGCACCTCGAGCTCGGCGGGCGCGGTGTCGAGCGGCACGTCCCGCACCAGCTCCGTGAGCTGGCGGTTCATCAGCACGTTGGCCAGGTTGGCGCGCAGCGCGTCCCCCGCCTTGCCCTTCACCTCGTCCACCCGGTCGGTCAGCTCGCCGAGCGAGCCGAACTCGCGGACCCACTTCGCCGCCGTCTTCTCCCCCACGCCCGGGATGTTCGGCAGATTGTCGCTGGGGTCGCCGCGCAGCGCCGCGAAGTCCGGGTACTGGGTCGGGGTGAGCCCGTAGCGGTTGTCGACCTCCGCCGGGTCGATCCGCCCCAGGTCCGACACGCCGCGCTTCGGGTAGAGCACGGTGACGTTGTCGGTGACCAGCTGGAACGCGTCCCGGTCCCCGGTGGTGATGAGCACCTCGAACCCCTGCGCCTCCGCCTGCGTGGCCAGGGTGGCGATGATGTCGTCCGCCTCGAAGCCCTCGACGGCGAACACGGGGATGTTCAGCGCGCGCAGGACCTCCTTGATGAGGTCGACCTGGCCGCGGAAGTCGTCCGGCGTGGTGGTGCGGTTGGCCTTGTAGTCCGCGTACCGCTCCGCGCGGAAGGTCTTGCGCGAGACGTCGAACGCCACGGCCAGGTGCGTGGGCTGCTCGTCGCGCAGCTGGTTGATGAGCATCGACGTGAAGCCGTAGACCGCGTTCGTGGTCTGCCCCGTGCCCGTGCGGAAGTTCTCCGCGGGCAGGGCGAAGAAGGCCCGGTAGGCCAGGGAGTGACCGTCGAGCAGCAGCAGGCGCTTGCCCTCGGGGCGGCCGGGCGCGCCGGACTTCCCGGTGCTCGCGGCGGACTTCCCGGCGGCCGGCGTGGCGGGTGACTTCGTGGCGGGGCTCATCGGGGGCGAGTCTAGGACCGGGCACCGACAGTTCCCGGCGAGCCTCCGGCTCCACCCGGCGCCGTCCCCGATCGGGCGGATCTCACCCCAGCCGCACCCACTCGCCCCGCGAGGGGACGCCCGCCTCGGACAGGAGGAACAGCAGGTACCAGCCCGGCGGCGCGTGCCGGCGCTCCGGCAGCCGCACGGTCAGCCGGACCGTGCCCCGGGCGAGGACCGGCAGGTCGACGAGCCGCTGCTCGGCCTCCGCGGAGTGGGTGGTCGCGCCGGGGCGCAGCAGGGCCGCGGAGGCGATGGCGCCGGGGTCCCCGGTGGCGACGTCCAGCGTCTCCCCGAACCCGACCTCCGTCTCGGTGGGCACGCAGCCCGGCGGCGTGCCGCGGAACAGGTACGGCGGCCAGTAGACCTCGATCCGCAGCTCCTCGGTCTTGCGCGCGGGGTTCGAACCCGCGGTGACCACCCGGCCGTCGGGCATCAGCAACGCCACCGAGTGGTAGAGCCGCGGCACCCGCGAGGCCGCGCCCATCGCCCAGGTCCCGGTCCCGGGGTCGTAGAGCTCGGCCTCGAGCGCGGCGTCGGCGGCCGACTCCTCCATCATCGACCCGCCGTTGACCAGCACCGTCCGGTCCGGCAGCAGGGTCGCGCAGAGGTGCATCCGGGGCATGGCGAGCGAGCCGGTGGCGACGTAGCGGGGCGCGGCCGCCTTCAGGTCGACCACCGCGGCGGAGCCCGTCGCACCGGTCATGTCGTGCATGTCCCACGGGCCGCCGCCGACGATCAGCACCCGCTGGTCCTGCGCGGGCGGCAGCAGCACGCTCGCGGCCTGGTTGCGGGCCTGCGGCACCGGCAGGCCCTCGACCGGCACCGTCGCGTTCGTCGCGAGGTCCCAGGCCGCCGGCCGCTCGCCGTTGTTCGGGCCGTACTGGCCCCCCGAGTAGAAGACCCGGCCGTCGTCGAGCAGGAACAGGTGCGCGTACATCGGCCAGTTCGGCGACGGTGCGAGCGTGGTCCAGCCCGCTCCGTCCCGGTAGATCTCGGGGTGGGTGTTGAGCTGGGAGGTGCCGTCGAGCCCCGACACGGCGAGGACCCGCCCGTCCGCGAGCGTCACGAGGGTCGGGTACCAGCGGCCGCCGGCCATGCCCGGCACCGCCACCCACGCCCCGGTCGTCCCGGTCGGCGAGTCCGGGTCGGGCGGGCCCTCGTCCGGCTCGAACACGACGGCCTGGCGCAGGCCCAGGAACGGGTCGTACCGCTCGGTCCCGCCGGCGGCGAGCAGCCGGCCGTCGGCCAGGAAGGCGTGCCCGCAGCAGAACAGGTCGATCGGCGTGGCCGGCCTGCTCATCGCGTTCGACGGGTAGTGCCAGATCGCCGTGCCGAACCGGCCCGCGGCCGCGTTGTCCGGGTCGTTGCTCGACCCGGCGAAGAAGGCGACGGAGCCGGTGTGCAGCAGCGCGGCGTGCACCGCGAGCACCCCGGAGTCCCGCTCGAGCAGCCGCCAGACGCCCATCTCGGCGCCCATGTCCCGGTCCGTCATCAGGTCGGACACCCGGTACCAGCCGCTGCTCGCGCCCACGGGCGCGTCGACGGCCAGCGTGACCAGGTGCGGCATGCCCCGCGCCCCGAGCGGCACGAGGGCCAGCGCGGCGTCGGAGTTCTCCCAGAACCCCCAGCCGGGCAGCCGCTCCCACGGCCCCCAGCCGTCGACGCTGCGCCCCGCCTCGAGCCGCCAGCCGACGCTGACGTACCCCACGTTCTCCCCCGCGGGGTTGTCGACGGCGAGGACGATCAGCTCCGGCCTGCCGTCCCCGTCGAGGTCGGCCACGGCCACCCCGGCGCCCTGGTTCTCCCAGCCCCACCAGGCCGGGACCTCGGCCCAGTCCCGCCACCCCGTGACGACGCCGTCCGGCCCCAGCGGGCCGCTGCTGTAGAAGCCGTGGTTCTGCCCCTCCGGCGCGTCGACGCACAGCACGACGAGGTCGGGTCTGCCGTCCCCGTCGACGTCGGCCACCGCGATGTCCGCGCCCGTGTTCTCCCAGGAGGGCCAGTCCGGCACCGCCGTCCAGCCCGTCCACCCGCCGGTCACCGCGCCGTCGGCGTCGAGGTCCCGGCCGATCCGGTAGAAGCCGCCGTTCGGCCCGTCCGGCGCGTCGACGGTGAACACGACCAGGTCGAGCATGCCGGTGCCGGTGACGTCCGCGAGCGCGATCCCCGCGCCCTGGTTCTCCCAGAACCCCCAGTCCGGCACCGCCTGCCAGGGGCTCCACGGGCCGCGCACCCGGCCCTCGTCGTCGAGCCCGTGGCCGACCCGGTACCAGCCGGCGTTCGCGCCGGGCGGCGCGTCGACCACGAGGACGACGACCGAGCGTCCGCCGTCGCGGGCGAGGTCGCCGACGGCGACCCCGGCGCCCGCCGCGGGACCCGCGAACCAGTCCGGGACCGCGGTGAAGTCCGTGTCCACGTGCCCTCCCGAGGCCGCGCCGAGGCGTCACGACTCCGGAGGAGCCGGTCACCCTAGGTGATACCGCGACCTCGACCCCGCTGGCCAGAGGCGCTCGCCCGGTGGACCGCGGCGACCACCCGTGCCCGGACGGTGACGGCGCCCCGCCGAGGCTCACGCCAGGTCCTCCGGCGGTGGCCCCAGCATCTCGCGCACGGCCTCGCAGCCCTCCTCGGTGATCAGCTGGTCGACGTACTGCTCGCGGAGGATCTTGAACTCCACCGGCTCGTCCTCGTGCACGACGATCCGGTCGGGCCCGTGCTGGGCCGCGAGAGCGTTGACCGCCTCCTTGACCTCGTTGAAAGACGCGTCCAGCTCGTCGGCCAGCTCCCGCATCCGCTTGATCATCCGTGCCTCCGGTTCCGCCGTGCGCCGCCACGTCCCCGGCGCTCGTCACCCGACCGGATAACCCGCCCGGGCTCCGTCACCCACCCGAGTTCCTCGAGCCGGCGGCACGGCCGGGCTCGGGGCCCGAGAACGACGACGGCGCCGCCCCGATGGGGACGGCGCCGTCGAACGGGGGCGCGGGTCGGCCGACCTCGGCCGTGACCTCGTCGGAGACGTGGACGTTCGGCGCGGCCGCCGAAGCGGACTCCGACGTCTCCGCTCAGGCGTTCACTTCCTCGAGGACCGCGTCGGAGACGTCGAAGTTCGCGTAGACGTTCTGGACCTCGTCCGAGTCCTCGAGGGCCTCGATCAGCCGGAAGACCTTCTTGGCGGCCTCGGCGTCGAGCTCGACCTGCATCGAGGGCAGGAAGGTCGGGTCGGCCGAGTCGTAGTCGATGCCGGCCTCCTGCAGCGCCGTGCGCACCGCGATCAGGTCGGTGGCCTCGGAGACGACCTCGTAGCTGTCGCCCAGGTCGTTGACCTCCTCGGCGCCGGCCTCGAGGACCGCCATGAGCACGTCGTCCTCGCTCAGCTCGCCCTTGGGCAGCACGACGACGCCCTTGCGGGTGAACAGGTACGCGACGGAGCCCGGGTCGGCCATGGTCCCGCCGTTGCGGGTCATCGCGGTGCGCACCTCGGTGGCCGCGCGGTTGCGGTTGTCCGTGAGGCACTCGATCAGCAGCGCGACGCCGTTCGGGCCGTAGCCCTCGTACGTGATCGTCTGGTAGTCCGCGCCGCCGGCGTCGGCACCCGAGCCGCGCTTGACCGCGCGGTCGATGTTGTCGTTGGGCACCGAGCTCTTCTTCGCCTTCTGGATGGCGTCGTAGAGCGTCGGGTTGCCGTCGGGGTCACCGCCGCCGGTCCTGGCCGCGACCTCGATGTTCTTGATCAGCTTGGCGAACATCTTGCCGCGGCGGGCGTCGATGACGGCCTTCTTGTGCTTCGTCGTCGCCCATTTGGAGTGGCCACTCATCGGCTGCCCCGTCCTTCCTGAACTCGCGCGTGTGCCCGCGACGCGGTCAGGCGGGCACGCAGGGCCCGCGCGGGGCTCCTGCCGGATCCTCCCGATGGTACCGGCGGGCCCGTCACCGGCACGGACACCCCGCTGCGGCCCGTGTTCATCACATGCGCGGCCCGGTTCGTTACTCGCCGACCGGGTAACTCACCGGCGTCGGTGAAAGTCCGGGCCGCGCGTTCACGTTCGCGGCGGCTCGTGCGATGTCACCGGTGAAGGACGCCGAGGGGGTGCGAGATGGGGAAGCACAGCATGCGGGGCCGTGAGCGGTCCGCGGCGCGGCTGGGGTGGGCCGCGGCGGGCGCCGCCGTGTTCGCCACCGGAGGCACCGCCGTCGGGACGCTGTTCACCGGCACCGCCACCGCCGACACCCCGCTCACGGTCACGATCACCGGCACGTCCGCGCCGCTCTACACCTGCGACCTGCAGTCCCCGCCGGAGTTCGGCGACCCCGCCCACCCGGACGAGATCACCAACCGGGCCTGCGGGTACACCGACGACCAGGGCCGGCAGCGGTCGTTCGACCCCTGGATCGACGGCCAGCTGCTCGACGCCGAGGGGCGCTAACCCCGCCGGTCCCGGAAGGCCGCCAGCAGGGTCGCGGTCGCCTCGGGCGACAGGGTCTCGACGGGCACGTGTCCCAGTGCGCCGATCGTGGCCCGCATCTGGGCGAGGTACGCCGCGCAACCCGGGCACAGCGCCAGGTGCGCGTCGACGACGGCGGCGTCCGCGGCCGGCAGGGCCCCCTCCAGGTAGTCCGTGAGGAGTTCGACGAGGTCGGCGCAGGCGAGCGCGACGGCGGCGGCGCGGAGCGCCTCGGGCGAGGACCGGGGGTCGTCGGGGCCGCTCACGCGATCGCCTCCTCCAGCAGCCCGCGCAGCCGCGACCGCGCGCGGTGCAGCAGCACCCGCTGGTTGGCGGGGGTGAGGTCGAGCAGTGCGCACACCTCCTCGGCGTCGAGGCCGTGCACGTCCCGCAGCTCCACGACCGCACGCTGGCGGTGGGGCAGCTCGGCGAGCGCGCGGTCCAGGAGACCACGGAACTCGGCGGCGAGCACCTCGGGCTCCGGGCCCCACTCCACGGGGGCGGCCTCGGGCCGCCAGTGCCCGGGGTACTCGTCGTCCTCGCCGCGGAACCGGTCGGGGTCGACGCTCGGCCGGGCGAGCTCGACGACCTGGCCGGCCTCCGCCCGGCCGCGGCGGCGCGCGGTGTTCACGAGGATCGTGAACACCCAGGTCCGCAACGACGACCGGGCCGCGAAGCCGTCGAGCCCGCGCACCACGGCCAGCCAGGCCTCCTGCACGACCTCCTCCGCCGAGGCGTGCGTACGGACGTGCACCCGGGCCAGCCGCAGCATCGACGGCGACCAGGTGCGGACGACCTCCGCGAAGGCCTGCTCGTCGCCCTCGCGCAGGCGCTCGACCAGCTCCGGGTCCGCGACCGGCACCGGGGCACCGTAGCCGCCTCAGACCGGGGCGGGAACCGGCCGCGGCAGCAGCGCGAGCGCGACCGCGGGCAGGACCAGCACCGACACGAGACCGGCCGCGACGAGCGCCGCCCCGGTCGCGGGGTCCAGCAGCCCCATCTCCTCGCCGATCTGCGCCGTGGCGAGCAGGAACGGCAGCGACGTGGCCTGGAGCAGGCCGACCGCCACGACCTCCCGCCGCCCGAGCTCCCGGCGGAACACAAGCGCCGGCAGGCCCCGCACCACCAGCAGGGCGGCCAGGAACAGCGGCACCGCCGCCAGGGCCGCGGGGTGCGCGAGGAGCCCGCGCAGGTCCAGGGTGAGCCCGCTCGTCACGAAGAAGACGGGCACGAGCAGGCCGAAGCCGACCGCCTCCAGCTTCACCGGGTACCGCGGGTGGCTCCGCTCCGGGTCCGGGTCGAGCGCGCGGACGAGGAGCCCGGCGAGGAAGGCGCCGAGGATGGCCTCGAACCCGAGCGCCTCGGCCGCGAGCGTCAGCCCGGCCACCAGCAGCACGGTCAGCCGGACGCGCAGCTGCGCGCTGGTGTCGGCGAGCCGCGTGACCAGGGCCGACACACGTGCGGAGTGCTCCACCCCGACGACGACCAGGGCCACGGCCCCGAGACCCGCCAGCAGCAGCGCGAGGAGCAGCAGCCGGCCGGCGAGCGGGGTGTCCCCGCCGGAGAGGCCGACGGACAGCAGGACCACCGCCGCGACCTCCCCCGCCGAGGCGCCCGCGATCGCCAGCCGCCCGACGGGCCGGTCGCGCACCCCGGCGTCCCCGAGGACCGGGACCACGAGCCCCAGCGAGGTGGCCAGCAGGGCGACGCCGACGAGCGGGGCGCCCCGGACCCCGGCGGCCTGCAGCACCGCGGCCACCGCGACGGCGGCGACGACGGAGACCCCGAGCGAGAGCCCGACGCGCCGGCCGAGGGTCCCGCGGAACCGCCGCAGGTCGACCTCGAACCCGGCGAGGAACAGCAGGAAGGCGAGCCCGAAGACCGCGAACGCCCGCACGGTCGCGTCGGGTTCGATCCAGCCGAGCACCGCCGGGCCGAGCACGATCCCCGCGACGATCTCCACCAGCGGCCCGGGCAGCGGCAGCCCGGGGACGAGGCCGAGCAGCAGCGGCACGCCCGCCGCGACGGCGAGCACGAGCACCAGGTTCCCCGACATCACGCGGCCCTCACACCAGCTCGCCGTCCGCGTGGACGTGCAGCAGGGCCGGGCCGTCGGCGGCGAACAGCTCCTTCATCCCGGCGTCGAGCTCGTCCGCCCGGTACACCGGGATGCCGACGGCGCCGCACAGCCGCGCGTAGCCGGCGAAGTCCGGGTTGACCAGGGAGGTCTGCCAGACCGGGAGGTCGCCCGCGAGCTGCTCCTTGCTGATCTTGCCGAGCGCGCCGTTGTCCAGCAGGACGTGCTTCACGGGGATGCCGTACCGGACGGCCGTGGTCAGCTCGGCGAGGTACTGGCCGAAGCCGCCGTCGCCGGTCACCGCGACGACCGGCCGCCCGGGCTCCGCGGTCCAGGCGCCCAGCGCGGCCGGGTAGCCGAACCCGATCGATCCCAGGTAGCCCGACATCAGCACCGGCTGCCCGGCGCTCTCGAAGTACCGGCCGAAGCTGTAGGCGTGGTTGCCGACGTCGACGGCGATCACCGCGTCGGGCGGGCAGTGCGCCGAGAGCGCCGCGAACACCGCCGCCGACGCGACCCCGCGCCCGCGGTCGTCGGCCGCCCGGCGCGCCTTCTCCGCGCGCCAGATCCGCCACCGGGCGGCGACGTCCGGGCGTTGGTCGACGGCGACGGGCTCCCCGAGCCGGTCGGCCAGTGCCCGGACGGTGACGGCCGCGTCGCCGAGCAACCCGACCTCGACGCCGTGGAACCGCCCGATCGCCGACGGCACGTCGTCGACCTGCACGATCGGCTTGTACGACGCGATCCCCGTGTGGTTGGCGAACGACGCCCCGACGACGAGCAGCAGATCGGCCTCGTTCATCAGCCAGGACGCGACGGGGGTGCCGGACCGGCCGAGCACCCCGGCTCCGAGCGGATGCGTGTCGGGCACCAGGCCCTTGGCGCGGAAGGTGGTGAGCACCGGCGCGCCCAGCCGCTCGGCCAGGGCCCGCAGGTCGGCGGCGGCTCCCCGGGCCCCCTG
Organism: Pseudonocardia yuanmonensis; assembly: GCF_039542425.1. Lineage (NCBI taxonomy): Bacteria > Bacillati > Actinomycetota > Actinomycetes > Pseudonocardiales > Pseudonocardiaceae > Pseudonocardia > Pseudonocardia yuanmonensis. The sequence continues at coordinate 112,669 of NZ_BAABIC010000006.1, forward strand.
ACCGGCGACGACCACGGGGCGGCGGGCGGTGCGCAGCCGGACGGCCGCCGCGTCGAGCTCGGCCTCCGGCGGGGTCACGGCAAGACCGGCGCGCCGGCCGGCCGGGACCCCGGCCGGCGCGTCCGAGGGCAGGTCCTGCACCTCGTCCGGCAGCACGAGGTGGGCGACCCCCCGGGCGTCCACCGCGTGCTTGACGGCCGTGGCGGCCAGCTCGGCGTGGTCCGACCCTGCGTGCACGGTCACCGTGGACACGGCGACGTCCCGGAAGGCCGCGGAGAGGTCGAGGTCCTGGAAGGCGCCGCGGCCCAGCACGGACGACGGGACCTGGCCGGAGATCGCGAGCACCGGGGCCCCGTCGAGCTTCGCGTCGTAGAGGCCGGTGAGCAGGTTCGTCGAGCCCGGGCCGGCGATGGCGAGGCAGGCGGCGGGGCGGCCGGTCAGCTTGCCGTAGGCGGAGGCGGCGAAGGCGGCCGCGCCCTCGTGCCGGATGCCGACGTACCGCAGCTCCCCGCGGGCCTCGGCCCGCCGCAGCGCCTCCGCGAACCCGAGGTTGGAGTGCCCGACCATGCCGAACACGGTGTCGACGCCCCAGGCGACGAGGGTCTCGACCAGCACGTCGGAGACGCTGCGGGGCCGCTCGGCAGGCTCGGGCAGCGCCACCCACACCCCGTCCGTGCGGTGCTCGACGGGGTAGGCGAGCGGCGCGTCGGAGAAGCCCTCCGGCGGGCGCCCGGTCGTCGGGTCGTAGTCGTAGCCGTGCCAGGGGCAACGGAGCAGGCCGTTCTCGATCGACCCCTCCCCCAAGGGCCCGCCCTGGTGCGGGCAGTGGTTGTCCAGCGCACCGATCCGCCCGCCGCAGCGTGACAGCGCCACGGTCCGCCCGTCGACGACGGCGGTCCGCACCCGGCCCTCGTCCGGGAGCTCGTCGAGCCTGTGCCAGAGCGTCATCGGGTCACCCCCGCGTAGTGGACGCCGACCAGCTCGGCGACGTCGCGTTTCCAGCTCGTGAGGTCCTTCGGCGTGAAGTGCGACAGCGAGTCGTGCCCGCAGGCCCGGGCCAGCACCACCATCAGCTCGGTCAGCGCGCCCAGGTAGCGGGTCAGCTGCTCGGCCGCCCGCTGCACCGGGAGCCGGGCGCGCAGGTGCGGCTTCTGCATGGCGATGCCCATCGGGCAGTTGTCGGTGTGACAGGCGCGCATGCCGACGCAGCCGATGGCCTGCAGCGCCACGTTCGACACCGCGATCGCGTCCGCCCCCAACGCCAGGGCCTTCACCATGTCCTGGGCCCGCCGGAACCCGCCGGTCGCGACGAGCGTGACCTCCCGGGCACCCGCCAGGTCGAGGTGCCGCCGGGCGCGGGCCAGCGCGGCCATGGTCGGCACGCTGATCGTGTCGCGGAAGATCGTCGGCGCGGCGCCGGTCCCGCCGCCGCGGCCGTCGAGGATCACGTAGTCCACGCCCAGGTCGAGCGCGGCGTCCAGATCGGCCTCGACGTGCTGGGCGGACATCTTCACCCCGACCGGGATCCCGCCGGAGCGCTCCCGGACCCGGTCGACGAGGGCGCGGGCGTCGAGCAGCGTGGTCCAGTCCGTGAACCGGGCCGGGGAGACGGCCGAGGTGCCCTCGGGCAGGCCGCGGACCTCGGCGATCCGCCCGACGACCTTGTGCCCGGGCAGGTGCCCGCCGGTGCCGGTCTTGGCGCCCTGGCCGAGCTTGAGGTGCAGGGCCTGCACCCGGTCGAGGCAGGCCTCGTCCCAGCCGAAGCGGCCCGAGGCCAGCTCGTAGAGGTAGCGCGAGCACTCGGCCTGCTCCTCGGGCAGCATCCCGCCCTCGCCGGAGCAGATCGCGGTCCCCGCGCCCTCCGCGCCGCGGGCCAGCGCGGTCTTCGCCTCCGCCGAGATCGCGCCGAAGCTCATGTCCGACACGAACACGGGGATCTCCAGGCGCAGCGGACGCGCCGCGGCGGGGCCGAGGGTCACGGCGGTGTCGACCGGCTCGTGGTCGAGCATCGGGAAGCGGTGCAGCTGCGCGGTGAGGATCTGCAGGTCGTCCCAGCTGGGCAGGTCCGGGCGCGGCACGCCCATCGCGGCCACCTGCCCGTGCGCCCCGGAGAGACCGTTCTTCGCCAGCCGGTGGATCTCGGCGACGTAGGGCTCCTCCGGCGTGTCCTGGTGCGGGTCGTCGAACAGCCGGTCGTAGGTCGACGCGACGCGCCGCCCGGGCCGCCGCGCCCGGTAGTCGGCGAGCTCGGCCGCGTCCACCAGGACCTCGCCGCCGGCGACGTGGGAGGTGAACTTGTAGAGCCGCTCCGCCGGGTTGTACGCCGAGACGCCGGTGTCGAGCCGGTAGTCCCAGCCGTGCACCCCGCAGACCAGGTTGCCGCCGTCGACCCGGCCGTCGGCGAGCAGCGCGCCGCGGTGCGGGCAGCGGCCCTCGAAGACGTGCGCCCGGCCGCCGCGCCGCACCACGACGAGGTCGATCCCGTCGGCCTCGGCGTGCGCGGGCCGGTCGTCGACCAGCCGGTCCCAGCGGATGATCGGCAGGGCGTCCGGGACGGGGTGTGCGGCCGCGACCGTGGTGCTGCCCGTGGCCGTCTGCGTGTCCGTGTGCATGTAACGCTCCCGCCTCCGTCCGACACTGGTGGCAGCACAGAGCGCGCCGGGGCGGCCGGCGTTACACGATCGGCGGGACGGGCGGGAGGCCGGCGGCATGAACAACAGGGGCAGCAGGGACGAGCGGTGGATGGCGACGCGACGGGCACTGCACGCGGTGGCCGAGTCGGTGATCGCGGGACCGCAGTACCGGACCGCGGGCACCATCCGGCTGCGGGTGACACCCGGCGGGTTCGGCGGACTCGTCGCGCCGCTGCGGGTGGAGGGCGCGGAGCTGGTCTGGCCGGACGGGCGCGTGCCGCTGGCAGGGACCTGCCGGCAGCTCGCCGACGCCGCCGGGGTGCCGGTCGGCCCGCCGGAGGGCCTCTACGCCGACGGGTCCGGGGTGGGCCCGGACGAGCCGGTCGTCGTCGACGCCGACATGGCCGCCGACCTGGCCGACTGGTTCGCCCGGGGCGAGCAGGCGTTGCGCTGGTTCGGCGACCCGGTGCTCTGGCCGGAGCACTTCGACCTCGGGGTCGCGGCCGACCGGGTCAACTACGGGATCTCCCCCGGCGACGCCGCGCACCCGGCCCCGTACGCCTACGTGGGGCCCTGGGAACCGCGGCGCGGGCCGTTCTGGAACGCGCCGTTCGGGGCGCTGCGGCCGGCCGCCGAGCTGCCGGACGCCGACGCGCTCGGTGCCTTCCTCGCCGAGGGGCGCGCGGCGGCGGAGCGGGATCCGGTCGCGACCGGGTGAGACTCAGCCCTGCCGGACGATGTCCGCGAAGAGGGCGTGCACCCGGCCGTCGCCGGTGAGCTCGGGGTGGAAGGCGGTGGCGATCACCGCGCCCTGCCGCACCGCGACCGGGCGCCCCGCGGCCGCCCCCGCGTCCTCACCGGAGCTGGTGACGGCGGGGACCTCGGCCAGCACCTCGACGTCGTCGCCGGTCTTCTCGACCCAGGGCGCGCGGATGAACACGGCGCGGACCGGGCCGCCCTCGACACCGGTGAAGGGCAGGTCGGTCTCGAACGAGTCGACCTGGCGGCCGAAGGCGTTGCGGCGCACCACGACGTCGAGGCCGCCGAGCTGCTTCTGGTCCGGCCGGCCGTCGAGCACCTCGCCGGCGAGCAGGATCATGCCGGCGCAGGAGCCGTAGGCGGGCATCCCGTCGGCGATGCGCTCCCGCAGCGGGTCGAGCAGCTCGAAGACCTCGAGGAGCCGGCTCATCGTGGTCGACTCGCCGCCCGGGATCACCAGCCCGTCGACGGCGGCCAGCTCGGCCGGGCGGCGGACCGGGACGGCCTTCGCGCCGGTCGCGCCGAGGGCGGCGGCGTGCTCGCGGACGTCGCCCTGGAGGGCCAGGACGCCGATGGTCGGGGAGGCTCCGGTCACTGCTCGATCACCACGTCTACCAGGGTAGACGGTGAGACGCCGGACCTCCGTCGCCCGGGCCCGGAGGTGCCGCGACTCACGGCCCGCGGCCCCCGGAACTCCCGACTCGCGCGGCCGGAACTCCCGACCCGCGGGAGCCCACAGCGCGACTCGCGGGAGCCCACAGCGCGACTCGCGGCTACTGGCCGGCGGCGACCTCGCCCGCCCGGGCGGCCTCCTGGGCGGCGTGCCGGACGGCCTCGGCGACGGCGGGCGCGACGGAGGGATCGAACACGCTGGGCACGATGAACGACGCGTTGGGCTCGGTCACCACGTCCGCGATCGCCGCCGCGGCCGCGAGCAGCATGCGGTCGGTGATCTCGTGGGCGTGCGCGTCGAGCAGGCCGCGGAACACCCCGGGGAAGGCCAGCACGTTGTTGATCTGGTTCGGGTAGTCCGAGCGGCCCGTGGCGACGACGGCGGCGTGGTGCATCGCGACCGTCGGGTCGATCTCCGGGTCCGGGTTGGCCAACGCGAACACGATGGCGTCGTCGGCCATCGTGGCGGCCTCCTCGGCCCCGAACAGGTTCGGCGCGGAGACGCCGATGAACACGTCCGCGCCCACCAGCGCGTCGGCCAGCGAGCCCTGCTTGCCCTGGTGGTTGGTCTGCGCGGCGATCGAGGCCAGGTTCTCGTCGAGGCCCGGACGGTCGGGGTGCACGATCCCGTCGATGTCCACGGCGAGCACGTCGCCGGGCTTCTCGGACTGCAGCAGCCGGATGATCGCCGACCCCGCGGCACCCACCCCGCACACCACGATCGTGCAGTCGGTGATCTTCTTGCCCACCACGCGCAGCGCGTTGCGCAGCGCCCCGAGCACGACGACCGCGGTGCCGTGCTGGTCGTCGTGGAAGACCGGGATGTCGAGCATCTCGCGCAGCCGGCGCTCGATCTCGAAGCAGCGCGGCGCGGCGATGTCCTCCAGGTTGATCCCGCCGTAGGCCGGGGCGATCACCTGCACCGTGCGGATGATCTCCTCGGTGTCCTGGGTGTCCAACGCGACGGGCCAGGCGTCGACGCCGGCGAACCGCTTGAACAGCGCCGCCTTGCCCTCCATCACCGGCATCGCCGCGGCCGCGCCCAGGTTGCCCAGGCCCAGCACCGCCGACCCGTCGGTGACCACGGCGACGGTGTTGCGCTTGATGGTGAGCCGGCGCGCGTCGGACGGGTTGGCCGCGATCGCCTGGCAGACCCGGGCGACGCCGGGGGTGTAGGCGCGCGAGAGGTCGTCCCGGTTGCGCAGCGCGACCTTCGACTGCACCTCGAGCTTGCCGCCGAGGTGGATCAGGAAGGTCCGGTCGGACACCTTGCGCACGTGCACGCCGGGCACCGCGCCGAGCGCGGCGGTGATCTCCTCGGCGTGGTCCTGGTTGAGGGCGTTGCAGGAGATGTCGACGACGATCGTGGCCGTCCGGGCTTCGACGACGTCGAAGGCCGTCACGACCCCGCCGACGTTGCCGACCGCGACGGCCAGATCACCGGCGGCGCTCGCGGAGGCCGGGGCCTCGACGCGGACGGTGATGGCGTATCCGGGACCGGGTATGGGCACGGCCTCCGACCCTACTCGGGGCCGTCGCGTGACCACGCTCGCGTCGCCACCGGATTGGGCAAGGCTTGAGGTGGACCCTGTGCGCGGGGTTGTGCCCGCGCCCGGAGGGGAGTGGAATCGCCTGTGACCCGCAGCACATCGAGGTGCACCCCCGCGGAGGTGGTCGCAGTGACCGTCAGATCGGACCCCAAGACCGGCCAGCGCAGAGCATCCGACGGGATCGGGGTACCGGTCACCGATCCCGCGCTGATCCGGAACGTCGCGCTCGTCGGACCGTCCGGGTCGGGGAAGACGACGCTGGTGGAGGCGCTGCTCGCGCACACCGGCGTGATCCCCCGGCAGGGCAGCGTGCTCGACGGGACGACGGTGTGCGACCACGACCCGGCCGCCGTCCGCCAGCACCGGTCCGTCACGCTCGCCGTCGCGCCGATCCGGCACGGCGGCCTCAAGATCAATCTCATCGACACCCCCGGGTACGGGGACTTCGTCGGGGAGCTGCGCGCCGGCCTGCGGGCCGCGGACGCCGCGCTCTTCGTCGTCCCCGCCATCGCGGGCGCCGACGGCGAGGGCATCGACCCCGGCACGATCGCGCTCTGGCAGGAGTGCGCCGCCGTCGGGATGCCCCGGGCGCTGGTCGTCGCGCGGTGCGACCAGGCGCGGGCCGACGTCGAGGCGACCCAGGTCGCCTGCCAGGAGGCCTTCGGCGGGGTGTCGCCGCTGTACCTGCCGATCGAGGGCGACCTCTACGGCCTGCTCAGCCAGAGCCCCGAGGGCGCGGCGCCGCCCGGGGCCGAGGAGGCCCGGGCCACGCTGATCGAGGGGATCATCGAGCAGTCCGAGGACGAGTCGCTCATGGAGCGCTACCTCGGCGGCGAGGACATCGACACCGCGGTGCTGGTCGACGACCTGGAGACGGCCGTCGCGCGCGGGGCCTTCCACCCCGTCGTCCCGGTGTGCGCGGCCAGCGGGGTGGGGCTCGACGCCCTGCTCGAGCTGCTCTCCGGGGGTTTCCCGTCGCCGCTGGAGCGCCCGCTGCCCGCGGTCTCGACGATCGACGGCGGCCCGCACGACCCGCTCACCGCCGACCCGGAGGGCCCGCTCGCCGCCGAGGTCGTGCGCACCTCGGCCGACGCCTACGTCGGGCGGGTGTCGCTGGTCCGGGTCTTCTCCGGGACGCTGCGGCCGGACACGTCGGTGCACGTGAGCGGGCACGTCCCCGCGCCGCGCACCAGCCCCGAGGACGCCGGCGCGTTCCCGCCCGGGCACGACTCCGACGACCGGCTGAGCCACCTCTACACCCCGCTCGGCTCCAGCCTGCAGGAGACCGAGGCGTGCGTGGCCGGGGACATCTGCGCGCTGACCAAGCTGTCCGGCGCCGAGACCGGGGACACCGTGTCCGACGCGGACCATCCGCTCCTGCTGCGCGCCTGGGACCTGCCCGAGCCGCTGCTGCCGATCGCCGTGGTGGCGAAGGACCGCAGCGACGAGGACGCGCTCGCCCGCACGCTGGGCAAGCTGGTCGCGGCCGACCCCGGGCTGATCCTCGAGCGCAACCCGGAGACGCACCAGACGGTGCTGTGGTGCACCGGTGAGGCCCACGCCGACGTCGTGCTGTCCCGGCTGCGGGAGGCCGGCGCGAACGTCGAGACCGAGCCGGTCCGGGTGCCGATGCGGGTCACGCTCGACCACAAGGCGAAGGTGACCGGCCGGCACGTCAAGCAGTCCGGCGGGCACGGCCAGTACGCGATCTGCCACGTCGAGTTCGAGCCGCTCCCCCGCGGGTCCGGCTTCGAGTTCAGGTCCGCCGTGGTGGGCGGGTCGGTGCCGACGCAGTACGTCCCGAGCGTGGAGAAGGGGATCCGGGCGCAGCTCGAGCGGGGCCTCACGGCGCCGTCGGAGGGCCCGGACGCGCCGCCGCACCCGGTCGTCGACGTCCGGGCCACGCTGGTCGACGGCAAGGCGCACAGCGTCGACTCGTCCGACGCGGCCTTCCAGACCGCCGGCGCGCTCGCGCTCCGCGAGGCCGCCGAGGCCTGTGGGGTGACGCTGCTGGAGCAGGTCGACGAGGTCGCCGTCACGATCCTCGACGACCACCTGGGCGTCGTCCTCGGCGACCTGTCGTCGCGCCGCGGGCGGGTGCTGGGCACCGAGCCGACCGGCACGCCGGGGCGCACCGTGGTCCGCGCCGAGGTGCCGGCCGAGGAGCTGCTGCGCTACGCGGTCGACCTGCGGGCGATGACCTCGGGAACGGCCACCTTCACCCGCGCCTTCGCGCGGTACGGGGAGCGCTAGGCGACTCGCGGCCGTCGCGAGCGGTGCCGGCGGGCGCCGCTCGCGACGGCTCGGGGCGGACCAGGCGGGACCGTCAGGGGCCGGGCCGGCCGGGCGCAGCCGTTGCGGGGAGCGGACGGCTGCGCGAATGCTCTCGGTGACGGCGCGGGCCGGTCAACCCGGGAAATCTCACGCTACGCACCGGTAACGATCGGTGTGCGCGTAACGATCTCGGTGCGGTCACCTTGTTCCTGCGGGCTGCGCTGCGCCGTTCGGCCGTGTCGGCTGCGTCGCCCGGCGCTCCGCCGCGAAGGCGATCATCCGGGCCATCACGCCGAAGACGAGATCGTGCCCGGGCTTCTGCGCGTACCAGTAGACACGTCCCGCGAGCCCGCGGGGACGGAACGTGACGGTCTGGGTGTAGCGGCTCGTGCCCGTCCCCGTGGGCTCCACCGTCATCCGCAGCCGCGCGACGCCCGGCAGCCGCGTCTCGGCGCGCAGCGCGAGGGCGCTCCCCGGCTCGACCTCCTCGACCCGCCACCAGTCCAGCGGCGCGCCCGGTTCGAGCCGGGCCGGGCGGCCGCGGCGCAGCCCGACGCCGCCGACCAGGCCGTCGAGCCGCTGCCGCAGCTCCCACGCCCCCGGGACGGTGTGCCAGCCCTCGTCACCGCCGAGCCCGGCGACGACGGACCAGAGCACCTCCGCGGGCGCCTCGACCTCCTCGACGTGCCGGCCCGTCAGCGCGGGCGGGCCCGAGCCCGCCGGATCGGTGGCCGCCGGTCCCGCGGAACCGTCCTCGGCGAGCGCCCGGCGCACCGCCTCCCGGTACGGGGTCGGACCGCCCGGCGGATCCCCGACCAGCGAGGACAGGTCCGACTCGCGGCAGACCAGGTCGTAGGCCATCGACTCCAGCAGCGGCCCGGCGAGCGCCCGGTCGACCGGGGTCAGCGCCTCGACCGCCCGGGCGCCGAGCCGCGGCGCCGCGACCGGCACGGGCACGGTGAGGGCGCGGGCGAGCCCGGCCTCGCGGGCGTACCCGCGCAGCAGCTCGACGTAGCTGAGGGCCTCGGGCCCGCCGACGTCGAACGCCCGGTCCACCTCCGGCGCCAATCCCAGGCACGCGGTGATCCAGTGCAGGACGTCGTCGACCGCGATCGGCTGCACCCGGTTCCAGGCCTGGTCCGGCAGCGGGAGCACGGGCGGACCGCCGAACACGGTCTCGGCGAGGTGGCGGATCATCTCGAAGCTCGCCGACCCCCGCCCGACGACGATCCCGGCCTGCAGCACCGCCGTCGGCACCGGGCCGGCCAGCAGGATCTCACCGACCTCGTGCCGCGAACCGAGGTGCGCGGAGGTGTCGCCCCCGTCCGCCGCCCCGGCCGGCTGCAGCCCGCCCAGGTAGACGATTCGCCGCACCCCGCCGGCGGCGGCCGCCGTCGCCACGGCCCGGGCGGCGGCCCGGTCGCGGTCGGCGAAGTCCGGCCCGTCCATGGAGTGCACCAGGTGGACGACGGCGTCGGCGCCACGGCACGCCGCGCCGGTCGCGACGGGATCGGGCACGCTCCCCCGCACGACCTCCACGCGGTCGGCGAAGCCGGTGCGGGCCAGCCGCTCGGGGGAGCGGACGAGACACCGGACCGCGTGGTCCTCCTCGAGCAGTCGCGGCACGAGCCGCGTGCCGACGTAGCCGGTCGCTCCGATCACCAGAACTCGCACCGCCCGATCGTCCCCGACGACCGCCCGGACCGCTCGTCGCCGCGTGCCGGGCCCCCGGCGCCACGATCGGGCTACCGGGCGCGGCGCACCTCGTTGATCACACCCCCATGGGGTATGTCTGCTTCATGGTCCCACCACGCACCCTCCACCGCCTCGTCCTCCCGGCGCTCGCCGCGCTGTCCCTGGCGCTCGTCGGCTGTTCGTCCCCGTCCCAGGCGCCGTCGGCCGAGACCGGCACGCCCGCCGCCACCACCGCGCAGGCCGCCCCGGCCTCCGGCGCGCCGGCCGGCGCCGAGGAGGACGTCGACGTCGAGGCGACCTTCGCCACCACCGGCGACGCGATCACCTACCAGCCCGAGCTGGTCCCGCCCGGCGCCACCGCGAAGGTCACGTCGTCGACCGAGGGCACCAGCTCCACCGTCACCCTCGCCGTCACGGGGCTCGTGCCGAACCGCGCCTACGGGTCGCACGCCCACCAGAAGCCCTGCGGCCCGGCCGCGGCGGACTCCGGCCCGCACTTCCAGCACGTCGCCGACCCGGTGAGCCCGAGCGTCGACCCGGCCTACGCCAACCCGCGCAACGAGGTGTGGCTGGACTTCACCACCGACGCGCAGGGGGCCGCGTCGGTCACGGCCACCCAGACCGAGTGGGCCTTCACCGACCAGGCCGCACCGCAGTCCGTCGTGATCCACGCGATGAAGACGGCGACCGAGCCGGGCAAGGCCGGGACCGCGGGCGACCGCGTGGGCTGCGTGACCGTCGACTTCGCCTGAGTCCGGGGCCCGGGCTCACAGCGCGTGCGAGCCGGTCACCGCGACCAGCTCGCTCGTGTGGCTGCCCGCCACGCCGACGTCCGGGGGCCGGGGCCGGAAGCCGGGCAGCCCGTCGAGCCCGTCCGAGCCGTCGGTGACCTGCAGCCGCAGGTCAGCGGCGGCCTCGTCGGCCAGGGTCAGCCGGAGCTCCAGGCCCTCGGCCGGCGGGGCGTGGAAGAGCAGGTCGAGGCGCCCGTCGCGGACCGGCACCGGCCTGCCCGCGACGTCGGCCGCGTCACGATGGCACCCTGCGTGCGCAGGGCGACGAAGCGGACCGGCCGCTGCGGGGTGAGGCGCGCCGTGACCGTCCGCCCCTCGCGGACCGCGGCGACGGTCGTGGGCGGCAGGTCCGCCGGCGCGGCGGGCCCGGTCGTGTAGGTGCCGTCGAAGCCGGCGAGATCGAGCTCCTCGCGGCCGTCCACGTAGCCGGCGGTCCAGGGCCCGGGGGGTGGCTCGGCGCTCAGCCAGCGGGCGGTGTGCGCGTCGGCGTCGAGCAGGTACATGAGCTGGCTCGGGGCGGGCCGGGCGGCGTCGAACGCGTTGCGCGCGAAGCCGGCCACGCCGAGGACGAGCGCCGCGGAGAGCGCGACGGCCGGGACGAGGCGCCGCGGGGGTAGCAGGTCCAGGAGCGGCACGAGCGCGAGGCCGAGCAGCGCCATCACGAAGGCCGGCACGGCGGCGACGGACAGGCCCAGGGCCGGGAGGAACAGCACCGCCGTCGGCACCAGGACCAGGGCCGCGACCGCGCCCGCGGCCGCCGTGGCGAGGCGCCCGCCGACGATCCCGGCCACTCCCCCGGCCAGCGCCGGCAGCGCCGTCAGATACGACCCGCCCGGTGCGGCGACCGCCAGGACCACGCCCAGCACGGCGAGCCAGACCAGCCCGCCGATCGCGAGCGCAGTCGTCCCGACCCGCCGGCGGAGCAGCGCGAACCAGGCCAGGGCCACGGCGGCGACGAGGCAGGCGAGGGCGGCGCGGTCCCACTGCGGCTCCCACGGGTCGCGCAGGCCCGCGTACCCGGGTCGCAGCGCGGTGAGGCCCAGCCACGCGAGCTGCGCGAGGGCGGCCGCCGCGACGAGCGGGACCAGCGCGGCGGCCGTCCCGGCGAGGAGCCGGCGCCCGGTCGTCGCGCCGCGGCGCAGCGCCGTCACCGCGGCGGCGCCGACCACGAGGACGGCGAGCACCGCGAGCGGCAGGACGAGCCCGTCCGGATAGCGGACGAGCAGGCCCGCGACCGGGAAGTACGTGGCGTCCGCGGACGGGGCGCGGACGCCGGCGAGGTCCGCGGCGCCGAGGCGCGACACCAGCGCGGTCGTGTTGTCCAGGTGCATCTGCAGCGACCCGAGGTCCATCCGTGCCGGGACGTCCAGCGGCCCGTGGTAGGCCGCGCTGCCGTCGATGTACGCGCTGTTCAGCCCGGTGAAGCGGCCGGCATCGCGGAAGGGGCTGAAGTCGGTGTCGTTGGGCAGGATCCGGTAGACCTCGACGGCGAAGCTCGTCGCGACGGGGTGCGGGGCCGCCGCCGCGAACTCCCGCACCACCGCGCCGTTGCCCGGCGTGGTCTCGAACATGGTCACCGGGCCGGAGGTGCCGCGGGCCTCGACGTTGAGCACGACCCCGCCGTCGGCGGCCTCCGGTGCCTCCGCGACGAACGCCTCCGCCCCGCACAGGCAGGCCTCCTCCGCGTCCGTCGAGACGAGGACGACGTCGTTGCGCGGCGGGTGGGTGCGGAGCCACCGCGCCGCCTCGAGCAGGGTGGCCGTGCCCGCGCCGTCGTCGTTCGCGCCGGGGCCGGACTGCACGGAGTCGTGGTGCGCCACGACGAACACCCGGCCGGTCGGCGCGGTCCCGGGCACCGTCGTGATCACGTTGCCGACGCGCGCCGCAGCCGCCGTGCCGGCGCCCGGGGACCCGGCGTTCACCCCGATCGTGTCCTGGACCCGGGGCGCGAACCCCATGTCCCGCAAGGAGGTCAGCACGTACTCGCGGACGGCGTCGTTGGCGGGCGAGCCGGTGACGTGCGGGGTCACGGCGATCCGCTCGACGTCCGCGAAGGCCCGGGCGGCCGACGGCCCGGCGGCCCTCGGGTCCTGCTCGGGGGCGGGCGGCAGGATCGTGACGACCGCGACGACGCCGGCCGCGAGGACCAGGAGCCAGGCGAGGAGCGGGGCGAGCGGGCGCGGCACGCGGGCAGTCTGACGGGCTACGGCACGCCCAGCGCGCGCAGGCCGGCCGTCGTGCCGGCGGCGAGGACGACGACCAGCACGAACGGCACCTTCAGCCACGCCGCCACGCCGCCGACGACGACGCCGGCGGGACGCGCCCACCCGGCGAACCCACCGTCCTCGGTGAGCGCCGCGGACGCGACCAGGGCCACCAGCAGGGCGGTCGCCCCGAGGTCGGCGAGCCGGGAGGCGCGCGGCGGGAGCGTGACCCTGTCCCGCAACAGGACGCCGGCGAGCCGGACGAGGTAGGTGCCGGCGGCGAGGGCGAGCACGGCGGCCCAGGTCATGCCGCCTCCTCCGGCCGCCCGGCCAGCACGAGCGCGACCAGCGCCACGAGGACGGGCAGCCCCGGGGGGAGGAAGGGCGTGGCCGCGAGCGCGACGACGGCGGCGCCGAGGCCCACGCGCCGGGCGTCCGGCGCGCGCAGCGAGGGCAGCAGGAGCGCCAGCAACGCGGCCGGGAACGCGGCGTCGACCCCGAACGACGCCGGGTCCGGTACCGCGGACCCGGCCAGCAGGCCGACGACGGTGCCGGCGTTCCAGCCGACGAACAGCAGTGCTCCGCACGTCCGGTACGCCGCCCTGGCCCGCGGACCGGTCCCCCGCGCACGGGTGAAGGCGACGTTCTCGTCGATCATGAGGTGCGCGCCGAGCAGGCGGGCCGGCAGCGTCCGGCCCGCGAGGTCGCCGACGGCCAGGCCGAACGGCAGGTGCCGCAGGTTGAGCAGCAGCCCGGCCGCCACCGCTGCGATCGGCGCCCCACCGGCGGCCACCACCGCGACCGCCAGGAACTGCGACCCGCCCGCGAAGACCAGCACGGACATGGCGACGGTGAGCAGCGGCGGAACCCCCGCGGCCGCCGCCAGCGCACCGAAGGACATCCCGACGACCGTGATCGCCGCCCCGAGCGCCAGCGCGTCGCGGAGGTCGCCGCGATCGAGCGCCGTTCGCCTCGCCGAACACATGGACGTTAGGATGAACACCACCGAGGCGTTCGTCAAACCGAATAGGGAGACCGATGAACCGAACGGACGGGACGCCGCTCGCGGCGATCGCCTCCGCCGTACGCCGTGAACGGACCCGGCGCGAGCTGTCGCTCGGTGAGCTCGCACGGCGCGCCGGGATCGCCAAGTCCACGCTCTCGCAGCTCGAGGCGGGGACGGGAAACCCGAGCGTCGAGACGCTGTGGGCGATCGCCGTCGTGCTGGAGGTCCCGTTCTCCCGGCTGGTCGACCCGCCCGCCCGGGCCGTGCGCGTGGTGCGGGCCGGGGAGGGCGTGGTCATCCCGAGCGAGCACTCCCCCTTCACCGGCACGCTGCTGGCCGCCTGCCCGCCCGGGGCCCGGCGGGACCTGCACGTGATCACCGCCGAACCGGGCCCCGCCCGCAGCGCCCACGCCCACATCCCGGGCACCACGGAGCACATGGTCGTCACGGCGGGGCGGTGGCTGGCCGGGCCGGAGGGCGAGGAGGTCGAGCTCGGCCTCGGGGACTACGCCTGCTTCCCCGGCGACCGCCCCCACGCCTACCAGGCCCTCGAACCCGGCGCCGCCGCGGTGCTGGTGATGGAGTACGTGTAACCCCCCGCGAGTCGGGCCCTGAGCTCCCGCGAGTCGCGCCCTGAGCTCCCGCGAGTCGCGAGATCCGGCAGCGCGAGTTGAGAGAGCGAGGTCAGCGCCTCTACCGAAATGTCCGGCGGAACGGCCCACGACCATGCTCCGTGCGGGCAGGAACAAGGCGACAGTCCTCGAGAACGTCGAACGCCCCGCACGAGGCGGGGCGTCCGGGGGCTCAGCTCACCAACCGCGGGCGGCGTAGCGCTGCTCGGAGGGCAGGTCCGGGATGTTGATCCCGACCATCGCCTCGCCCAGCCCGCGCGAGACCTTCGCGATCACGTCCGGGTCGTCGTAGAACGTGGTGGCCTTGACGATCGCCGCCGCACGCTGGGCCGGGTCGCCGGACTTGAAGATGCCCGAGCCCACGAACACGCCCTCGGCGCCGAGCTGCATCATCATCGCCGCGTCCGCCGGGGTCGCGATCCCGCCCGCGGTGAACAGCGTGACCGGCAGCTTCCCGGCCCTGGCCACCTCGGCCACCAGCTGCACCGGCGCCCGCAGCTCCTTGGCCGCGATGAACAGCTCCGCCTCGTCCATGGTGCCGAGCCGGCGGATGTCCGCCCGGATCTGGCGCATGTGCCGGGTCGCCTCGACGACGTTGCCGGTGCCGGCCTCGCCCTTGGAGCGGATCATCGCCGCGCCCTCGGAGATCCGGCGCAGCGCCTCGCCCAGGTTGGTCGCGCCGCACACGAACGGCACGGTGAACGCCCACTTGTCGATGTGGTGCGCCTCGTCGGCCGGGGTGAGCACCTCGGACTCGTCGACGTAGTCCACGCCGAGGGACTGCAGCACCTGGGCCTCGACGAAGTGCCCGATGCGCGCCTTGGCCATCACCGGGATCGAGACCGACTCGATGATCCCCTGGATCATGTCGGGGTCGCTCATGCGCGCCACGCCACCCTGCGCACGGATGTCCGCGGGCACCCGCTCGAGGGCCATGACGGCGACGGCGCCGGCGTCCTCGGCGATCTTCGCCTGCTCCGGCGTGACGACGTCCATGATCACGCCGCCCTTGAGCATCTCGGCCATGCCGCGCTTCACGCGGGCCGTGCCGAGCTCGGTGCTGGCGGTGCCGGCGGCGTTGTCGGTCTGGGCCTGCTCGGACGACACTTTCGGTGCTCCTTCTCGGTACGGTCCCCGGGACCCCGGGCATGCTGCCGCCGCTGGTCGGCGGCCCGTGCACCGATGGTACGCGTCGCCCGGGGCCGGTCACGCCCTCAGGTGTCGCACCCCTCAGCCCGCCGTCAGCCGACCGGGTCGGTGGGGCGCAGCGCCCTCGGCACCACGCCCGCGGGCCCCGGAACCGACTCGGCGATCTCGAAGTAGCCGGGCAGCGGGGCCGTGCCGTGCAGCCGCAGCCAGCGGACGAGCCGCCGCGACCGGAGGTCGAGGGTGTCCCGGACCGCGTCGTTGTGCACCCGCCGCGCGAGGACGACGAGCCGCTCCGCGTCGGCGAGCTCCACGCGCAGGTCCGGGTCGAGCCGCGTCCGGTCGACGGCGCCGAGGGCCCGGGACAGGGCGTTCTCGACGATCTCGCGGGCCTCGATGCCGTCCTCGCTGCGCCGGGGCAGCCCGCGGACGGTGCCCGCGCCGGCGGCGCGCGCGGCCTCGTCGAGGGCCGCGGGCACGCTGCCCGGTCCGGCCTCGCGATCCCCGAGCACCCCGGCGACCCGGACCGCGACCTCCGCGCGCCGGGCCAGGGACCGTTCGAGCCCGACGCGTGCCGCGTCCGTGCGCTGGTGCAGCCGGTCGAGACGACGGCTGCGGGCCACGCAGAGCACGGTCACCGCCACGACGACGGTCACCAGGACGACCAGGAGGACCACCAGCGGCCAGGTCACGCCGCACCGCCGGGGAAGGCGTCCCGACCGGCGACGACCTGGCGCGGGTCGGCCGCGACCGCCGCCTGGTAGACCTGCAGGACCTGCGCCGCGACGACCGGCCAGTCGAAGGCGGCCGCCCGCACCCGCCCGGCCGCGGAGAGCATCGCCCGACGCGCCGGATCGCTCAGCAGCCCGCCCAGGGCCGCGGCGAGCGCCCCGGCGTCCCCGGTGGGCACCAGCACGCCGGCCGGGTCCGGCTCGCCCAGCACGCGGCGGAAGGACTCCAGATCGCTCGCCACCACCGGCGCGCCCGCGGCCATGGCCTCGGTGAGCACCATGCCGAAGCTCTCGCCGCCCAGGTTGGGCGCGCAGAAGACGTCGACCGAGCGGAGCGCGGCGGCCTTGGTGTCCTCGTCGACGGCCCCGAGCACGTCGAGCCGGTCGGCGACGGGCCCGGCCTCGCGCCGCAGGTCGGCCGGGTCCCCCCGCCCGACGACGAGCAGTCGCGCGTCGAGCGCGCGCAGCGCCTCGAGCAGGACCGGCATGCCCTT
Source organism: Pseudonocardia yuanmonensis (assembly GCF_039542425.1). NCBI lineage: Bacteria > Bacillati > Actinomycetota > Actinomycetes > Pseudonocardiales > Pseudonocardiaceae > Pseudonocardia > Pseudonocardia yuanmonensis. The sequence goes on from NZ_BAABIC010000006.1 coordinate 129,256, forward strand.
GCGCTGCTCGGTGAACCGCCCGACGAACCCCACGGTGGGCGTCCGGGGATAGCCCGGGAGCATCGGGCCGGCGGCGAACCGGGCGACATCGACGCCGTTGGGGATCTCGATCGCGTCGCCGCCCAGGTGCTCGACCTGCACCCGCCGGGCCAGTGACGACACCGCGATCCGCGCGGTGACCTTCTCCATCAGCGGGCGCAGCACCCCGCCGAAGGCGTGCAGGGTGCGGGAGCGCTCGGTCGAGGTGTGGAAGGTGGCGACGATCGGGCCCTCGGCGGCGAGCAGGGCCAGCACGGAGATCGAGAAGGTGGTGGGTTCGTGCAGGTGGAGGACGTCGAAGGCGTTCTTCTCCAGCCAGCGCCGGGCCCGGGCGTAGGTCACGGGGCCGAAGGTCACGCGGGCGACCGAGCCGTTGTACGGGACGCCGAGGGCCTTCCCTGCGGAGGTGACGAAGTCCGGGACCGGGGTGTCCTCGTCGGCGGGTGCGAGGACGGAGACCGCGTGCCCCAGCTCGCGCAACGCCCGGGCGAGCTCGACGACGTGCGTCTGCACCCCGCCCGGTACGTCGAGCGAGTAGGGACACACGATGCCGATCCTCACCGGCGGTCCCCCGGTGTCAGCTCCTGGAGCATGTGCCAGTCCTCCAGGTGCGCCGCGATGTGCTCCTCGAACGCGCGGGCCAGCTCGAGGGTGGCCTTCGGCACCGCGGCGCGGTCCGGCACCGCGATCGCCGGCGAGACGGTGGCGCCCCAGCCGCCGGGCCGGAAGTAGGTCACGGCGGCGTGCAGCTGGGCGCCGGTGAGGGCGCAGAGCGACGCCGGACCCGACGGGAGCCTGATCGTGTCGCCGAAGAACGGTACGTCGACGCCGGTGCCGGCCAGGTCCCGGTCCGCGATCAGACAGACCAGGCCGCCCGCCCGGAGCCGCCGGGTCAGCGCGAGGTGGGCCTGCCGCCCCGCGTCCTGCGCGACGATCTCGAAGCCGAGCGACTCGCGGTACCCCACGAACCGCCGGTACAGCGACTCCGGCCGCAGCCGCTCGACGACCGTGGTCATCTCCGCCGGGAGACCGTGCCGGCGCAGCTCCTCGATCACGTAGACGCCGGCGACGTCCCAGTTCCCCGCGTGCGGCAGCGCGAGGACCACCCCACGCCCCTCCCGCATCGCCGCGATGGCGACGTCGAGGCCGGGGACGGGCGCGTGCCGGGCGTGGATCGTGTCGCGGTCGAGCGCCGGGAGCCGGAAGGCCTCGCCCCAGTAGCGGGCGTAGCTGCGCAGGGCCGTGCGGACGAGCCGGTCGAGCTCGGGTCCGGAGGCCTCGGGCCGCACGCGCCGCAGGTTGCGGCGCAGCCGCTCGACGCCCGCGCCGCCGCGTCGCCACGCCAGGTCGGCCCCGGCCCGGAACCCGGCCTCGGCGAGGGGAGCCGGCACGTGCCGCAGCAGCCGCCAGGCCGCGGTGTAGCCGAGCTCCGCGAGGTTCACGACGGAGGCTCCTGCGTCCGGGCCGACAGCGCCTGCGCGCTGCGGTACACCAGCACGATCCGCTGGACGACCGTCAGGACGGACGCCGCCGCGAGCCCCCACAGCAGCACGTGCAGCGCGTAGGGCACGCCGACCCCCTGCAGGAAGACGCCGACCAGGACGACGATCAGCCGCTCGGCCCGCTCGACCAGTCCGCCGTCGGCGTTCAGACCGGCACCCTCGGCCCGCGCCTTCACGTAGGAGATCAGCTGCGCGGACACCAGGCAGATCAGGGCGGCGATCCCGAGCACCCGCTCCTCGCCGACGCCGAGGCACCACCACACGACGCCCGCGAAGAGCGCGCCGTCGGCGATCCGGTCGCAGGTGGAGTCGAGCACCGCGCCGAACGGGGTGCCCCTCCCCCGGGCCCGGGCCATCGCCCCGTCGATCAGGTCGAGCAGCACGAACAGCGTGATCACGAAGGGCGCCACGACCAGCTCGCCGCGGGGCAGGAACCACAGCGCCGCCGCCGACGCGCCGACCGTGCCGACGACCGTGACGGCGTCCGGCGTGATCCCACGCCCGACCAGCGCGCGACCGATCGGGTCGGTGACCCGGTTGACGTGGACTCGGGCGACAACGTTCAGCATCGGGTGGGGCCGACTCCTGCCGGTCTCGTGCGGCGCCCCGCCGCGGCCGGCGGTGCGGATGACCAGCCTAGTCCCGCGGCCGGTCACTCCCCGTGTCGGGCTCGCCGGCGCCGTCCGTGGCCGCCGCGCCGCCGGCGGGCTCCCAGTCCGGCTCCCAGGCCCCGGCGAGCAGCTCGCGGGTCTCGGACAACAGCTGCGGGATCACCTTCGTCTGCCCGACGACGGCGATGAAGTTCGCGTCGCCGCCCCACCGGGGCACCACATGCTGGTGCAGGTGCTCGGCCAGCGAGCCGCCCGCGACCGTGCCCAGGTTGAGGCCGGTGTTGAACGCGTGCGGCGCGGCGACCTTCTTCATCGCCCGGATCGCGCGCTGGGTGAACAGCGTGAGCTCGGCGGACTCGGCGGCCGTGAGGTCCTCGAGGTCGGCGACGTGCCGGTACGGCAGCACCATCAGGTGGCCCGGGTTGTACGGGTGCAGGTTGAGCAGCGCGAACACGCTCCGCCCCCGCGCCACGACCAGCCCCTCCGCGTCGGGCAGGGACGGGATGCGGCAGAACGGGCACCCGCCCTCGCCGGCCTCCTTGATGTAGGCCAGCCGGTGCGGGGTCCACAGCCTGCGGAACCCGTCCGGCGTGCCGACCCCCGCCATGCCCTCGATCTCCGGGGCTTCCCGCTCGGGCTCGGACACGCCGTCGATCCTAGTCACGCGCCCCCGCCCGACCTGGCACCGCCGGTCACGGGGTGAAGGTCTCCGCGGTCGGGTTGACGTTGGAGCGACCCGCGATCCACCTCGTGACGGCCTCCACCGCCTGCGCCACCGGCACGCCGTTGGTCTGCGAGCCGTCCCGGAAGCGGAAGCTCACCGCGCCCGCCTCGACGTCCCGCGCGCCCGCGAGCAGCAGGAACGGCACCTTCTGCAGCGTGTGGGTGCGGATCTTCTTCTGCATCCGGTCGTCCCCGGCGTCGAGCTCGACCCGCACGCCCTTGGCCCGCAGCTGCGCGACGACCTCCTGCACGGCCGGCACCTGCTCGTCCGTGACCGGGATCGCGACGACCTGGGTCGGGGCCAGCCACGCCGGGAAGGCGCCGGCGTAGTGCTCGAGCAGCACGCCGAAGAAGCGCTCGATCGAGCCGAACAGCGCACGGTGGATCATCACCGGGCGCTTGCGCGAGCCGTCGGACGCCGTGTACTCGAGGTCGAACCGGTCCGGCAGCATGAGGTCCACCTGGATGGTCGACATCTGCCAGCTGCGGCCGATCGCGTCCTTGGTCTGCACGCTGATCTTCGGCGCGTAGAACGCGGCGCCGCCCGGGTCGTCCACCAGGGTCAGCCCGGTGTCCTCGGCGACCTTGCGCAGCACGTTGGTCGCGCGCTCCCAGTCCTCGTCGCTGCCGATGGACTTCTCCGGGTTGCGGGTGGAGAGCTCGAGGTAGAAGTCGTCGAGGCCGTAGTCCCGCAGCAGGCCCAGCACGAAGTCGAGCAGGGAGGCGATCTCGCCCTCCATCTGCTCCTCGGTGCAGTAGATGTGCGCGTCGTCCTGGGTGAAGCCGCGGGCCCGGGTCAGGCCGTGCACCACGCCGGACTTCTCGTACCGGTACACGGTCCCGAACTCGAACAGCCGCAGCGGCAGCTCGCGGTAGCTGCGCCCGCGCGCGTCGAAGATCAGGTTGTGCATCGGGCAGTTCATCGGCTTCAGGTAGTAGTCCTGGCCGGGCTTTCGGACCGTCCCGTCGGCGTTGAGCTCCTCGTCGAGGATCATGCCCGGGTACATGCCCTCCTCGTACCACTCGAGGTGGCCCGAGGTACGGAACAGCTGCCCCTTGGTGATGTGCGGGGTGTTGACGAACTCGTACCCCGCCTCCTCGTGCCTGCGCCGGGAGTAGTCCTCCAGCTCCTTGCGGATCACGCCGCCCTTGGGGTGGAAGACCGCGAGGCCGGAGCCGATCTGGTCCGGGAAGGAGAACAGGTCCAGCTCGGCGCCCAGCCGGCGGTGGTCGCGGCGCTCGGCCTCGGCGACGCGCTCCAGGTAGGCGTCGAGCGCCTCCTGGGACTCCCACGCCGTGCCGTAGATGCGCTGGAGCTGCGGGTTCTTCTCGCTGCCCCGCCAGTACGCGGCGGCGGTGCGGGTGAGGCTGAACGCCGGGATGTACTTCGTGGTGGGCAGGTGCGGGCCGCGGCAGAGGTCCGACCAGACCGTCTCGCCCGTGTGGGCGTGGACGTTGTCGTAGATGGTCAGCTCGCCGCTGGCGTCGACCTCCATGACCTCGCCGTCGGCCTCGGTGCCCGTGCCCTTGAGGTCGATCAGCTCGAGCTTGTACGGCTCGTCGGTGAGCTCCTTGCGCGCCTCCTCGAGCGAGTCGAAGCGGCGGCGGGAGAAGCGCTGGCCGGACTTGATGATCTTCTTCATCGCCGACTCGAGCTTCTTCAGGTCCTCCGGCGTGAAGGGCTTCTCCACGTCGAAGTCGTAGTAGAAGCCGTCCGTGACCGGCGGCCCGATGCCGAGCTTGGCCTCCGGGTACAGCTGCTGGACGGCCTGCGCGAGGACGTGCGCCGCGGAGTGCCGGATGACGCTGCGGCCCTCGTCCGAGTCCGCGGTGACCGGCACGACCTCGGCGTCGGCCTCCGGGGCCCAGGCCAGGTCGCGCAGCGCGCCCTCGGCGTCCTTCACGACGACGACCGCCTGCGGCCCGCTGGTCGGCAGGCCCCCCTCGCGGACGCGGGCCCCGGCCGTCGTCCCGGCCGGCACCAGGATCGGCGCGGACGCGGGCGGGGCGGGTACAGCGGACACGAGGTGCCTCCAGGGAAGTGAGGTGCGGGTTGTGCCCCCGATGCTAGAGGTCGGGTCCGACGGGTATCCGCTGGCATCCGCGGGCCACCGGCCCGGTCCGGGCGCGGTTCGGGGTGCGGTCGGGCCGCGCTCAGGTGCGGTGCGGCAGCCCGACGTGCGCGTGCGGGTGCTCCGGCTCGGCCACGACGCGGCGGAGCGGGGGCGGGCTCCCGGGGGTGGCCGGGGTGAACCAGTCCACCTGGCTGAGCCCGGCCTGGTCGGCGGGGTCGCCGCGGTCGGCGGGGTCGGACTCGCCCGCCGGCTGCGGTGCAGGGGCGGCCTCGGTTCCGCCCGACGACGCGGGGGCGGGCCGCCGGGCGGCCGCCGGACCGTCGGAGTCGGAGGTCCCCGGACGGGAGTGGGCGGCCGCGTCGGCGTGGTCGGCCGGGGCCGCCGTTCCGGATCCGATCGGGCCCTGAGGCTCGACTCCGTGCGGGCCGTCGGATCCGGACCCGTTCGGACCCTGCGATGCGAAGCCGTGGGCGAGAGAGGCGATCGTCGACCCGTTCGGGCCGAGGCCGGCGGGCGGGGAGCTATGGGGGCCGTGCGGCCCGGGCCGCGAGCCGTGCGCCGAGCCGTTCGGCACGTGCGCCCCCGGAACAGAGCCGTGGGGGACGTGGGCGCCGGGCACGGAGCCGTTCGGGCCGAGCGCGGCCGGCACCGACCCGGTGGCGCCGTGGACCGCACCGACGCCGGCCGGGCGGACCGCCCAGGCCGGCACCGGCGGTGGTGCGAACCGGCCCCGGGCCGGGGCCGCGGCCGTCCCGACGAGGACCGGGCACCGGGTGGGGCGGGCGGGCGCCGCGCCCGCACCGGCGGACGCGAAGGCCGGGGTCGCCGGCACACCCGGGAGCGCGGCCGGGATCGGAGAGGCGGTGCCCGGCACGGGCGACGCGGGAGGCGCGGGAGCCACCGGACCGAGGCCGGCCTGCCCCGCGGCCTCCTCGAACGACCGGACCGCCGGCGCCGCGTCCGGCACCGACGGTGCGGACGGTGCGGCGGACGGTGCGGCGGGCGTCGTTGCCCGCGGACGCCGCGGCACGAAGGCCGCGGGGTCGACCCGGTCCAGCACGCGGCGGACCTTGCGCAGGTTGCGCTCCGGCGTGACGACCAGCACCGAGAGCACCAGGCCGGCGCTCAGCGGATCCGGCAGGAGCCGGATGAGGTGCAGCACCGCGGACCCCTGCCGCACGACGACCTCGGCCGGCGCGCCCCGCACGACCTGGGCCAGCGCCTGCGCGGCGCGCATGACCTCGGCCTGCGCGGCGGCCACCGCCTCCGTCTCGAGGCGGGCGCGGTCCGCCGTCTCGGCGTCGAGCGTCAACCCGCTCTCGACGTCGACGAGGGCGCAGGCCAGCACGCAGGGCTGGCGCAGGACCTCCTTCGCCGCGACGCGCAGGACTCCGGGACTGCCGGGGATGCTCAGCACACCTGAATTTGTATCGGGACCGTCGCGGAGCGCGATCAGCGGTGGGCGTTGGTCTGGAAGTACTGGTTGTCGCCCTGCGGCGCGCGGGCGCCCGCGTTCGGGTGCGACATGTAGAACTCCTGCTCGATGACGCGCAGGTCACGCCGCGCCATGGCCAGGTTGGCCTGCGCCCGGTTCAGCACGAGGTAGAAGAAGAGCTTCTCGTCCGGCAGGCCGCGGATCAGCCGGATCAGGTGGTACTGGTTGTCCAGCGTGATCAGGATGTCCTCGATCTGCTCGCGCAGACCCAGCTTCTGGGAGACCTCGATCTTGGTCCGGACGACGTCGCTGTTGCCGGGGGCCGCGACCTCGAGGTCGAACTCGGCGCTGCCGCCGCGGGAGCCGAGCATCATGCCGCTCTCGTAGTCGACGACGGCGACGGCGAACGCGCCCTTGATGTTGGCGGCCATGTCCAGGGAATGCTCGATGGAGCTCATTGTCTGCCTCCGACCGCCGGTCGGGGGAACGGCTTCCGGCGGTCTCGAAATGGTGGGACGGGGGAACCTGAAGGGTATCGCAGAATCGTTGCGGCGAGCGCCGGGGGGTGGATTCCCGGGGCCGTGGGAAAACGGTGGATCGCGGGCGCGGCGCAGGGCGTGCACCCGACGGCCGGAAATCAGCGCAATCGCCTCCGCAGACCGTCGGCCAACCGGCGCAGCGTGAGCAGGTCCGTGGCCCACCGCCGCTCCTGGTCGATGTCGTCGGGCCCACGTGGGGGCGGGATCACCGTGTCGCCCCGGCGCCGCGGCAGCGCGCCGGCGGGAGGGGCGGTGTCGGCGGGAGCGGCGGCGTCGGTGGCAGCAGCGGCGTCGGTGGCAGCAGCGGCGTCGGTGACAGCGGCGGGGCCGGTGGCAGCAGCAGCGGGATCGGTGGGAGGGGCGGCATCGGTGGCAGGGGCGGCGTCGGCCGCCCGCGCCGTGCTCGGGTCGTCGTCCTCGACCGGCGCGGGTCCCGACCCCGGGGCGGCGCGCCGGGCGACCCCGGGTGCCGCCGACAGCCGTTCGGTCGGGGGACCCGGCCGCGGGTCGCGCGGGGTCCGGTTCTCGGGGGCGACGTCCCACCCCGCGGCCCGCTCGACACCCCGGACCCCGCGCACGGACTCGGGTGGCAGCGGCGGGCGGGCCCGGTGTGCCGCCGCGAAGAACTCCGCCGCGAGCAAGGGCGTGCGGTTCCTCGCGAACGGCTCGGCCCGCTCCTCGACCCGGACGCGAGGCGCCGGCGGGACGGCGATCGGTACGTGCGCCTCCGCCGCGCCGGTCCCGAAGGAGAGATCGTCATCGGGCCCGAGGGGCGCCGTCGCCGCAGCGTCGGCCGTGTTCGTCACCGTCGCCACCCGAGGGGCGGCCAGCACGGCGGCCGACGGGAGCGCGGCCGGCGTCGCCGGCGGCGACGGAGCCGGCGACGGAGCCGGCGACGGCGCCGGTGATGGCGTCGTCGATGACGGGGCCGGAGGCGGCATCGGCGCCGACCGCGGGGCCGAACGCGGTGACGGCGGTGTCGGAGGCGGCGGCGCGCTCGGGACGACCGGACGGCCGGGACCCGAGACGCGGGCCACGGGGATCGGTCGCGCGCCGGGTGGCGGAGCGGAGGGACGCCGGTCCGACCGGGTCGAGGGACCCCCCGCGGCGGGCGGCACGGGGGACACGCCGGGGATCGCGGACGGCGCGGCGCCCCGGCTCGCCGTGGGTCGGCTCGCGGCGGGCATGGCGGTCAGGCCCCCCGGCGCCTGTCCCACCGGACGCGGGGTGCGGCCCCGGGTCGCGCGCTCCACCTCGCGGAGCACGGAGGCGAGGGTGGCGCGGGCCCGCACCAGCCGGAGGTACAGCACGCCCGCCGAGTCGTCCGCGAGCGGCAGCGGGGCGAGGACCTGCACGATCCGGGCGCCGGTCACGACGACCGTGTGCAGCGCGCCGCCACGCGGGCCGCCGACCCCGGCGGCACCGTCGAACGCGTCGACGATCTCGTCCGGCGAAAGGCCGGGATCGTCATTCCCGGCGGCGGTGAGAATTGTCCGCGAATCGCGCTCCAGAACGCAGGCGTACGACACCCCGGGCAATTTTCCCAGGGTGTCGATCACACTGTCCGGAACGGGCACGCGAAACTCTCTCACAACCTGAGCGAAGCCCGGGGACCCACCTTTCCGGCCCATTCCCGCACGACCGGGGGCACGAGCCACGCACGGCCGTCCGGCTGAGTGCCGGCGAGCCGTCGGCGCTCTCCCCGTGGAAATCGCCGGGGCCGGCCGCTCGGGCGTCGCCGGTGCAGCCGTCCCGGCGAGGAGCGGACGGCCGCCGATCACCCGGCGATCGGCCCCCGCATCGCACCCGTCCGGACCCCACCTGATCCGCGTGACGCTGCACACGCCTGCGCGGTCGGGCGTGGGCGGCCGGCTGGCGCCGGTCCCGTCCGGAGTGGTCGGATGGGTGCGTGAGCGCAGCTGCCTTCCGGGCCGCGGTCGAGCGGGGCGACGCCGACGCGGCCACCGACCTCTTCTCCGCGGACGCCGTGTTCCACTCCCCGATCGTCCACCGGCCGTACGAGGGGCGGGAGGCGCTGCGGGCGATCCTGCGGGCGGTCGTGCAGGTGTTCGAGGACTTCCGCTACACGGACGAGTTCACCGGCGACGCGGGGCACGTGCTGGTCTTCCGGGCCCGGGTGGGCGACCGGGAGCTGGAGGGCGTCGACATCCTGCGCGAGGGACCCGACGGTGTCGCCGAGCTCACCGTCATGGTCCGGCCCTACTCGGCCGCCACCCTGCTGCGCGAGCGGATGGCTGCCCTCCTCACCCCCTGACCCGCCCCGTCAGCCGGTGGTCGCGGTGGCCCGCGTGTGCACGGCGGTGAGGAAGCGGTGCACGGCGCGCACCGTGTACGCGGTGCGCGCGGTCGGGAGCCCGTCGAAGCCGTGCTGGGCGTGCGGCAGCTCGGCGTAGCAGACCGGCTCGCGGGACACCGCCCGCAGCCGGGCGACCAGCCGCCGCGACTGCCCCACCCCCGCCACCGTGTCCGTGTCGCCGTGCACCACGAGGAAGGGCGGCGCCTCGGGCCCGGCGCGGTGCACCGGCGAGGCCGCACGGTAGGTGGCCTCGTCGGCGGTGTAGCTGGTCCCGATGACCTTGCCCTCGAGCAGCGTCCACAGGCCCTGGTCGTCGGCCGTGAAGTCGTGCACGCCGTAGAAGGGCACAGCCGCCTGCACGGAGGTGTCCGCCTCCTCGAAACCCGGCTGGTAGGCCGGGTCGTTCGGGGTCAGCGCGGTGAGCGCGGCCAGGTGCCCGCCGGCGGACCCGCCGGTCACCGCCACGAACCCGGGATCGCCGCCGAACCCGGCGACGTGCTCGCGGACCCAGGCGAGGGCGCGCTTGACGTCGACGATCATCGCCGGCCACCGCGCCGCGGGCGCGAGTCGGTAGTCGACGGTCACGCAGACCCAGCCGCGGGCCGCGAGGTGGGCCATCAGCGGTACCGCCTCCTTCGTGCGCGAGCCGAGCGTCCACGCCCCACCGTGCACCTGCAGCAGGACCGGGGCCGGCCCGCCGTCGCGCAGCAGGTGCAGGTCACGCCGCGCCCAGACGTCCAGCCGGTGCTCGGGTTCGGGCCCGTACGCCACGTCCTGCGCCACGACGTACCGGCCCGCGCCCTGCCGCCACTCGCGCACGCGCCGGAGCGCGCGGGGGATCGGCCGGTCCAGCCCCGTGACGCCGAGCGGAGCCAGCGCCTCCTGCAGGACGAGGGCCGAGCGGCGGGCGTCGGCGACGAGCCCGACGAGCGCCGCCACGGCGGCAGCGTTGGTGCCGACGGTCGCGAGGGCGGACGCGACCGACCGGGCGTCGCGCGGACCGTGTACCAGCTCCGCGACCCCGCCGGCCGCCAGCGCGGCGTGCGCCAGGGCGTCCGCCACCGGCATCTCCGAGGCCGGCGTGCAGGCGGCCATCTGGGCCACGGACGTCGGCCAGCGCCGTAGCACCGGCCGGCGCGCGCCCGTCGCCGCCAGAACGCCCATGATCCCCGACACCGTGCCGGTGCGCCCCATCCGAGCTCCCTCGCTCCCGTGATCGCCGTCGATCCCCCGTGATCCTCGCCTGCCGGAGCCTGCGGATCTCCCCCGCCGCCTCGCTCACATCCGTCCGGCCCAGTCCACGCGCGAGATCGTCACACACCGTCGCCGACAGGCCCGACGGCACGCGGTCGGGATGCCGTCATTCGGGTGAGTTCGATCTCCGGCCGCACCGTGCCCCCGGGGTGGCCCGTTGACCTCCCAGAACGGTCGCGCGGGCCCGAACGGTCGTGACGGGTGCTCCGCACGGCCGAGGCCGGCCCGGCCGCCCGTCCCGCCACGGCCACCGGGCCGGGGAACGGACGGCGGACGACGGGGAGGGACGTGCGAGTGCCCGGAGGAGGTCACGGACCGGCGCCGCGCGCGGGCCGGCAGGGCCCGCCGCCGCAGCACCCGCGTCCCCGGACCGCCCCGCCGGTCCGCTCCGTCCCGCCCGCGCGGCCGACCGCCCCGGGCCGCCCGCAACCACTCGCCGGCACCCCCGGCTCCGGCCGGCCCCTGCCGCCCCCGCCCCGCCGCGCGGGCGAACCGGGTCCCTCCCGGTCGGTCCCCTCGCGCGGGCAGGCGCAGCCCCCGGCCGCCGACCGCTCGCGCAGCGCGCAGCAGAGCCCCCGGACCGACCGGACCGCCGCCACCCGCACCGACACCGCCCGCACCGACACCGCCCGCACCGACGGAGCCCGCACCGACGGAGCCGAGCGGACCGACGGCACCGACGGGACCCGGCGCTCCGCGGTCCCCCGCTCCCGTAGCCGCCGGTCCCGCTCGCGCTCCGCCGTCGGCTGGTGGCAGACCCCGGACCCGCGGAAGGCCACGGCGACCGCGACGGGCCTGACCCGCGCCGGCGAGGACACCGGTCAGACCGGCCCGCAGGGCCCGCTGGAGCTGCTGCGCCGCCGGCTCGTCGGGGGGTCCGCGCACCGCAGGCCGCTCACCCCGGCCCAGCGCGCCGCCCGGCGGCGCAGGCACGTGAAGTGGGGCGTCCTCGGCGGCCTCGGCGCGCTCGTCCTGCTGCCCCTGCTGGCGCTGGGGATCGGCTGGGTCGCCTTCTCCGTGCCGACCGCGGACGACGCCGTCAACAACCAGGTCGCGACCATCTCCTACGCCGACGGCACCGACCTGACCCGGCTCGTCCCCGAGCAGGGCAACCGGACCAAGGTCACGGTCGACCAGATCCCGGTGCACGTCCGCGAGGCCGTGCTGGCCGCCGAGGACCGAAGCTTCTACTCCAACCCGGGCTTCGACTTCAGCGGCATCCTGCGGGCGGTGTGGAACCAGCTGCAGGGCGGCGTCGGCGGCGGGTCCACGATCACCCAGCAGTACGTGAAGAACGCCCTGGTCGGCGACCAGGTCTCCTTGTGGCGCAAGTACAAGGAGCTGATCGTGTCGCTGAAGGTCAACCAGGAGAAGTCGAAGGACGAGATCCTCACCGACTACCTGAACACGATCTACTTCGGCCGCGGCGCCTACGGCATCCAGTCGGCGAGCCAGGCCTACTTCGGCAAGGACGTCGGGCGGCTGACCGTGGCGGAGGGCGCGCTGCTGGCCGGCGTCATCCAGTCGCCGTCGCGCTGGGACCCGGCGATCGATCCGCAGAAGGCCGTGCAGCGCTGGGACTTCGTGATGGACGGCATGGTCGGCCAGGGCTGGCTCGCGCCCGGCGACCGTGCCGCCGCCACCTTCCCCGCCACGCAGCAGCGCAAGGCGGCACCGGGCAGCGGCTCCTACTCGGACAGCCGCGGGCACGTCGTCAACGCGGTGAAGGCGGAGCTGGACTCGCTGGGCATCACCGACCAGGAGATGGCCCAGGACGGCCTGCGGATCACGACCACGATCGACCCGGAGCAGCAACGACGGGCGGTCGAGAGCGCGCAGAAGACCCTCGCCGGGCAGCCCGACAACCTGCGCTCGGCCGTCGTCGCCATCGACCCGAGGACCGGCGGGGTGAGCGCCTACTACGGCGGGGAGAACGGCGTCGGGCTCGACTACGCACGGGTGAGCAAGCAGCCGGGCTCGACGTTCAAGCCGTTCGTGGTGCTCGCCGCGCTCAGCCACGACCCGCCGATCGGGATCGGCACGGTGTTCGACGGCAGCGAGCAGACCGGCCTGCGCAACGCCGACGGCGCCGACTGCCCGCGCTGCGACCTCAAGCAGGCCATGACGATCTCCAACAACGTCATCTTCACCAAGCTGGCCGCGAAGGTCGGGCCGGAGAACGTCGCCGCCGCCGCGCGGGCCGCCGGCATCACCTCCCCGCTGGACAACCCCGACGCCCGGCTCGCCCTCGGCAACAAGGAGGTCACGCCGCTGGAGCTGGCGTCGGCCTACGCCACCATCGCCGACGGCGGTGTCTGGCACGCCCCGCACTTCATCTCCAAGGTCGTCACCGCGGACGACCGGGTGCTCTACGAGGCGCCGGAGTCCCAGGGCGAGCGCCGGTTCAGCGAGCAGGTCGCGCGCAACACGATCGAGGCCATGCTCGGCGTGGTCCCGAACGACGGCCTCGGCATCGGCCGACCGGTCGCGGGCAAGACCGGCACCGTGCAGTCCCGGTTCGAGGGTGAGAACAACGACGCCTGGTTCTCCGGCTTCACCCCGGACCTCGCCACCGCGGTGTGGATCGGCACGGACATGAACTCGCCGATCCGCACGGCCTCGGGCACCCCGGTGGAGGGCAAGACCCTGCCGGGCGAGGTGTGGCAGACGTTCATGAAGCAGGCGGTGGAGGAGGAGCCGCAGACCGAGGGCTTCGGCACCTACAAACCGATCGGCGAGCCCCCCTCGGACCTGCCGCCCAACGAGACGCCGACCCCGACCCCGACCTCGAGCGCGCCGCCGAGCCCGTCCTCCGAGTCCTCCGAGGTCCCGCCGCCCCCGCCGACGCCGGTGGCCCCGACGACGGAGCCGCAACCCGGCAGCGCCGCCCTGCCCGACGGGGAGGACCCGCTGTTCCCGGGCGAGGACGGCGCGGCCACCCCCGCACCCGGCGCCCCGCCGACGGCCCAGCGTCAGGACTGCTCGATCACGCCCTGCGGCTGAGCGATCCGGGGTCGTCCGGAGCCGACCCGGTGGTCGGGGGGTGGTCGCAGTCGTCCGGGGCCCGTCCGGGGCCCGTCTGGGGTTGGTCCGGGGTTGGTTCCTGTCGTCCGCACCGGTCCGGACGATCCCGGGCCCGCCCGGGCGCGGCTACCGTGGAACGCGTGAGCACCTCACGACGGTTCGCGGTCGACGCCTGGCCGGCGGACCGCAGCCTGGTGCTCTACGTGCCGGAGATCGAGGCCGCCACCTCGGTCCGGGACCTCCGGGACGCCGAGGCGGCCGCCCGGGAGCTGATCGCGGTGCTCACCGGGCTGGACCCCGCCGGGATCGAGTGCGAGGTGCGGCTCTCCCGCCGCGCCCGCGTCGCCCCCTGGCGCTGAGCGCGTCCCGCCGAGCAGATCAACCGAGCCGAGCCGCCATCAACAGGGCGCGCGTTCATCAGGGCCGCGGTCGGCCGAGCCCCGGTCAGGGGCCCAGGGTCTCCAGCACCGCGCTCGGCACCACCAGGTCCGCCCGGTCCCGGGTCGCGGCGACCCGCTCGGCGTTGGGCCCGTCGACCCGCCGCACCCACTCCTGCGCGGCGGCCGGGGCCTTGCCGAACCGGACGTGCCGGTCCACCAGCCGGCGCAGCCGCAGGTCCTCGCGCAGGTCGCAGAACCAGGTCTCGGTGAGCTCGGCCGCCACCGCGGGCCACGGCTCGTCGGGCAGCAGCAGGTAGTTGCCCTCGGTCACGACCAGCGGGGCGTCGGGCGGGACCGCGATCGCGCCCGCCAGCGGCTGCTCCAGGTCGCGTTCGAACATCGGCGCGTACACGGGCCAGGGCTCCCCCGCCCGCAGCCGGCGCAGCAGCGCGAGGTACCCGGCGGCGTCGAAGGTGTCCGGGGCGCCCTTGCGGTCCCGCCGGCCGAGCTCGTCGAGCGCGACGTCGGCCAGGTGGAAGCCGTCCATCGGCACGTGCACCGCGCCGGGCACGGCCGCGACCAGGTGGGCCGCCAGCGTCGTCTTGCCCGAGCCGGGCGCGCCGGCGATCCCGAGCAGGGCCCGCCCACGGGCGGCGAGGGCCGACGCCCGCGCGACCGGATCGATCACGCGCCGAGCCTACGTCCGACCGGGTCGGGTACGGATCAGGCCCGGCACCGCACCGCCAGCACGACGACGTCGTCGCCGGTGTCGGCCGGGGAGCCCGACACCAGGTGGTCGCAGAAGGCCTCCAGGTCCAGGTGCGCCCCCGCCCCGGCGAGGGCGAGCAGCTCGCGGGCGCCGCGGTCGTCGACGTCGTCGCGGCGCTCGGCGAGCCCGTCCGTGTAGAGCACGAGGGTCTCCCCCGGGGCCAGCTCGACCTCCTGGTCGTGCCGCAGCCGGTCCGGATCGACCCCCAGCACGACGTCGACGGCACCGCTCGCGTACCGGGCGGTCCGGCCGGGCCCGACCAGTAGCGGGAGCGGGTGCCCCGCGCTGGACCAGCGGAAGACGCGCTGGTCGCCGCGCAGCAGGACGCGCCCGTGCAGCAGTGTGGTGAAGCGGGTGACGTCGAGCCGCGAGGCCACCCGGTCGAGCCGGCGCAGCACGTCCGACGGGGCGCCGTCGCTGTCGAAGGCCAGCGCGCGGAGCATGCTGCGCAGCTGCCCCATCGTCGCGGCGGCCGCCAGGTCGTGCCCGGCGACGTCGCCGACGGCCAGCGCGAGGTCCCCGAAGGGCAGCCGGAACACGTCGTACCAGTCGCCGCCGACCTCCAGCTCCGCCGCGGCGGGCCGGTACCGGGCGGCGACCTCGATGCCGCCGATGCCGATCTCGGCCATCACCGGCGGCTCGGTGAGCATCGACTCCTGCAGCGCGAGCGACACCTGCCGGGTCTGCTGGAACCGCCGCCCGTGCTCGACGGCGGCGGACGCCCGCGCCGCCAGCTCGGTGACCAGCGCCAGGTCGTCTGCGGTGTAGGGCAAGCGTTCGCCGCAGCTCGCGAAGAGCAGGCCCGCGATCACCCGGCCCCCGGAGATCACGGGCGCGACCAGCCGCGAGTTCATCCGGACCTCGCGGGCCCAGGTGTACATCTCCGGGGTGCCGGCCCAGTGCTCCACCTCGAGCGGGTCCAGCTCCAGCTCCGGGCGCCCGGTCCGCACGGACCGGGCCAGCGGGTGGTCGGCGCCGAAGACGAACCGAGCGGCGCCGTCGCCGCCGATGTCGCCGGGGACCGGGGGCAGGCCGGGCGCGGCCCGGGTGACCGACCGGCGCCCGTGCACCGGGCGGCCGGGCTCGAGCGGCTGGGCCTCGTCGACCAGGTAGACCCGGCAGAGGTCGGCGAACTCCGGCACCACGGCATCGGCCAGGGCCAGCAGCTCGGTCTCCGGGTCCAGCGCCCTGTTCACGGCCAGGGTGGCCCCGGCCAGGACGTCCAGCCGGTGTCGGGAGCGGAACTCGTCGTCGATGTCGGTCTCGGTGCCGACCCACTCGACGAGCCGCCCGCCCTCGCGCACCGGGACGGCCCGCGACCGGAACCACCGGTACCTCCCGCCGGTCGCCCGCAGCCGGTGCACGTGCTCGAAGCCCGCGTCGTGGCCTGCCCGGGCGCGCACGACGGCGGCCTCCCAGGCCCCGCGCTTGCTGTGGCGGTCCTCCGGGTGGAGGGCCTCGAGGAAACCCCAGCCCGCGTACTCGTGCGGGGCCTGCCCGGTGACGGCCCGGTAGCTCGGCGAGTCCTCGCGCGCGCTCCCGTCCGGCTCGCGGATCCACACCGCCGCGGAGGTGGCGTCGATCAGGCTGCGGTAGCGCCGCAGCAGCGACTCGCGGGCCGCCGCCAGTTCGGCGAGCTCCCGGCGGGTGCGCTCGGTCTCGGTGATGTCGACGACGACCAGCCCGACGCCGAGCACGGAGCCGTCGCGGTCGCGGACCGGGTAGCAGTTCACCATCCAGGACTGCTCCGGGCCGCGGCCGTGCCACAGCCGCCCGGTGAACGGCGTCTCGGTCAGCGGTCGCTCCTCGTCGAGCACCCGGCGCAGCAGCACCGCGATCCGGGCGCCCGTCTCGCCGTGCACGTCCTCGAGGGTGCGGCCGATCCGGTCGTCGGCCGTGCCGCCGTCGATCGTGGTCACCGCGGAGTTCACCCGCCGGTACCGCAGGTCGCGGTCGAAGTACGCCAACCCGACCGGCGCGTTCTGCCACAGCGCGTCGAGCAGCGAGAAGGCCTCGACGCCCGCCCGGGCGTCCGTGGCGTCCTGCAGCACCCCGACGACGGCGACCTCGCCGGACCCGGGCGCGGCGTGCACGTAGAGGAGGCGTCCGGTGGGCACCACGGCGGGCAGCGCGTCGCTCACCCGCCCGAACCGGGCGCGGGCGAGCATGTCCCGGGCGGCGGCCAGGTCGACGGGCGGCCGGACCGGGTCGATGCCGTTGCGCCCCAGGACGGTGTCGGCGGACCAGCCCGTGAGCCGGGCGGCCTCGGCGCTCCACAGGAGCACGGAGCCGCGGGCGTCGAGCGCGAACAGCCCGACGGGCAGATCGGCGACGACGTCCGCCGCGAGCTCTGCCTGCGGGCCGTGCATCCGCGCATTATGGGGGCTCGCGTCCGTCGTGCGATACGGGCCACACTCGGGCGGTGGAGGCGGCCGAGTACGTGACCAGGGCGGCGCACCCCGCGCTGCGCCGCTACGTCCGCCGGCTGCAGGGTTACCGGGAGTACAGCGCGGCGCCGCTGCGACGGCTGCAGGCGCCCGTCGGGTCGTGTGCGCTGATCCTCGGGTTCGGGGAACCGCTGCGGCTGCACGGGCCGGCCGGCCCGAGCGCACCCCGGTCGTTCCTGGCCGGGATGCAGACCGCGGCCGTGCACACCGAGTTCCGCGGCCACCAGCACGGGATGCAGGTCGACCTCACCCCGCTCGGGGTCTTCGTGCTGCTCCGGCGCCCGACGATCGAGCTCACCGGCGCGGTCCCGGCGCTCGGGGAGCTCGACGCCCCCGCGCTCGAGGCCCTGCCGGAGCGGCTGGGCGCCGACCCGGACTGGCCGCGGCGGTTCGCCCGACTCGAGGCGTTCCTCGCCGGGCGCCTGCTCGACGACACCGTGCGCCGGCCGGACCCGGAGGTGGCCTGGGCGTGGCGGGCGCTGGTCCGCCGCGCGGGCGACCTGGGGATCGCCGAGCTGGCCGCGGAGACGGGCTGGAGCCGTCGGCACCTGCTCGACCGGTTCCGTGCCCAGGTCGGCCTCGCCCCGAAGACCGCCGCCCGGGTCCTGCGCTTCGAGCGGGCGGCGGGGCTGGTGGTCGGCGGCGGCCCGTTCGGGAGTCCCGGTCCGCGCTCGGACCTCGCGGCGGTCGCCGCCGAGTGCGGGTACTCCGACCAGGCCCACCTGACCAGGGAGTTCCGCGCGCTCGCCGGGGTCACGCCGATCGCCTACCGCCGCGCATTCCTTCAAGCCGCGCCGGTCCCGGGCTCCTAGGTTCTCCGGCATGGGCATCCACGTGACACTGCGCTACGACGACCCCCGCGCCGCGCTCGACTTCCTCACCGGCACCCTCGGGCTGGCCCCCGGCCACGTCGCGACCGCCGACGACGGGTCGGTGGCGCACGCCGAGGTGTTCTGGGAGGACACCGCGGTCATGATCGGCACCCGGTCCGGCTCCGGTGACGACCGCTTCGACACCGGCCGGGCCGTCCTGTACCTCACCACGGACACGCCGGACGCCCTGCACGACAAGGCCGTCGGCGCCGGCGCGGAGCTGGTGTACGGGCTGACCGACCAGTCCTACGGGTCCCGGGAGTTCGCCGTCGCCGACCCGGAGGGCAACGTCTGGTGCTTCGGGACCTACCGCCCGGCGGCGCCGTGAGCGGGAGCCCGCTCGACCGGCTCCGGTCGCTCTGCCTCGCCCTGCCCGAGGTCACCGAGAAGATCAGCCACGGCGAGCCGACCTGGTTCGTGCGGAGGACCTTCGTGACCTTCGCCGACCACCACCACGACGACCGGCTCGCCTTCTGGTGCGCCGCGCCGCCCGGGGTGCAGGAGGAGCTGGTCGCGGCGGACCCGGAGCGGTTCTTCCGGCCGCCCTACGTGGGCACCCGCGGGTGGGTGGGCGTGCGGCTGGACGTCGAGGTCGACTGGGACGAGATCGCCGAGCTCGTCACGGACGCCTACCGCACCGTGGCCCCGCACAGGCTGATCACGCTCCTAGACTCGCGGGGGTGAGCGAGCTCCCCCGGGTCGAGATCGACGGCGCCGCCTACGAGTACGAGGACGTGCCGGCGACGGGCCCGGGCGCGCCGCTGCTGTTCCTGCACGAGGGGCTGGGCTCGGCGGGGCTCTGGCGCGGCTTCCACCGCCGCGTCGCCGACGCGACGGGACGGCGGGCGGTCGCCTACTCCCGGCTCGGGCACGGCTTCTCCGACCTGCCGCCCGCCAAGCGCACGGTCCGCTTCGCGCACGAGGAGGCGGCGACCGTCGTCCCGGCCCTGGTCGAGGCCCTGGACCTCGGCGAGCCGGTCCTGGTGGGGCACAGCGACGGCGCGTCGATCGCGCTGCTGGCCGCGGCGGCCCTGCCGGTGTCCGGGCTCGTCGTGCTCGCCCCGCACGTGATCGTCGAGGACATCGGGCTGCGGGCGATCGAGGAGGCCAAGCGCGCCTTCGAGTCCGGCGACCTGGCCCGGCGGATGGCGCGGCACCACCGGGACGCCGAGGTGTGCTTCCGCAACTGGAACGACGTCTGGCTCGAGCCGGCGTTCCGGGACTGGGACCTGCGCCGCGAGCTCGCCGGGATCACCTGTCCGGTCCTGGGGATCCAGGGCGACGCCGACCCGTACGGCACCGCTGTGCACGTCGAGGCGGTCCGCGACGCCGCCCGCGGCACCACCGACCTGCTCCTGGTCCACGGCGGCCACGCCCCGCACCTCGAGCGCCCGGCGCTGGTCGACGCCGCCGTCGCGGGCTGGCTGCGCGACCTGTAGCCGCCGGTCAGTGGTCGGGTCCGGCGAGGAGCAGCCCGACGAGCTCGCGCCGGCTGCGGACGCCGGTCTTGTCGAAGACGGACTTGAGGTGGTCCTGGACGGTGTGCGGGGAGATGTAGAGCGTCGCCGAGATCTCCCGGGTCGACCGTCCGCGAAGCACCAGCGTCGCGATCTCCGCCTCGCGTGGGGTGAGGGCGAGCCCGGCCAGCCGTGCCGCCGCACCCGCACCGGGACGCGTCGGGTCGAGCACCACCGAGACGGACCGGCCGGCCGCACCGGTCAGGCGGGAGGCGCTGAGGTGCAGCCACTCCCCGGTCCGGGTGCGCACGGTGGAGCCCAGAGGCATCGGTCCGTGGCCACGCTCCGCCGCCAGCAGCGCGGAGACCAGCGCCTGCACCGCCACCGGCAGCTCCCCCGGCCCGTCGTCGATCACCTCCACCAGGACGTCCGCCTCCGGGGTGCTCGCCACGAGCGCGAGGTCGTCGGACACGATCAGGACGCCCGGTCGCTGCGGCCCGGCCAGAGCGGCCGCCCGGGCCGTCGCGTCCCGCATCCCGGCCGCGACGTGCGGCCCGATCCGGGCGACCAGCTCGAGCTCGCGGGCGGTGAAGCCCCGCCCGCCGTCCGCGCGGTGCAGGCAGAGGTAACCCCAGCACTCGGAGCCGGCCACCAGCGCGGCCCGGAGCTCGTCGCCCAGCCCGAGCGGCCGCATGATCTCGCCGTACCGCGGGCTCGCGCAGCGGTCGCCGCGGGTGGCGAGATCGAGCGAGGACACGTGCCGGCGCGCGGTCGCGAGCCCGGCGAACCGGTTGACGTCCGCCCCGGAGAACTCGTTCTCCAGGAACCGGGCGGTCGAGCCCGCCAGCGGCTCCTCCGCGTGGGCGCCGGTGAACAGCAACGTCGCCGGGTCCGCGGTGGCGACGAACGCGGCGTCGACCGGCACCACCCGGCGCAACGACCGCAGCACCCGCTCCCGCAGGTCCGGCAGCGGAAGGCCCGCGTGGCAGTGCCGGACGAGGTCGCGTTCGGCCTGCCCGTGGTGCACCGACCCGGCCATCGGGGCAGTGTCGACCCCACCGCAACCGGACGCCACCCCACTTCCCTGGGATGGTCCCCGGCCGGGAACGAGCGGACCCTCCCGCCATGAGCACAGACACCAGCACAGACACCACCACTGGAACCGCCACCGACACCACCGGCGAACGGCTCGCCCGCACCAAGCAGCTCGTGGACGAGTTCATCCAGGCACTCTTCACGCGCGGCGAGCTCGACGCCGTGGACCGCTACCTCGCCCCGCACTACGTCGACCACGACCCACCCGTCCCGGACGCGCCCTCCGGCCGCGAGGCCCTGCGCAGGGCGGCGGCGCTGTTCCGGACCGCCTTCCCGGACTGGCACAGCGATGTCGAGCAGCTGGTGGCCGAGGGCGACGTCGTGGTCGAGCGGTTCACCGCCCGCGGCACGCACCGGGGCGAGTTCCTGGGCGTCCCGCCGACCGGCGAGACCGTCGAGCTGGCGGGGATCAACGTCTTCCGGCTCGAGGGCGACCGCATCGTCGAGCGCTGGGGCCGGCTGGACGAGCTGGGCCTGCTCCGCCGCCTGGGACTGGTCCCGGCCGCGAGCACGGGCCGGGTCAGCGCGCCGACCAGCCGGTGATCGCCGTCGGGGTCAGGACCAGCAGCGGGCCCCGCGGCCGGGCGTCCCGGTAGGGCGGGTACTTCGCCTGCAGGGCGTCGAGCGCCCGTTCCCGGAACTCACCGGTCTCGTGGACGGCCGCGGTGCCGTCGACCCGGACCCACCACAGCCGCGTCCAGTCGTCCGCGTACTCGTCGACGACGACGGCGGCCCGCGGGTCCCGCGCGACGTCGGCGAGCCGGGCCAGCCGCGGGCCGCGCTTGGGCTTCACCTCGTCGACGGCCGAGCAGACCAGGCCGTCCACGAGGGCGTAGGTGACGGGGACGAGCCGGGGCGTGCCGTCCGCGCGCAGCGTCGCGAGCCGGGCGACCGGGTGCGCCGCGAGCCGCTCCCGGCACGCGCGCTCGTCGAGGGACGGCACGCCGCGAACCTACTGCGCGAGCGGCACCTCGACCCGCGTCGACAGCAGCACCGCGTCCCGGGTGTCCCGGCGCTCGTGCTCGAGGAAGCTCGGGGCGGCGGCCAGGAAGAGCGTGCGGCCGTCCTCGCCGCCCAGCGCCACGGCGTAGGTCTGCAGCTCGTCGAGCGTGATCTGGTCGAGGATCTCCCCGCCCTCGCGGACCCGGATCGCGCGGTGGTGGTCGGCGTCGGCCACCCAGATCGCGCCCTCGGCGTCCGGCTCGGCGATGCCGTCCGGCACCACGGCGAGCCCCGGCAGCATCTCGCCGATGTTCCGCGAGGTGGGCAGGTCGCCGAACCGGGCCCAGTCCCGCCGACCGCCCAGCGAACCGTCCGGGCGGATGTCGAAGGCCGACATGCGGTTGCCGAAGCTCTCGGCGACGATCAGCGTGTCGTCCCGGACCACCGTGCCGTTCGGGAAGTACACCCCGTCGGCCACGACCTCGGCCGAGCCGTCCGGGTCGACCCGGACGAGGACCGCGGTCTCCAGGTCGCCGCCCGCCATCAGGTCGAACCCGAAGCACCCGACCCAGCAGCGCCCCTCCCGGTCGACCGCCATGTCGTTGAGCACCCCGCGGGCGAGCCCGCTCAGGTCGGCATGGGTGACGAGCGTGCCGTCGTGCTCACGGCGCAGGATCTTCTGGTCCCGCATCGACACGACGAGCACCCGGCCGTCCGGCAGCAGCCCGGTCCCGGACGGCTGGGCCGGCACGGTGGCCTCGACCCGCAGGTCGCTGCCGTCCGGCTCGGCGCTGAGCACCCGGTGGGTGTAGAAGTCGCTCACCCAGATCCGGCCCCCGCGCCAGCGCGGGCCCTCCAGGAACGACAGCTTCTCCAGCACGACGGTCGGCTCGGCCACGCGGCCCCCTCCGGTCCGGCCCCGCGCCGGTGCGGGGCGACCGGGTCAGTCTGGTCCGGCGGGCGCGGCCCGTCGAGACCGTCCGACGATCACTCCGCGTCGGTGAGCGACCGCTGCCAGAGCGCGGTGTCGAGGACCCGCCCGTGCTTGTACCCGACCCCGCGCAGCACCCCGACCTCCCGGAACCCGGCCCGCCGGTGCAGCGCGACCGAGGCCGGGTTGCCCCGCGGATCCGCGATCACCGCGACGACCTGCTCGAACCCGGCCGCGCGGCACTCCTCGAGCAGCCGGCCGAGCAGCGCCCCGCCCAGGCCCTGTCCCCCGGCGCCCTCCTCGAGGTAGACGCTGTTCTCGACGGTGCGCCGGTAGGCCGGCTTGGCCCCGCGCCAGGGCGAGGCGTACGCGAACCCGGCCACCCGGCCGTCGAGCTCGGCGACGAGGAAGGGCAGCGCGCCGGCGGTGAGCGCGGCCAGCTTGGCCCGCCAGGTGTCCAGGTCGGGGACGTCCTCGTCGAACGTCGTGACGGTCCGCTCGACGTACGGGGCGTAGAGCGCCGCGACGGCGGGCAGGTCGTCGAGGGTGGCGGGCCGGACGGGTCGATCCACGGCCCCATCATCCGGTCGGTGGAACGCCCGGGAACAGGCGGCGGCACGGTACGGTTGAGCCCGGTACTTGCGGGCTCAACCAGATGCCCGCCGACCCGGGAGGTCCCGATGCCCGCCGTCACCGTCGCCGACGTCGCCGCGCTGCCGCGCGTCCCCGAGCCCGGACCCACCGACCTCGACCGCGGTGTCCGGTCCGTCACCACCGCGCCCCGCGGGTACGAGGGCGAGGGCTTCCCCGTCCGGCGCGCCTTCGCCGGCGTCGACCTGCGCGATCTCGACCCCTTCCTGCACATGGACCAGATGGGCGAGGTCGAGTACGCGCCGGGCGAGCCGAAGGGCACGTCCTGGCACCCGCACCGGGGCTTCGAGACCGTCACCTACATCATCGACGGCGAGTTCGAGCACCAGGACAGCCACGGCGGCGGCGGGAGCATCACCAACGGCGACACGCAGTGGATGACGGCGGGCGGCGGTCTGCTGCACATCGAGCGGCCGCCGGAGGCCCTGGTCGCGAGCGGCGGGCTGTTCCACGGCCTGCAGCTGTGGGTCAACCTGCCGAAGGCCGACAAGTGGCTCGAGCCGAAGTACCAGGACCTGCGGGCCCGCGAGGCCGCGCTGCTCACCACGCCGGACGGGGGCGCCCTGATCCGGGTGATCGCGGGCTCGCTCGCCGGGCACGAGGGCCCGGGGTCGACGTACACGCCGATGGCGATGATGCACGCGACGGTCTCGCCGGGCGCCCGCATGCGGCTGCCGTGGCGGCGGGACTTCAACGCCCTGGTCTACGTGCTCTCCGGCGCCGGTACCGTCGGGAAGGACGACCGGCCGATCCGCGAGGGACAGCTGGCGGTGTTCGGGCCCGGCGACCTCGTCACCGTGTCCGGGAACCGCGGGCAGGACTCGCGCACCCCGGCGCTCGACGTCGTGCTCCTCGGCGGGCGGCCGATCCGCGAGCCGGTCGCGTGGGGCGGGCCGTTCGTGATGAACACCCGGGCCGAGGTGCTGCAGGCCTTCGAGGACTACCAGAAGGGGAAGCTCGGCGTGATCCCCGCCTCGTACGTGCCGCACGGGAGCCTGGGAGGATCGTCGGCATGACGGAGCCCATGGTCCTGGACGTCGCCGAGTGGTCCAGGTTCGAGATCCACGTCGACGGGAGGCTCGCGGGGTTCGCGAACTACCGCGCCGAGCCGGGCCGGATCACCTTCACCCACACCGAGGTCGACTCGATGTACGAGGGCCAGGGTCTGGGCGGCAAGCTGGCCCGGTTCGCGCTGGACGACGCCCGGAAGCGCGGCCTGGCCGTGTACCCGGACTGCCCGTTCGTCCGGGGCTGGATCGAGAAGCACCCCGACTACGTCGACCTCGTCCCCGCCGAGGCCCGCCCCCGGTACGGACTCCGGGAAAGTGTCGGGGGCGGCTCGTAGCCTGGTCCCGTGCTGGTCGTCCACGCGCTCTGGTCCCCCGCCCGGGGCGTCGTGCTCTGGGCGGAGGACGGTGAGCGCCCGGCGACCACCTCGCGCCGGTCGCTGCGGAGCGCGCGGCCGCACCCCTTCGCGGTACCGGCGTCCCAGCTGGCCGGGATCCACCCGGGCAAGCAGACCTCGATCACGCTGCTGCTCCCCTCGCGGTCGAGCGGGCCGGTGGAGTCGCCCGAGCTGGTGCGCCGGACACCGCCCGGGCGGAGGTCGGCCGAGCTGTCGCTGACCCCGTGGACGGTCCCGGCCGTCGTCGTCGAGCCCACCGAGCTCACCGACCCGGCGGAGGACGTCCGCTACGGCGCCTCCGTCGGCCACCTGCGTGCCCTCGCGGCGTTCGCGGACGATCTCACCGCCCGCGGGCGCGTCCTGCCCACCCTGCGCCCGGGACCCGAGGCCCGCTGGCGGCCCGTCGTCCAGGGTCTCGACGCGGTGGCCCGTCGCGCCCTCGTCGAGGCGCTGCCCCCGATCGCCCGGGCCGAGCAGCGGCGGTCCGGGGACACCGCGGGCCACTCCCCCGAGCTGCTGGTCGACGCCGCGCTGGACACCCTCGTCGACGCCGCGGTCCGCGAACGCCTCGCCCGCGCCGACGCGCCCGTCGCCCTCGTGCCCCCGCGCCGCGGCCGCGTGCCGAAGGCGCTTCCGGCCACCGAGGCCTGGCTCGCCTCCCTGGCCGGACCGGACCCGCGGTTCGAGGCGGCCGAGCGCGAGCTCGCCACGCTGGCCGACGCACTCGGCCCGTGGGACGCGGTCACCACCGAGGAGACCGGTCCCGCGCGCGCCACCTTCCGCCTGGCCGAGGTCGGCACGCTGCACGATCCCGCCGATCCCGGGGAGGACCCGCTCGACCAGACCGGCGACGGCACGCGCTGGGTCCTGGAGTTCCAGCTGCAGTCGACCGAGGACCCGAGCCTCGTCGTCCCGGCCGGGGACGTGTGGGCGGGCCACGCCGACCGGCTGATCACCTCCGCGCAGGAGCTGCTGCTGGCCGAGCTGGGCCGGGCGGCGCTCGTCTACCCGCCGCTCACCGGCGCGCTGCGGCAGGCGCGCCCCGAGGAGCTCGACCTCGAGCTCGACGAGACCCACCGCTTCCTCACCGAGGACGCCGCGCGGCTGCTCGCCGCCGGGTTCGGCGTGCAGCTCCCGGCCGGGTGGAACGGGCGGCGCCCGCTGGGGCTGCGGCTGTCGGTGTCCTCGCCGCCGGCCCCGGGCGTCGTCACCCGCGGGGGGCTCGGCCGGGAGGAGCTCGCGCGGTTCCGCTGGACCCTCGCCGCCGGGGACGAGGAGCTCGACGAGGAGGAGATCGCCGCGCTGGTCGCGGCCAAGGCCAAGCTCGTGCGGATCCGCGGGCAGTGGGTCAGCGTCGACGCCGACGCGCTGGCCCGCGGCCTGGAGTTCCTGCGCCGGCAGAACGCCCGCCGCGGCGCCGGCACCGTGGCGGACGCGCTGGGCCTGGCCCACGGCACCGTCGACACCCCGCTCCCGATCACCTCGGTCGCCGCCGAGGGCTGGATCGGGGACCTGCTCGGCGGCACGGCGGACCGGACGCTGGAGCCGCTCGACCCGCCGCCGGGGTTCCGGGCGGAGCTGCGGCCCTACCAGAAGCGCGGACTGTCCTGGCTCGCGTTCCTGTCGTCGCTGGGTCTCGGCGCCTGCCTGGCGGACGACATGGGCCTGGGCAAGACGATCCAGCTGCTGGCCCTCGAGGCCCGGGAACGCGTGGACGGGGAGGGGGAGCGTGCGGACCCGGCCCTCGGCGGAGTACCCGGCCCCACGCTGATCCTCTGCCCCATGTCGCTGATCGGCACCTGGCAGCGCGAGGCGGCCCGGTTCGCCCCGGACCTGCGGGTGCACGCCCACCACGGCCCCACCCGTCCGCGCGGCGAGGCGCTGCGGGAGCGGCTGGCGGACACGGACATCGTGGTCACCACCTACGGCACGGCGTCCCGGGACATCGAGGAGCTCGAGTCGCTGCCCTGGCACCGCCTGGTGCTCGACGAGGCGCAGGCGATCAAGAACAGCAACGCGGCCCCGTCCAAGGCGGCACGCCGGATCACGGCCGGGCACCGGATCGCGCTCACCGGCACGCCGATGGAGAACCGGCTGGCCGAGCTGTGGTCCGTCATGGACTTCCTGAACCCCGGCATGCTGGGCACCCCGGAGCGTTTCCGCCAGCGGTTCTCCGTGCCGATCGAGCGGCACGGCTCCCCGGAGGCCGCGGAGACGCTGCGCAGCATCACCCGGCCCTACCTGCTGCGCCGGCTCAAGACCGACCCCACGGTGATCGACGACCTGCCGGAGAAGATCGAGATCAGGCAGGAGTACCACCTCACGCGGGAGCAGGCCTCGCTCTACCGCACGATCGTCGACGACATGATGGAGAAGATCGAGGACTCGGTCGGCATCCAGCGGCGGGGCAACGTCCTGGCCGCGATGGCCAAGCTCAAGCAGGTCTGCAACCACCCGGCCCAGCTGCTGCACGACGGCTCGCCCATCGGCAGGCGCTCCGGCAAGGTCGCGCGGCTCGAGGAGCTGCTGGCCGAGATCCTCGCCGAGGGCGACAAGGTGCTGCTGTTCTCCCAGTTCACCGAGTTCGCGTCCATGCTCGTGCCGCACCTGACCGCCCGCTTCGACCAGGAGGTGCTGCACCTGCACGGCGGCACCCCGAAGAAGCAGCGGGACGCGATGGTCGAGCGCTTCCAGTCCGGGGACGGCCCGTCGATCTTCCTGCTGTCCCTCAAGGCCGGCGGCACCGGGCTCACGCTCACCGCGGCCAACCACGTCGTGCACCTGGACCGCTGGTGGAACCCGGCGGTGGAGGAGCAGGCCACGGACCGGGCGTTCCGCATCGGCCAGGGGCGCACGGTCCAGGTGCGGAAGTTCGTGTGCCCGGGCACCGTCGAGGAGCGGATCGACGCGCTGATCGAGTCGAAGAAGGCGTTGTCGGACATGGTGATCAGCGACGGCGAGGGGTGGCTCACCGAGCTGTCCACCGGCGAGCTGCGGTCGGTCTTCGCCCTGGGCGCGGAGGCGGTGGCGGACGAGTGAGCGACCAGCCGTTCTGGGCCCAGGAGGACGTGCCGCGGCGACCGCTGCGCGTCGAGGGCGGCATCCAGATCCACTCCACCCGCGGCACCGTCGCCCGCACCTGGTGGTCGGCCCGTTTCATCGCCGTGCTGGAGTCCCTCGGGGTCGGCGGGCGCATGGCACGCGGGCGGAACTACGCCCGCTCCGGGCAGATCGTGTCCTGCGAGGTCGACGCGGGCGCCGTCGTCGCGCTGGTGCAGGGCACCCGGCCCACGCCGTACAAGGTGCGCATCGGCATCCCCGCGTGGGGCAAGCAGGACTGGGCGCGGGCGGAGCAGGCCCTGGCGGACGACGCGTGGTACACGGCCACGCTGCTCGCCGGCGGGATGCCCCCGGAGATCGAGGAGCTGTTCGCCGGCCTCGGCCTGGCCCTCTTCCCCACCTCGCAGCGCGACCTGTCGATGGACTGCACCTGCCCGGACGGCACGGTCCCGTGCAAGCACCTCGCGGCGGTGTTCTACCTGCTCGCGGAGCGGTTCGACGCGGACCCGTTCGAGGTCCTGGCCCTGCGCGGGCGGGACCGGGAGACCCTGCTCGCGAACCTGCGCCGCCGCCGCGGGAGCACGGCGGCGCCCGAGCCCGTCCCCGAGGAGACCGCGCGTCCCCTCGGCGAGCTGCTCGACGCGTTCTACGCCGCGGGCGAGCTCGACCTCACCCGGTTCGCCCCGGCCGAGCCCGAGCCGGGCGCGCTGCTCGACCAGGTGCCGGAGCTGCCGATCGAGGTGCGCCGGCACAAGGTCCGGGACCTGCTCCGGCCCGCGTACCGGCAGCTGGCGGAGTGATCAGCCCGGGCTGACGCCGGCGTTCGGGCCCCAGCGGGCCAGCACGGCCGCCTCGAGGATGGTCGCCAGCTCGTAGAGCACGATGGAGGCGATCACGGCGAGCGCGACGATGGTCCAGACGCCGCCGTAGTTGCCCGAGCCCTTGTAGCCGGACAGCACCCCGCCCATGCCCGCGAAGCCCACCAGCCACTCGGCCAGCATGGAGCCGACGATCGCGCCCGGCACGGAGATCCGCATGGACGCCAGGAACTCGGGCAGCGCCGACGGGATCCGGACCTTGACCAGCGCGGTCAGTGCCGACCCGCCGTTGACCGTGATCAGGTCGAGCGACTGCGGCGAGGCCGAGTTCAGCCCGACGACGATGTTCACCAGCACCGGGAACAGCACCACGATCGCGGCGATCACGGCGATCCCGACCTTGCCCTGCCCGAAGATGAGCAGCAGCACCGGCGCCATCGCGACCAGCGGCACGGAGCGCAGCAGCATCGCGATCGGCATGAACGCGAACTCGACGGGCTTCCACAGGACGAACCCGATCGCGACGAGCGTGGCGACGACCATGCCGGCGGCGAACCCGATGAGCGCGTTCAGCAGCGTGGTGCCGAGGGCGCCGAAGCTGTCCGCCCGCGCCTGCTCCGCGCTCATCGAAGCCGGCCGCACCCCGCGGGGCGGGTTGTCGGAGAACAGGTACTGCACGACGTTCAGCGGCGACTTCCCGACGAACGACGACACGTCGAACACCGTCAGCAGCACCTGCCACAGCAGGCCGAGCACCAGCAGCGCGATCACGATCGTGACCCCGGCGCGCCCGGCGCGCCGCAGCAGGGCACGGGTGGTCGCGGCGCCCCCCGCCGTCGTGGCCGCCCGACCCGTGGGTGCGGTGCGCGGCGTGGTCGTCGGCGTGGCGGTCATTTCGCTCCTGCCGGGACGTCGGCGCCCGTGGTCCACGGCGTGACCAGCTTCGCGACCAGCCCGACCACGACGAAGCCGAGGCCGGAGATGATCCCGCTGACCAGCGCGAGGTACCAGAGCTGGGGCGCGTCGGACTGGGACTGCGCGGCGATGATGGCCCGGCCGAGCGTGGAGTCGCCGCCGCTGCCGAGGTACTCGGCGAGGATCGCGCCGAGGAACGCGGCCGGCGCCGCGATCTTCAGCGCGGCGAAGAGGCTGGGCAGCGCGGAGATCAGCTGGACCTTGCGCAGCGCGGTCCAGGTGCTGCCGCCGTAGGCCCTGATCAGGTCGATGCTCGTGCGCGGCGCCGCGCGCAGCCCGAGCAGGCAGCCGACCGTCGTCGTGAAGAAGCAGCTCATCGCGGCCAGCACGACCGAGGCGCCGGACGGCGCGTCCCGCCCGGCCACGATGACGATCACCGGGCCGATCGCCACCAGCGGGATGCAGTAGCTGACCACCGCGATCTGGTTGGCCAGCGCCTCCAGCGGCGGCACCAGCAGCACGATCACGGCCAGCACGATCGCCGCGAGGTTGCCCCACAGGTAGCCGAGGGCGGCCGAGCCGACCGTCCCGCCGGCGTTGCTCAGCGTGGCCGACCACTGCGCACCGTCGAAGAACTTCGCGACGACGGACGGCGGGGTCGGAATCGCCCCGCTGCCCTGGTACAGGGTCAGCGACGCCACCCACCACGCCGCGATGATCACGACCACGCCGACGATCCCGCCCACCCACGGCGGTGCTCCGCGGAGGGCGGCGAACCGCCCGCCCTCCTCCGGTGCCGCCGCGGGCGTGACGGGCGAGACGGTGGGCGCCGCCATCAGTGCGCGTCGACGGGGGCCCCGCCGCGGCCGAACAGGATCTCGGAGAGCCGGTCCACGTACTCGTGGAACTCGGGGGTGCGCTGCAGCTCGGGCAGCCGCGGCCGCGGCAGGTCGATCTCGACCACCTCGGCGATCCGCCCCGGCCGCGGGCTCATGACGGCCACGACGTCGGACAGGAAGACCGCCTCCGAGATGCCGTGGGTGACCATGAGCGTGGTCGCCGGGCGCTCGGTCCAGATCCGCAGCAGCTCGACGTTCAGCCGCTGGCGGGTCATGTCGTCGAGCGCGCCGAAGGGCTCGTCGAGCAGCATCACCGTGGGCTGCACGGCCAGGCAGCGCGCGATCGCCACGCGCTGCCGCATGCCGCCCGAGAGCTGCGCCGGCTTGGCCTTCTCGAAACCGGACAGCCCCACCAGCCGGACGAGGTCGTCGATCAGCCCCGGCTCCGGGGTCATGCCGGCGACCTCCAGCGGCAGCCGGATGTTGCTCGCGACGCTGCGCCACGGCAGCAGGGCGGCCTCCTGGAAGGCGATGCCCAGCTGGTGGTCGCGCTGGATCTCCCGGGTGGACCGGCCGTTGATCAGCGCGGTGCCCTCCGTCGGCGTCTCCAGCCCGGCCAGGATCCGCAGGATCGTCGACTTGCCGCAGCCCGAGGGGCCGAGCAGCGAGAGGAACGAGTTCTGCGTGGTCCCCAGGCTCGTCGACGCGAGCGCCTGCACGGACCGGCGCCCCATCGTGAAGACCTTCTCCAGGCCCTGGATGTTGATGCCGGTCGCCGCGCGCGGATCCGCCTTCGGATCCGTGGTGGACAGCCTGCCCGCGTGCTGGTCGAGGGGTGTCCCCGTCACAGCCGCCTCCTCCCGCTGCTCGCTCGTGCCGGTCCGGTCAGGCCGTGATCAGGCCCGGGTCCGACTTGTAGATCTCGTCGAGCAGCGTCATGTCGAACAGCTCGGCGGCGGTGATCGTGATGCCGATGTTGCCCAGCGCCTTGACGATGTTGTCCTGCAGCGCGGGGGTGAGCGTGAACAGCCCGTTGGCCTTGGTGTCCTCGCTGACGACGAGCTCGTTCTGCGCCTGCGCCTGCTCGGTCTGGCCGGCGACGTCCAGGCCGAGGTCCTTGCCGTAGGTGTTCACGGCGAGGTTCGCCGCGCCGGCCGGGTCGGCCACCGCGTCGTTCCAGCCCTTGATCTCGGCGGTCAGGAACGCCTTGAGCTTGTCGCGCTCGTTGTCGATCGTCTCCTGCAGGACCACGAAGGTCTCGGCCGTGAGCGGGAGGCCGTTGTCGGCGAAGGGCAGCGTGACCGGGGTGAACCCCTTGGCCTTGATCAGGAACGGCTCGTTGGTCGTGTAGGCCATGAACCCGTCGACGCTCTTCTCGGTCAGCGGGGTCGGCTCGTACTGGACGACGACCTGCTGGACCTGCCCGGGGTCGATGTCGTTGGCCTTGAGGAACCCGGCGAAGATCTGCTGGTTGGTGCCGGCCTGGATACCCAGCCGCTTGCCGATCAGGTCCTGCGGGGTGCGGATCGGGGTGCCCTGCTCCATCGACAGGATGCAGAACGGGTTCTTCTGGAACGTGCTGC
This sequence comes from Pseudonocardia yuanmonensis, assembly GCF_039542425.1. NCBI lineage: Bacteria > Bacillati > Actinomycetota > Actinomycetes > Pseudonocardiales > Pseudonocardiaceae > Pseudonocardia > Pseudonocardia yuanmonensis. The sequence goes on from NZ_BAABIC010000006.1 coordinate 160,939, forward strand.
CGATGATCTTCAGTGGCGCGCCCTGCTCGGTGATGAAGCGGGCGGTGGCGTCCGGCGCGGAGAGGCCGACGTCGACGTTCTTGGCCAGGACCAGCGCGTCGGCGCTGTCCACCGGGCCGGTCACCAGGTCGACCGAGTCGAAGCCGGCCTCCTTGTAGTAGCCCTTCGAGTCGGCGAAGAACTCGCCGCCGAACTCGATGTTCTTGATCCAGGACAGCTGCAGGGCCAGCGTGCCGTACTGGCCCGGGGCGGCGGAGGCCGCGCCGGAGGCCGGGGCGCTCCCGGAGCCGCCGCCACCGCAGGCGGCGAGGGCCACCCCGGCGGCACCGACGCCGACGCCCAGGCCGGCGAGGCGCAGGAAGCCGCGCCGGCTGGTGCTCGGGCCGGTGGGGCGCTGGTGGGGCGGCGGGACGAGCAGCGTCATGTGGCGTTCTCCTACGACGTACGGTCGCCGTCCTGGGGAGGGACGGTCTGCGGGCGCACCGGTGCCTCTGTCGGTGGTCGACGCTCTGGCCCCGACGCGCCGACCCACCGAATCTAGGAAGATCCCGGTTCGTCGCGGTTTCGCAGGTGTTACGGCGGTGATGCCGGTCGGTCGCGCTTGTGCAACACGGGTGGGTGACGACACAGCCGCTCACCCTGCGCTGACACCTGAGAACGCAGCGTGCCCGGGACCGCCGGAGCGGTTCCGGGCACGCGGCCCGGCTGGGGCAGGGCTCAGCTCGCCGCGACGGCCTTCTTCCGACGCGGTCGCCGGACCGGTGCCGCCGGCACGACCAGGTCCTTGAGGAACAGGCCGGTGTAGCTGCCCTCGGTGCCCGCGACCTCCTCGGGCGTGCCCTGCGCGACGACCGTGCCGCCACCGGACCCGCCCTCGGGCCCCATGTCGATGACCCAGTCCGACGTCTTGATCACGTCGAGGTTGTGCTCGATGACGACGACCGTGTTGCCCTTGTCGACCAGGCCGTTGATCACCATCAGCAGCTTGCGGATGTCCTCGAAGTGCAGGCCGGTCGTCGGCTCGTCGAGGATGTAGATCGTGCGGCCGTTGGACCGCTTCTGCAGCTCGCTGGCCAGCTTCACCCGCTGCGCCTCGCCACCGGACAGCGTCGGCGCCGGCTGCCCGAGCCGGACGTAGCCCAGCCCGACGTCGACCAGCGTGGTCAGGTACCGGCTGATCGAGGTGATCGGCGCGAAGAACTCCGCCGCCTCCTCGATCGGCATGTCCAGCACGTCCGCCACGGTCTTGCCCTTGTAGTGGACCTCGAGGGTCTCCCGGTTGTACCGGGCGCCCTTGCAGACCTCGCAGGGGACGTACACGTCCGGCAGGAAGTTCATCTCGATCTTGATCGTGCCGTCGCCGGAGCACGCCTCGCAGCGCCCGCCCTTGACGTTGAACGAGAAGCGGCCGGCCTGGTAGCCGCGCACCTTCGCCTCGGTGGTCGACGCGAACAGCGTGCGGATCTTGTCCCACACACCGGTGTACGTGGCCGGGTTGGACCGCGGCGTGCGCCCGATCGGCGACTGGTCGACCCGCACCAGCTTGTCCAGCTGCTCGATCCCGGTGATCCGGGTGTGCCGGCCGGGCACCTGGCGGGCGCCGTTGAGCTTGTTCGCCAGCACGGTGGCCAGGATGTCGTTGATCAGCGTGGACTTGCCCGACCCGGACACGCCGGTGATCGAGACGAGCCCGCCCAGCGGGATGTCGACGTCGATCCCCCGCAGGTTGTGCTCGCGCGCGCCGACGATCGTGAGCCTGCGCTCCGGGTCCAGCGTGCGCCGCACGTCCGGCACCGGGATGCTGCGCCGGCCCGACAGGTACGCCCCGGTCAGCGAGGTGTCGTGCGCCTCGAGCTCGGCCACCGGCCCGGAGTGCACGACCTGGCCGCCGTGCTCGCCCGCGCCCGGACCGATGTCGACGGCCCAGTCCGCGGCGCGGATGGTGTCCTCGTCGTGCTCCACGACGATCAGCGTGTTGCCCAGCCCCTTGAGCCGGGTCAGCGTGTCGATCAGCCGGCGGTTGTCCCGTTGGTGCAGGCCGATCGACGGCTCGTCCAGCACGTAGAGCACGCCGACCAGGCCGGACCCGATCTGGGTGGCCAGCCGGATGCGCTGCGCCTCGCCGCCGGACAGCGTGCCCGCGGCGCGGTCGAGCGACAGGTAGTCCAGCCCGACGTCGAGCAGGAAGCCCAGCCGGGCCTGGATCTCCTTGAGCACCCGGCCGGCGATCATCGCCTGCCGCTGGTCCAGCACCATCCCGCCGAGGAACTCGGCGCACTCGGCCACCGACATCGCCGACACCTCGGCGATCGACCGGTCCCCCTGCTCGCGGTGCGCCAGCGTGACCGCCAGGACTTCCGGCTTGAGCCGCGCCCCCTTGCACGCCGGGCACGGCACGTCCCGCATGTAGCCCTCGTAGCGCTCGCGCTGCGACTCGGACTCGGTCTGGTCCAGCCGGCGCTCGAGGAACGGGATCACGCCCTCGAAGTTCGCGTAATAGGCGCGCTCGCGGCCGTACCGGTTCCGGTACCGGACGTGCACCTGGTCCTCGCTGCCATGGAGCACGGCCTTCTGCGCCTCGGCGGGCAGCATGCGCCACGGCGTGTCCATCCGGAACCCGACGCTCTTCGCGAGGCCGGACAGCAGCCGGCCGAAGTACTCGGCGGTGTGCCCGGTGTTCCACGGCGCCACGGCACCGTCGGCCAGGCTGAGCTCGGGGTCCGGGATGACGAGCTCCGGGTCGACCTCCTTCTTGACGCCGATCCCGGAGCACTCGGGGCACGCGCCGTAGGGCGAGTTGAAGGAGAAGGTGCGGGGCTCGAGGTCGTCGAGCGAGAGGGGGTGCCCGTTGGGGCAGGCCATCCGCTCGGAGAAGCGGCGCTCGCGGTGCGGGTGCTCGTCCCCGAGGTCGACGAAGTCCAGCACCACGAGCCCGTCCGCCAGGCGCAGTGCAGTCTCCACCGAGTCGGTGAGCCGCTGCTTGGCGCTCGGCTTGACCGACAGCCGGTCGACGACGACCGCGATGTCGTGCTTCTCCTGCTTCTTCAGCTTCGGCGGGTTGCTCAGCTGGTGCACCGTGCCGTCGACCAGAACACGCGAGTAGCCCTGGCCCTGCAGGGTGGTGAAGAGGTCGACGAACTCGCCCTTGCGGGTGCGGACGACCGGGGCCAGCACCTGGAAGCGGCTGCCCTCCTCCATCGCCAGCACCTGGTCGACGATCTGCTGCGGAGTCTGCTTCTCGATGACCTCGCCGCAGACCGGGCAGTGCGGCACGCCGGCCCGGGCGTAGAGCAGCCGCAGGTAGTCGTAGACCTCGGTGATCGTGCCGACCGTGGAGCGCGGGTTGCGGTTCGTGGACTTCTGGTCGATCGACACCGCCGGGGACAGGCCCTCGATGAAGTCGACGTCCGGCTTGTCCATCTGACCGAGGAACTGCCGGGCGTACGCCGACAGCGACTCGACGTACCGGCGCTGGCCCTCGGCGAAGATCGTGTCGAACGCGAGGCTCGACTTGCCGGACCCGGACAGGCCGGTGAAGACGACGAGGCTGTCCCGGGGCAGGTCGAGATCGACCCCGCGCAGGTTGTGCTCGCGCGCGCCGCGCACGACCAGCCGGGGAGCGTCGTGCGGGGTGCGGACCTGTGCCACGAGGGCGCCTCCTATCGGGTCACCGGGGATCGGCGGGCCCGGTCCGCGGCAGACCGGGGACCCGCGATCGATGCTAGGCCGGGGGCCCGACAGAAAACCGCGCCCCCCGTCCGGCCCGGGGGTCCCGGTCGGCGGGTGCGCACCGGCGAGCGCCGGGCGACCACGGGCCGCCGGCACGCTCACCGGCGCCGCAGCCGCCGTCGGGACCCCGTTCGGCCACCCGGCTCAACGCCACGGACCGCCCGGTGCTTCCCGGCGGCGTCCGCCGGACCAGGTGACCACTGTCGCACACATGTTCGACGGCGGTGCGCCGGCCCCCGCCCAGGCGCCCAGGCCACCGCTGAACCGGACGAGAGGGCTTGCGGGTGTGGGAGGGAGGCGGCTCGGCCGAGCGCCTCCCACACCCGGCCGCGCCCGACACACCCGCTCCTGCACCGCGCCACACCCGGAGAGTCCGGCGCACACCCGGTCGACGGCCCGTGGGACGACCGAGCGGGTGTGGCGCCGCACTGCACGCGGATCCGCTCGGGTCGGCCGGGAATTCACAGCGGGGATCGGCCGAGGCCCGCTGACACATCCCGAGGAGCGCCGCACACCTGGTCGACGGGATGTGCGGCGATCGTTCCGGATGCGACACCGGGCCGGGACGGGTGTGCGAGGCCCGAGCCGGTGTGCCGGCGGTCAGTAGCGACGCGGCGGCGCCGCTCACGAGCGCCATCAGCAGCACCCGCCAGCACACCCCGAGGAGCGCCGCACACCTGGTCGACGGGATGTGCGGCGATCGTTCCGGATGCGACACCGGGCCGGGACGGGTGTGCGAGGACCGGGCGGGGTGTGGTCGCCGCTCGGCGCGCACATCCGCTCGACGCTCGATGTCGGGCCGTGGAGCCACTGCTCCGGCAGCACCGGCACGAGCAGTGTCTCGAGGATCGCGCTCGAACGAGCGCTTGAGCAACCGAGGCCGGGCTACCAGCCCCGCTCGCGCCACTCCTTGAGCGAGGGGCGCTCCCTGCCCAGGGTGGTGTCGTCGCCGTGGCCCGGGTAGACCCAGGTGTCGTCCGGCAGCTCGCCGAACACCCGGGACTCCAGGTCGTTCATCAGCGAGGTGAAGTCCTCGGCCGACCAGGTCTTGCCCGGCCCGCCCGGGAACAGGGAGTCCCCGGTGAACAGGTGCGGACGGTCGGGGCCCCGGTAGAGCAGCGCGATCGAGCCAGGCGTGTGCCCCCGCAGGTGGATGACCTCGAGGGAGATCTCGCCGAACTCCACGGTGTCGCCCTGCGACACGAGCTCGTCCATCGGGATCGGCAGCTCCGGCGCGTCGAGGGGGTGGGCGATCTGCCGGGTCTGGAACATCCCCGCCACCGCGCCCAGCGCCTGCCAGTGGTCGTGGTGGCGGTGCGTCGTGACCAGGTGCCGCAGCTCCGGCCTGCCGTCCTCCGCCCCGACCAGGTCGGCGATCCGCTCCGGCTCGTTCGCCGCGTCGACGAGCAGGGCCTCGTTGGTGGCGGTGCAGGTCAGCAGGTAGGCGTTGTTGTCCATCGGGCCGACGGACACCTTGCTGATCGTGAGCGGGCCCAGGCTCCGCCGGATCGCCGCGCCGCCGGGGTCGGTGTGCCCGCTGTACTCGTCCAGGACGTCCACGCGCGCAGCCTAGTGCCGCGGGCGCCCGCGCGTCCCGGCCCGGCGGCCCGTCAGCTTCCCGGCGCGAAGATCCGCGGGAAGGTCGTGACCACGTCCTGGACGACCAGGTACCCGTACACCACGAGCGCGATGAACAGCAGGCTCGCGAGCGAGGTCAGCACGTAGGTGACGATCCGCAGCACGGTGAGCGCCCGGCCGTCACCGGCCGTGGGGAGGCGCTGGCCGCGCGGCGGGGTGTGCGCGGGCGACGGCCGCGGTGCGGGCGCCCACCCGGCGCGCGCCGCCTGCTCGCCGACGGTCGCCGGCGGACCGGCCGGGGCCGACGCGCCGGAGGCGCCCCGCTGGTACGGGACAGGGGGCTTCTGCCCGGCGGCCCGGAAACCGCCGCTCCCGCTGCCCGACGCCCTGTGCGTGCTCACCCGTCGAACCCCCTGCCCGCCTCGCCGGTCTGCCCGGCCAGTGTGGTCGGTGGAACCACGGTTGGTCACCTTGCCCGAGTCCGTCCACCCGTTCGTGCGACACCACGCGCGACCGACGCGAGCGCTGCGTGGACGACGCGGGGGCGGGAGCTCAAGGGCGTGCGACCAGCTCCACGATCCCCGTCACGAGCAGGTAGCAGCCGAGCCCGCCGAAGAAGAGGACGGTGATCGGCCGGCGGCGGGCGCGGATCCAGCCGACGAGCCGCTCGAGGAGCTCCCGCGCGAGGTGCGGGCGGTGCACCGCGAGCACGAGCGCGACGATCGCGGTGCTGAACCAGATCGCGTTGTAGACGACGACCTGGAAGAGGCCGTCGACGACGTCCGACGCCGAGGCGACGATCGCGTTGAGCGCGGCCAGGTACGTCAGGCCGGGCAGGTGGGTGAGGACGCCGGCCCCGGCGGCACCGGTCAGCGTGAGCGCCTGCAGCCGTCGCTGCATCCAGCTCGGCTCGTCGGGCCGCCGCTCGCTCTGCCGGCTCACCGGCCACGGCGAGGGCAGCCGCGCCCAGGCCGCCCCCGCGTAGGCGAGCGCCGCCACGCCGAGGACGAGGTCGAGGACCGGCCGGCTCGTCGTCGTCGAGGTGCGGGCGTTGAGACCCTGCAGCAGCACGACGACCAGGGCACCGACGGCGAGGGCGAACACCAGCCCGGTCACCAGGTAGGCCGTGAGCAGCCGCCGTGGGTCCCGGGTGGCCAGGATCGCGAACAGCGCGGCGAGCGCGGTGGGCCGGACGATCGCGGAGCACGCGAGCAGCAGCGCCTCGGTGCTCACGACTCGGTGCTCACGACTCGGTGCTCACGACAGGGCTCACGACAGGGCTCACGACTCGGTGCTCACGACAGGGCTCACGACAGGGCTCACGACAGGGCTCACGACAGGGCTCACGACAGGGCTCACGACAGGGCTTCGACCGGGTGCCCACGACACGGCGCTCGGTGCCGGGCGCTCAGGGGCGGCCGGCCCCGCGGCTCACGGCGTGACCCTCGGGTCGGTGCGCTCCGGCGGGACGGGCGGGTCCGGCGGCGCGGGGGGTTCCGCGGACGCCGGTCCCCCGGCCACGGCGGGCTGGGGGTGCCGATGGCCCCTGCGCTCGGCCCGCTCGGCCTTGCGGGCCGCCTTGCGCGCAGCCTTCTCGGCCTCGTCGGCGGCGACCTGGTCCGCCTCCTTCGGCGTGGACCGCAGCAGCGCGTCCGCCCATCGCGCCTTGGGGTCGATGTCCACGAGCAGGGCCTTGACCAGCAGCGTCAGCGGGATCGCGAGGATCGCGCCGAGCGGACCGAGCAGCCAGGCCCAGAAGAACAGCGCCACGAACGTCACCGTGACCGACAGGCCCACCGCGTCGCCGATGAACCGCGGCTGGATCAACGACTGCACCACGAAGTTGAGCACGCAGTAGACGACCACCACGGCGACCGCGAGGCCCGGCCCGCCCACGAACAGCCCCAGCAGGGCCGGCGGGATCACGCCGATGACGAACCCGATGTTGGGGATGTAGTTGGTGATGAAGGCCAGCAGGCCCCAGGTGAACGCGAGCGGGATGCCCATCAGCGCGAGCGCGATCGTGTCGAGCACCGCGACGATGAGCCCGAAGACGGTCGTGACCAGCAGATACTGCCGGGTCCCCCAGGCGAAGTGGTCCAGCGCGCCGATGATGCGCGGCCGGTCGGCGGCGATCGACGCCAGCCGGTGCCGGACGCCGCCCGCCTCCACGGTCAGGAACAGCAGCAGCGCGAGCAGGAACACCAGGTTCGAGGCGAGCCCGGCGACGCTGTCCAGCAGCGAGCCGAGGAGCCCGGCCAGCTTGCCGATGTCGAGCGAGCTCGCCGCCTGCCTGAGCTGCTCGGGCCCGACGCCGAGCTGGGCGAGCTTCGCGGTCAGCCCCGAGACCAGCCCGTCGGCCTGCGCGGCGTACTTCGGCACCTCCGTCGCCAGCCGCGCGATCGAGACGATGATCCCGAGGGCGAGCACGACCAGGACCGCGTAGACCAGCACGACGAGGACCAGCGTCGTGGCCCAGGCCGGCCAGCCCCGGCGCTGCAGCCGGCCCTGCACGGGTGCGACGGCGATCACGATGATCAGCGCCATGAACGCCGGGCCGATCAACCAGGCGACCGCCTGGATGCCCGCCACCACGACGACGACGGCCGCGGCCCCGAGCAGCACGACCAGTGCGCGGGGCAGCCCCCGGTCTCGCAGGCGCGACCCGTTCGCCGGCAGGTCGTCCGGGGTCGGGGCGGGTTGTGGCACCTGAGTCGTCACGCGGCGACGCTAGGTCCGGCCGGACGCGGCCGGCCTCACCCGCCGCGGGCGAACGGTCCGCATGTCGGCAGGTGTTCCTCCGGTCAGGGCACGGGCACGGCGGGACGGGCCGCGGGCTCGGAGGCGCGCCAGGCACCGGCACCCGCACCGGCCGCCGCCCGGGCCTGGGCCCACTTGAGCCTGGCGAGGTCGGCGGGCGGCAGGTCCGCACGGCGCATCCAGCGGCGGGTCGCCTTGAGCACGGCGGCCCCGACCAGCACGGAGCCGCTCATGCCCGCCAGGGCACCCACACTCAGCAGGATCACCGCACCGATCAGCAGTCCCTGGTCGAGGTCGTCCCACGACGGGTCCGTCCGACGATCACTCATCCCGCTCTCCTCGTCTGTCGCGGTCTTCCCGGTGTCGGCAGGGTGGCGCCGCCGGCGCGCCCGACACCTCACCCGGCGGGAGTGACCCCGGTACCGCCCGCGTTGGGCCGGTCGGGTGGAGGTGATCACTCGTCCGCCCCGTCCACGGACACGGCCCGTACGCTCGGCCGACGGCCCGTCGTGGCCGCGTCTCCTCTGGACGGTCGCAGCGTCGGGACGTGCAGTGGGCTCCTGTGCGTGAGAGGAACGGATGGAGAAGCGCCCGCAGCGGTCCCGCACGCTCCGCCGCGTCCTGCTGGGGGCCGGCCGGACCGGCGTCGCGCTGCTCGCCCTCGCGGTCCTGGCCGGTACCGGCTACGTCTGGTCCGTGTCCCGGACCTTCGCCGCCGGCCTCACGACCAGCTCGGTCCTGGCGTCCCGCCCCGGTACCCCGGCAACCGCACCGTCCCCGGCCGCGCGCAGCTACACCGCGCTGCTGGTCGGGCTCGACAGCCGCACGGACGCGCAGGGCGAGCCGCTCCCGCCGGACCTGCTCGCCCGGATCCACGCCGGGGACGACGGCGGCGAGCTGCACACCGACACGATCATGCTGGTCCGCGTGCCGGCGGACCCGCGCTCCCCCGTCGTCACCGTGTCCTTCCCGCGGGACTCCTACGTCCCGCTCGCCGACGGCAGCGGCCGACACAAGATCAACTCCGCGTACGGCCGCGCCTACCGCGCCGAGGAGGAGCGGCTCGAGGCGCAGGGCGTCACCGGCGCCGAGCTGGACCGGCGCAGCCGGGAGGCGGGCCGCGCGAACCTGGTCGCGACCGTCGAGGCCGTCTCGGCCACCACGGTCGACCACTACGCGGAGCTCAACCTCGCCGGGTTCGTCGAGCTCACCAGCACGCTCGGCGGGGTCGACGTCTGCCTCAACCAGCCCGTCGACGACCGGGCCTACTCCGGGGTGGACCTGCCCGCCGGCCCGCAGACGGTGAGCGGCGCCGCGGCGCTGGCGTTCGTGCGCCAGCGGCACGGGCTCGAGGGCGGCGACCTCGACCGGATCACCCGTCAGCAGGCGTTCCTGGCCGGCCTGGCCCACCGGGTCCTCGCCGCCGGCACCCTCGCCGACCCCGCCACGGTGTCCGACCTGCTCGGGGTCGTCAGCCGGCACGTCGTCGTCGACTCGGGATGGGACCTGCGGCAGGTCGTGGGCCGGCTGGGCGGACTCGCGGGCGGCGACGTCGTGTTCCGGACCGTTCCCACGATCCGGCCGGACCTGTGGACCCCCGTCGACGGCGTGGCGGTCGAGATCGACGACGACCAGGTGCGGGACTTCGTGCACACCGTGCTGTTCACGGACGCCCGCGCCGACGGGACCGCACCGGAGGCCGGCACGCCGGGGACCGCCGCGCCGGCCGCCGACGACGCGCGGACCCGGGCCGACGCGACGACGGCGAGAGCGGCGACGACGACGGCGCCACCGACGACGACGATGACGGCGACCGGGCCGCCCGCCACCACCCCGACCGCCGTCCCGGCGACCTCACCGGTCCCCCCGGCCGGCGCCCCGACCACGGCGGTCGCGCCGCTGGACGACCCATGGCAGCACCGCCCCGTGATCGACGCCGCCGCGGTGCCCTGCGTGAACTGACAGGCCCTGCGTGAACTGACAGCGGCGGGTGGCCCGGGCGGTCAGCCCGTGGCGTCCTGCTCTATTCGCGCCGCGCGGTCCCGGATCCGGTCCGGGGACCACGACGCGACCTCGCGCAGCTGCTCGACCAGGGCGATCTCGACGGCGGCGTGCACGGCGGCCGGCGAGACGCCGGGGTCGACCGACCGCGCCGCCGCCAGGGCGCGGGCCGAGAGGTACACGTTGATCATCGGTCACCTCCGTTGGTGGTGATGCAGTTCCCAACGCTCGCGCCGGGAAACGGAGACGGGCCCAGGGCCGAGCGGTCCTCCGGGCGGGTCGAGCGGACCGGGCCCGCGCCCTGACGTCGACCGTGCCGGTCGCGCGGTCGTCCGCCGCGGGGTCCGGCAGACTGCCCCCGTGAGCCAGCCGAGCACCGAGTCCTTCCCCCGCCTGCACGCGCGCACCCGCCGGTTCACCCTCGGTGCCCCGCGCGGCGTCACCGTCTCGCCCGACGGCGGGCGGGTGGTCTTCCTGCGCAGCCGCGGCGGCACCGATCCCGTGACCTGCCTGTGGAGCCTGGAGCTGGAGACGGGCGAGGAGCGGCTGGTCGCCGACCCGCAGGAGCTCGACGACACGGACGTCGAGGACCTGCCGGCCGAGGAGCGGGCCCGGCGCGAGCGCGCGCGCGAGCAGGCCGGCGGCGTGGTCGGGTACGCGACGGACCGCGCCGTGACCCGGGCGGTGTTCCCGCTGTCCGGCAAGCTCTACCTCGCCGAGTTCGCGGGCGGGCTCACCCCGCGGCTGATCGACACGGACGGGGCCGTGATCGACCCGCGGCTGGATCCGACGGGCGCGCGGATCGCCTTCGTCTCCGGCGGCGCGCTGCACGTGCACCTGGTCGCCGCCCGCACCACCGAGACGCTGCTGGCCCCCGAGGACGCGGACGTCACCTACGGCCTCGCGGACTTCGTCGCCGCCGAGGAGATCGACCGGATGCGCGGCTTCTGGTGGTCGCCCGACGGCGACCGCCTCGTCGTCGCGCGGGTCGACGAGTCCGCGGTGCCGGTGTGGCACATCGCGGACCCGGCCAACCCCGACCGCACCCCCGCGGCCGTCCGCTATCCGGCGGCCGGCACCACGAACCCCTCGGTGTCGCTCGAGGTCGTCGGGCTCGACGGCGGCCGCACACCGATCGTCCGGGACGTCGAGCGGGACGAGTACGTGGTCGACGTCGTGTGGGACGACCGGGGCCTGTTCGTGGTCGTGCAGCCGCGGGACCAGAAGGCGCTGCGGATGCTCGCCGTGGACCCGGACACGGGCGCGACCTCGCTCGCCGACGAGGAGACCGACCCGGTGTGGGTCGACGCCACGCCCGGGCTGCGGGTGCACACCGCCTCGGGCGCGCTCGTGAAGCTGGCGCACCGGGACGGGGCGCACCGGGTGCTGGTCGACGGCGAGCCGGTCACCCCGCCGGAGATCCAGGTGCGGAGCCTGCTCGACGTCGACGGCGACACGCTGCTGATCAGCGGCTCGACCACGCCCGCCTCGGTCCGGCTGTGGACGTGGAGCGCGGAGGACGGCCTGCTGCCGGCGTCGCCCGAGGAGGGGGTGCACTCCGGGCGCCTGGTCGGTGGCGCCCTCGTCCGGACCTCGACCGACCTCGCGTCGGCGGCGGTGACGACCGTCGAGGCCGCCGGCGTCGGACGGGAGATCGCGTCGTACGCCGCCGATCCCGGCCTCGGCCTGCGGATCTCCCTGCACCGCGCCGGGGAGCGGCGGCTGCAGACCGCGCTGCTGCTGCCCTCCTGGTGGGAGCCGGGCACGCCGCTGCCCGTGCTGATGGACCCCTACGGCGGGCCGCACGGCCAGCGCGTCTACGCCGCCCGCAACCCGCACCTGACCAGCCAGTGGTTCGCCGAGCAGGGCTTCGCCGTGGTCGTCGTCGACGGGCGCGGGATGCCCGGGCGCGGCCCGGAGTTCGAGCGGGCCGTGCACCTCGACCTCGCCGGGCCCGTGCTCGACGACCAGGTCGACGCCCTCCGCTCCCTCGCCGTCGAGAACCCCGACCTCGACCTCACCCGGGTCGGCATCCGCGGCTGGTCCTTCGGCGGGTTCCTGGCGGCCCTCGCGGTGCTGCGCCGCCCGGACGTCTTCCACGCCGCGGTCGCGGGCGCGCCGGTCACGGACTGGGAGCTCTACGACACCCACTACACCGAGCGCTACCTCGGCCACCCGGACGTCGAGAAGGCCGCCTACGAGCGGTCCTCGCTGCTGGCCGACGCCGCCGCCCCGGCGACGGAGGACCGGCCGAACCGCCCGCTGATGATCATCCACGGGCTCGCCGACGACAACGTCGTCGCCGCGCACACCCTGCGGCTGTCGTCGGCGCTACTGGCCGCCGGGCGCCCGCACCAGGTGCTGCCGCTGTCCGGCGTCACGCACATGACGCCGCAGGAGGTCGTCGCCGAGAACCTGCTGCTCCTGCAGGTGCGGTTCCTCCGCGACGCCCTGGGGGTGCCCGCGCCGCCGGCCTGAGGCCCGTCCCGCGTGTCGCCCGCTCAGTCGTGCGAGCTCGGTCGTGCGAGCTCAGTCGTGCGAGATGTGGTGGGGAGTGTCGTCGTCGGCGGTGACCCCGTCGCCCCGGGTGTCCGGGGCGTCGGGCTCCGGGGCACCCACGCCGTCCGCCCGGCGGCGCTCGGTGCGCAGGTCGTGGATGCCCACCCCGAGCGCGACGAGCGTGGTCAGCACGGCCACGCCGAGCGCGCCGGCGATCGCGGCCTGGTAGGACCTGCCCGCGGCGCCCAGCACGCCGTAGAACACCCCGGCGACGACGGCGGTGCCGACCGCCGCGCCCACGCGTTGGCCGGTCTGCAGGGCGCCACCCGCCGACCCCGCCATCCGCACCGGCACGTTGCGCAGCGTCATGGTGATGTTCGGCGAGATCACGAACCCGCCGCCGATGCCGCCGACGAGCAGGGCCGGGGCCGCCGCGAACCCGGCGATCCCGCCCGGGACCAGCGCGAGGATCACCGCGGTCGCGCCGATGCCCACCGCCACCAGCGACAGCCCGAACACCGTGAGCCGGCGCCCGAAGCGCTCGACGAGCCGCCCGGCCACCACCGCCGAGCCCGCGGAGCCGACGGCGAACGCCGTGACCGAGAGCCCGGACTGCAGCGGCGTGTAGCCGAGGCCGGCCTGGAAGAACTGCGCGAACACGATCCAGACGCCGGAGAAGCCGGTGAAGTAGACGAGCCCGAGCAGGGCGCCCGGGGCGTACCCGGAGGTCTCGGTGACGAGGCGGATGTCGAACAGCGGCTCGGCGCCGCGCCCGACCTCCCGGCGCTCCCACCACAGGAACACCGCCACCAGCACCGCACCGGCCGGGAACAGCCACCACAGCCGCGCGAGCCCGCCCGACTCCGCCTGCACCAGCGGCAGCAGCAGCGCGAGCACCGCCCCGCCGAGCAGCAGCGCCCCGGTCCAGTCGATGTGCGGCCGCTCGCGGGTCTCGGCCCCGGGGAGGAGCCGCGCCGCGAGGACCACGGCGAGCACGCCGATCGGGACGTTGACGTAGAAGATCCACCGCCAGCCGTCGGGCTGGCCGAAGGCCGCGAGCAGCAGCCCCCCGACGATCGGGCCCGCCGCCGTCGAGATCCCGACCGTGGCGCCGAAGAAGCCGAACGCCCGCCCGCGCTCCGCGCCGCGGAACAGGCTCTGGATCAGGCCGGAGTTCTGCGGCGCGAGCGAGCCGGCCGCGAAGCCCTGCAGCAGCCGGGCGACCACGAGCAGCTCGATCGTGGGTGCCGCGCCGCAGAGCACGCTGAACGCGACGAACGCGGTGAGGGCGATGAGGAACATCCGGCGGCGCCCGAACGCGTCGCCCAGCCGCCCCGCCGGCACCAGTGCGAGGCCGAAGGTCAGCGCGTAGCCCGAGACCACCCACTGCGCACCCGCCGGGTTCGTGGCGAGCCCCTGCTGGATGGACGGCAGCGCCACCGAGACGATGCTGACGTCGAGCAGGGTCATGAACCCCGCGGCGAGCGTGACGGACAGGGCCCGCCAGCGGCGCGGATCGGGGGTGTAGTCCTCCTCGGTCCCGCTGCGGGCGGGAGCGGAGGTCATGAGGGCGAGCCCGGGGCGTGCGGACGGGCGGGACGGGAGCGGTCGGGCACGGCGTCCGACGCTACGCGCGGCCCGGCCGTCCCGCCCGGCGAACGGGCCCTGCGACCGGGCCCGCGGAGCCCCGGTGGTCGGGTGCGGTCAGCTCGGGCCGACCACGTCCCCGACCCGGACCGTGCCGCCGGTGACGACGTCCGCGTAGGCACCCGCGCACGCCCAGGTCCCCATCCCGGGGATGCGCCGCCGGTTGACCTTCGCGATCGTGCGCAGGGTGTCCCGGTCCTCGGGCAGGCCCTCCTGCGCCAGGGTCGTCATCACGCAGCGCATGGTCGGCATGGTCACCGTGATCCGGACGTCGCCGACGGCGAGGGTCTCGCCCACCCAGCCGTCCTCGACGAAGCCGGGGCCCTCTCCCGTGTCCAGCAGCAGGTTCGGCCGGTAGCGGCGGGCGTCGAACACCGAGCCGGGGGCGGCCTCGGCCAGCGCCGCCAGCGTCGACCCGGTCATCAGGTGCAGCACGCCGAGGTCGAGGAAGGAGTCGGTCGGGGTGAGCCCGGCGGTGCCGATCCGGCTGACCGGCTCGCCCTCGTCGCTGTGCTCGACGGTGGTGTCGTCGATGAAGGACTGCGGGGCGAGGCCCTCGATCTGCGGCCACTGCTCCTCGAACTCGGCGCCGGCGGTCGGGTCGGAGGACAGCACGACGGCCCGGCCGAGCAGGTCGGACAGGGCGGCGTCGAGCCCGCCCTCGTCGCTGCGCAGGGTGCGACCGTCGGGCAGGGTGACGGCGACGGGCGGCGGGGCGGCGTCCGGCTCGGGCTCGGCGAGGAAGGTGGCGTGGCAGCCGAGCAGCGCACCCCACTTGCGCGGGTACTTGGCGCTGGCCACCGTGCCGTCCTCGGCGTCGACCACGGCGTAGGCGCGGTCGCCGAGGGCGCCGCCGGGGAGCAGGGCGAGCACGTCGACCCGCTCCCCCTGCATCGACTTGACGGGGAAGCGGTGGAGCGCGGTGATCGTCGCCTGTGACGAGGGTGCGGGCATGATCCCTTCGTAGCGGGCCGGGCGGGCCGCGCGCCACCCTCCGGACGGCGGGGCCCGCCGGGGGTCTGGCAGGGTGGCGGCGACCGACGCGAGACCCAGGAGGAACCCGACGATGGCACCGCAGAAGCCCGACGTCGACCCGATCGAGGGCCCGGCCCCGTCCGACCTCGAGATCACCGACATCACCGTCGGCGAGGGCGAGGAGGCGAAGGCCGGCCGGCGGGTGGCCGTGCACTACGTGGGCGTGGCGCACTCGACCGGGGAGGAGTTCGACGCCTCCTACAACCGCGGCCAGCCGCTGCAGTTCGGCCTCGGCGCCGGCCAGGTCATCCAGGGCTGGGACCGGGGCGTGCAGGGCATGCGGGTCGGCGGACGCCGCCGGCTGGTCATCCCGCCGCACCTGGGCTACGGCGACCGCGGCGCCGGCGGCGTCATCAAGGGCGGCGAGACCCTGATCTTCGTGGTGGACCTGCTCGCGGTGCAGTGACGCCGGCGGTGGATCTGCTCATCGTCTCCGACACCCACGTGCCGGTGCGGGCGAAGGACCTGCCCGCGCCGCTGTGGGAGGCGGTGGAGTCGCTCGACGCGGACGACCTCGTCGTCCACGCCGGCGACTGGATGGACCCGGGACTGCTCACGGCCCTCGAGGCGCGGGCACCCCGGGTCGTCGGTGTCTGGGGCAACAACGACGGCCCGGAGCTGCGCGAACGCCTCCCCGAGGTCGCCCGGTTCGAGCTGGGCGGCCTGCGGTTCGCCGTGACCCACGAGACCGGCGCCGCCCAGGGCCGGGAGCGGCGGATGGCCACCCGGTTCCCCGACGTCGACGTGCTCGTGTTCGGGCACAGCCACGTCCCGTGGGATTCGACGGCTCCCACGGGCCTGCGGCTGCTCAACCCCGGCTCCCCCACCGACCGCCGCCGTCAGCCCACGCACACGTGGATGACCGCGACGGTGCAGGAGGGCGAGCTGCGCCGGGTGGAGCTGGTCCACCTCGAGAACCTGCGCTGACCGGCACGCGCTGCGCCGACGCGCCCGTGCGCGGCGAGCGGTGCACCGGCACCACCCGCCGCGCACGGCGGGGTCTCAGGAGTGCTCGCGGTCGTAGCGGGCCATCTCCTCGTCGATCTCCCGGTCGTGCCGGTCCATCGCCTCGGCCTCCTCGCGGCTGTGCGCGACCGGCACCGCGACGGAGGAGCCGTGGCCCTCGGCCAGCTCGGGCCGGCGGCGCACCGCGACCAGGCTGGCCACCGTCGTGATCGCCAGGACACCCACGATGACCAGCAGCGACACGGCGATGCTGACCTCCGGGACCGGGATCGGCTGGCCGCCGTTGAGGAAGGGCAGCTCGTTCTCGTGCAGGGCGTGCAGCACCAGCTTGACGCCGATGAACGCCAGGATGACGGCCAGCCCGTAGGACAGGTAGACCAGCTTCTTGAGCAGCCCGCCGAGCAGGAAGTAGAGCTGGCGCAGGCCCATCAGGGCGAAGGCGTTGGCCGTGAAGACCAGGTAGGGCTCCTGGGTGAGCCCGAAGATCGCCGGGATGGAGTCGAGCGCGAACAGCAGGTCCGTGAGCCCGATCGCGATCATGACGATCAGCATCGGGGTGACCCAGCGCTTGCCGTCGAGCTTGACGGTGGTCTTGGAGCCGTGGA
The DNA here is from genome assembly GCF_039542425.1 of Pseudonocardia yuanmonensis. Lineage (NCBI taxonomy): Bacteria > Bacillati > Actinomycetota > Actinomycetes > Pseudonocardiales > Pseudonocardiaceae > Pseudonocardia > Pseudonocardia yuanmonensis. The sequence goes on from NZ_BAABIC010000006.1 coordinate 177,759, forward strand.
ACTGGTCGGTCACCGGCAGCACCCGGCGGACCAGCGAGACGACGCGCGGTTCCTTCCACTCCTCCTCGTCGCCGCCCATGCCCTGCCGGACCATGTTCACGGCGGTGTAGATCAGGAACGCGGCGAAGAGGTAGAAGATCCAGCTCAGGGCGTTGATGGCGGCGGCGCCGACGGCGATGAACAGGCCGCGCATCACCAGCGCGATCACGATCCCGACCAGCAGCACGCGGTGCTGGTGGATCGCCGGCACCGCGAACGACGCCATGATGATCACGAAGACGAAGAGGTTGTCCACCGAGAGCGAGTACTCGGTGATGTAGCCGGCGAAGAACTCGCCGGCGTACTGGCCGCCCGCGAAGTACCAGACACCGAGGCCGAACAGCACGGCGAGGGCGATGTAGAAGAGCACCCAGCGGGTGGCTTCCTTGATCGTCACGGCGTGCGGCTTGTGGTCGACCAGGAACAGGTCGGCCAGGATGATGGCCACCAGGCCGCCGATGGTGGCGAACCAGAGCCAGACGGGCACGTTCACGTGGAGAGCTCCAGGGGTCTCGGGCAGCACGGGACTGCCCCGAGGTCTCTCCCCTCCGCTCTGCTGCGGATCAGTGGCGCCGGGTTCGGGATCCGCATGATTGTCGGTCCTGGGCTGCGGGCCCGTCTCCGTGCTGACGACGCCACCGTGACCGGGATACTCCCCTGCGGTGCGGCACCAGTCTGCACGCCGCGTCCCACCGACCGCCAGCGGGGGTGACCGACCACACCGGTCAGAGCCGCCGACCGGGGGACGAAACGGACGAACCGGCAGGTACCGACAACCCGGTCGGAGTACGCGACCAGCCGGCGGGGACCGTGGGCGGCAGGGCCGGTGGGGTGGCCGGCCGCAGGGCGGGCACCGACGACACGCCGGCGACGCCCGGCACGGGCCGGGCGAGGTCGACCCGGTCGATCTCCTCGCCGTCGGCCGTGACGGCGTGGACCCGCATCGTCGCGATCCGCCCGGGCGCCTCCGGCTGCACCTCCACGCGCAGGTAGGCGTAGCCGGCGTAGCGCACCCGGGACCACCCGACGGTCTCCGACCGCTCGCCGTCCTTGCCGATCACGCGGCTGCGGATCTTCCGGTCCTCGCCGGTCCGGCCCCGGTACCGGTCGCCCCCGCCGTCGAGCCAGCCGTTGCTCCTCCGCCCGCCGGAGCCCACGCAGATGTAGGTCGTGCCGTCCGTCGCGGGACGGACCGTCGCCCGGTCCGCCGCCTCCCGGGTGGCGTCGCCGTCGCGGATCGGGTCCGTGCGCTCGTACTGGTGGTTGTGGCCCTGGACGGCCAGGTCGACGGAGAAGCGGTCGAACAGCGGCGTCAGGGCCGAGCGGACGCCGCCGTCGGAGGCGTGCGAGTCGCTCGTCGAGTAGGCGCAGTGGTGGAAGAACACCACCACGAACGTGACGGCGGGGTCGGCGCGGAAGGCCGCGAGGGTGTCGGTGAGCCAGCGGACCTGGGCGCCGCGGCTGTACCCGGTGTTCGCGCGGATCTCGGTGGAGAGCTCGTTGGCGTCGACGCTCACCACGCCCACACAGCCGTGGGTGAACGCGTAGACCGACGGGCAGCCCGACGGCCCCGTCCGCGGCAGGTCCAGCCGGGCGGCGTGCCCGCCGTAGCCGTGACCGGAGTCGCCGTCGTCGTACACGGCCTCCATGTCGTGGTTGCCCGTGGCGAACATCCACGGCGTGGTGGCGGCGCTCTTCTCGATCGCGGCGAAGTACCTGGTCCAGAGGCCCGGGTCGAACGAGCCGTCGCGCTCGCCGCGCCCGGCCCGCTCGGCGTAGCAGATGTCGCCCGCGAGCAGGTGGAACGCGGGGGCGTCCTTCGCGACGAGCGCGGTCAGGGCGTTCGGGGGTGCGGTCCGGCCGCCCTTCCCCCCGCCGTCGTCGGACGCGACGCCCTGGTCGGCGAACGCGGTGAACGTGAACGGCGTGCGATCGCCCTTCGCCGGGGCGGTCCGGAAGGTGGCGTCCGGGGTGGTCGAGCCGTCGGGCAGGCGGAAGCGGTAGTGGTAGGTGGTGCCGGCGGTGAGCCGCTCGGCCCGGGCGTGCGCGAAGAGCTGCTGCCCGCCCCGGACGTCCTCGCCCCGCGGCACCTGGCTGACCAGCTCGCGCAGCTCGACGGGCACGGTCGCGCCGTAGCCGGTGTCGAGGCCGAGGTCGAGCAGGACGTCGCCGGCGGGCTTGCCGGTCAGCTCCCCGGCGACCGCCATGGAGGTCCGCGGGTCGTCGCCGAACGCGAGGTGCCGCCCGACGATCCCCGCCTCCGCCGCGTGCGCGACGCCCGTCCACGGCCCGGTGGCGAGCGCGAGCCCCGCGAGCGCCCCGATCCCGCCCCGCAGCGCGGCCCGCCTTGTCACCGGTCGCCGCCGGAGCTCCGCGCGGATCCACTCGTGCTGGTCCGCGATCGTCATGTCGCGGGCCAGCCGGCGCGGGATGCCGAGGTCGGGCGTCTCACCCTCCGGGTTCAGGGGCACGCCCCGACTGTCGCCCCGAGATCACGAGGCGGGTGGGCGGCGGGCCCGGCGCGTCGGGAAAGGCCGACGACCGGGTGACCGCCGGTCGGGGTACTGACCGCCGGTCCGACTCGATCGTGGTGCGGGAGCCGCTGGGGGGCGGGACCCGCTGCGCGGGTGGCGCATGCACCGCAACCCCTGGTCCACCGGGCCATGATCACCTGTCGTGGAGCGTGAGGGTCGCTGAGCGACCTTCCCGCTCCCGACACGACGATCACGAGGTGAACCCGCGAAGGGCGCGGTGCGCCTCGTCACCCCATGACCGGGTACGTGACCAGGGCCGATGGCCTGCCACGCTGCCGGGACCGATCGGATCGGGCGAGACGGACACCTCCGACTGAGAGCGTCCTGAGGCGCCACGCGCGGTGGACCGCTCCACGCGGATACGGTTCCCGGGTGTCCCGCCTGTTCCGCGCCGTCGGCGCGCGTGCCGTCGTGCGCCGGGTCGCGCGCCGCGACGAGCGCCGGCCCGAGCACCCCCGGAAGCGCTCGGTCCTCGGGGGGCGGCAGGTTCGTCGCGCCTCCGCCCTCGGCACCGCCGCGGCCGCGACGGTCGCGCTGCTCCTCCTCACGCCGGACGCCGCCGCGGCCAGCACCACGCCGACCCCCACGCCCACGTCCGCGGACATCCGCACCAGCGACCAGCGGATCGACGTGCGCGGCGGACCGGGCGTGCCCGGCACCGTCTCCCTCGACACCACGCTCTACCTGCCCGGGACCACGCCGGCACCCGCGGTGCTCGTCGCGCACGGGTTCGGCGGGAGCAAGCGGTCGGTCGACACCGACGCCCGGCAGCTCGCCGACCGCGGGTACGTCGTCCTGACCTGGTCGGCGCGCGGGTTCGGCGCGAGCGGCGGCCAGATCGCACTGGACTCCCCCGACCACGAGGTCGCCGACGCCCAGCAGCTCGTCGACTGGCTGGCGCAGCGCCCCGAGGTGCAGCAGGACGGGCCGGGCGACCCGCGCGTCGGCGTGACCGGCGGGTCGTACGGCGGGGCGCTGTCGCTGCTGCTCGCCGGGTACGACCGGCGGGTCGACGCCCTCGCCCCCGTGATCACCTGGAACGACCTCTCCCAGGCGCTCTTCCCCAACGCCGGCGGCCCGACGGACCTGCCGGAGGACACCCCGGCCCGCGGGACCTTCGGCGGCGACGGCGTGTTCAAGCGCGGCTGGGCCGGCGTGTTCTTCTCCTCCGGCTCGAGCGGCACGGGAGGGGCCGGTGGAGCCACGAGCGGCGCGGGCGACGCGACCGGCACCGACGACGGCACCGACGACGGCACCGACTCGACGAACGGCACCGACTCGACGGACGGCACCGACTCGACGGACGGCACGGCCCCGGCCGACGGCAACGGCTCGGCGTCCAGCGCGGCCGGCACCGACGGGTCCACCGGCTCGGCCGGCGGCACCGGCACCGACGGCGACACCGGCACCAGTGGCGGCAGCACCGGCGAGGGCGGTGCCACGGGCGACGGCGGCACCACCCCCACCGCCGGCTCTCTCGCCGCCGCCCTGGGCGCCCGGGCCGGGGGCGGCCTGCCCGCGGCGGCCGTCCCGCCGAACGCCCCGCCCGTGACCTGCGGCCGCTTCACCGCCGAGATCTGCGCGGCCTACACCGAAGCCGCGACCACGGGCCGCCTCTCCCCCGCCACGGAGGCGCTGCTGCGGCGCTCCTCCCCGGTCTCGGTGACCGACCGCATCACCGCGCCGACCCTGCTCGTGCAGGGCGAGCAGGACACCCTCTTCGGGCTCGACCAGGCCGACGCCAACGCCCGCCAGATCGCCGCGCACGGCACGCCGGTGACGCTCGCCTGGTACGCGGGCGGGCACGACGGCGGCTCCCCGGGCCAGGCCGTCCGCGACCGGATCGGCGAGTGGTTCGACTTCCACCTGCGCGGCACCGGTGAGGACCCCGGCACCTCCTTCTCCTACGAGGTGGAGAGCGGGATTCGCGCCGGCCGGACCACCACGACGAGCCGCACCGTCGTCGCCGACGCCTACCCCGGCCTCTCCGGCGCCGCGCCCGTCACCACCCAGGCGCTGCCGCTGCAGGGCGAGCCCCAGGTCGTCGCCAACCCCGCGGGCGGGAACCCGGCCGCGATCACCTCGCTGCCCGGCCTCGGCGGTGCGCTCGGCTCGCTCGGCAGCCGGCTCTCGGCGTTCACCGCCGACCTGCCGGGCCAGTCCGCGCTCTTCACCGGGCCGGCCCTCACCGCGCAGACGGACGTCGCGGGCGCGCCGCGCGTCGACGTCACCGTCTCGCGGATGCCCGGCCAACCCGCCGCCGACGAGGCCGTCCTGTTCGCCAAGGCCTACGAGGTCGGCCAGGACGGGCTGCGCCAGCTGCTGGGCAACGCCGTCGCCCCGGTCCGGGTCGCCGTCCCCGCCGACGGCAGCCCCGCCCGGGTGTCCATCACACTGCCCGGGGTCGTCGCGCCGATCGAGGTCGGCAACCGCCTGGTCGTCTCGGTCAGCACCACCGACCAGGGCTTCGCCTCCCCCGCGCAGCCGGCCGTCTGGCGGATCGGGCTCGCCGAGGGCGCCGCGCTCGACGTCCCGGTGGTGCCCGGCCGGGCGGTGACCACCAGCACGGTGCCGGTGTGGCCGCTGATCGGGATCGGCGTCGTCCTGCTGCTGTCGCTCGTGGGCTGGGTGCTCGCGAAGGCGCTGCGCCGCCGGCGCGAGGTCCCCCCGGCCGGCGCCGCGGACGCCCCGCCGCTGCAGATCAGCGGCCTCGCCAAGACCTACAAGGGCGGGTTCAGCGCGGTGAAGGACGTGTCGTTCACCGTCCGGCCCGGCATGGTCCTGGGCCTGCTCGGGCCGAACGGCGCCGGCAAGACGACCGTGCTGCGCATGCTGATGGGCCTGATCTCGCCCACCGCCGGCTCGATCCGGGCGTTCGGCGAGCCCGTCGGGCCCGGCGCCCCGGTGCTGGCCCGGATCGGCGCGTTCGTCGAGGGTCCCGGCTTCCTGCCGCACCTCTCCGGCGCCGACAACCTGCGGCTCTACTGGGCGGCCACCGGCCGGCCGACCGAGGAGGCGCACCTCGAGGAGGCCCTGGAGGTCGCCGGGCTCGGCGAGTCGGTGCACCGCCGCGTGGGCACCTACTCCCAGGGCATGCGGCAGCGGCTCGCCATCGCGCAGGCCATGCTCGGCCTGCCGGAGCTGCTCGTGCTCGACGAACCGACCAACGGGCTCGACCCGCCCCAGATCCACGCGATGCGGGAGCTGCTGCGCCGCTACGCCGAGGGCGGGCGGACCGTGCTGGTCTCCAGCCACCTGCTGGCGGAGGTCGAGCAGACGTGCACGCACGTCGTCGTCATGCACCACGGCCGGGTCGTCGCGGACGGCACGGTCGACGACATCATCGCCGGCGGCGGCGCGGCCAGCTTCGGCGTCGACGCGCCGGACCGCGCGGTCGAGGTCCTCGTGGCGCTCGACGGCGTCCGCGACGTGGCCGCCGAGGGCCGCCTGGTGCACGCGGAGCTCAACGGCACCCCGCGCGCGTCGGCGGTGCAGGCCCTGGTCGCGGCCGGGATCTCGGTGGAGTCCGCCGGCCCGCGCCGCCGCCTGGAGGACGCGTTCCTCCAGCTCGTCGGAGAGGACACGGCACCATGACGCAGCCGAGCGAGCACGAGTCGCGGGGCGACTGGCTGCACCGGGACGCGAAGTACGCCGACCCGTCGACCCGGAAGGGCCACGTCGGCCTGCTGAGGGCGGAGGGCTCGCCCGCGTCGTCGTACCGGGCGGGCCGGACGCTCCCGCTGCGGGTCGAGCTGGTCCGCCAGCTCAGGCGGCGCCGCACGCAGGTGACGTTCGCGCTGGTCGCGCTGCTGCCGGTGATTCTGTGGATCGCCTTCTCGCTGACCAGCGACGACGGCGCGGGCACCTCGGTCAACCTGGTCGACCTGGCCAAGGGCAGCGGCACCAACTTCGCCGTGTTCGCCCTGTTCGCGACGGCCGGGTTCCTGCTGGTCGTGGTGGTGGCGCTGTTCTTCGGCGACACCGTGGCGTCCGAGGCCTCGTGGTCCTCGCTGAGGTACCTGCTCGCCGCCCCCGTGCCCCGCGCGCGGCTGCTGCGGCAGAAGGCGATCGTGGCCGGGGTGCTGTCCTTCGCGGCGCTGCTGCTGCTCCCGGTGGTGGCGCTCGTGGTCGGCACGCTCGCCTACGGCACCGGCGACCTGGTCAGCCCCACCGGCGAGTCACTGGGCTACTGGGCCGCGACCGGGCGGGCGCTGCTCGGCGGCGTGTACGTGGCGGTGAACCTGCTGTGGGTCGCCGGCCTGGCGCTGCTGCTGTCGGTGAGCACGGACGCCCCGCTGGGCGCGGTCGGCGGCGCGGTGATGACGTCCATCGTCTCGCAGATCCTCGACCAGATCACCGCGCTCGAGGGCCTGCGGAACTACCTGCCGACGCACTACGCCAACGCCTGGTCCGACCTGCTCGCGAGCCGGGTCGACTGGGGCGACATGACCCGCGGCGCCTTCGGCAGCATCACCTGGGCCGCGGTGCTGTTCGCACTGGCGGCCTGGCGCTTCCACCGCAAGGACATCACCAGCTGAGTCAGCGTTCCGCCTCCAGCAGGCCGCGGATGCCCGGTGCCGCCGACCCGGCGAGCACCGTCCCGGCCAGCGGCGGGACGTGCACCGCGACCTCGTCGGCGATCCGGTAGGGCCGGGCGAGCAGCAGCCCGCCCAGCCCCCGCCGCAGCCTGCTCATCTCGGCCCGGACCGTGACCAGGTGGTCCCGGTCGCCGTAGAGGGCGGCGGACAGCGCGCCCGCGTCGAGCCCCCGCGCCCCGGCCCTCGCGAGCAGCACCAGCAGCTCGGCGTGCCGGGTCGAGAGCGGGTGCACCCAGCGCGCCGCGCCGTCGACGACCGCCCGCGGCCGGCCCGCGAGGTCCAGGGTCAGCGTGAGGCCGCCGGACGCCGCCGAGCCGGCGTCGGCCGACCGCAGCAGCCACCCGCCGGGCACCGGCTCGGGCAGGCACAGGCCGACCCCGTGCACCGCCAGCGGCCGGTCGGCGCGCGGGGCGGCGACCCGCTCGATGCTGGGCATCCCGGTGACGGCGGCGACCCAGCCGTGGTCGTCGACGACCAGTCCGGCCCCGGGTACCGCGGACAGCAGCGGGGCCGCGACGCCGCGCAGCGCGTCGAGCCGGACCTCGTGCTGGCGCCACAGGCTCGCCTCGGCCAGCTTCACCGCCGTCCCGACCAGGGCCACGGTCGTCGGGTGGATCGTCTCGGCCGGCCCGCTGACGTCCACGACACCGAGCAGCTCGCCCGTGCGCGGGTCGTGCACGGGGCAGGCGGTGCACGTCCACACGTGGTGGGAGCGCACGAAGTGTTCGGCCGCGAAGAGCTGGACGGGCGCTCCCTCGGCCAGGGCGGTCCCGATCGCGTTGGTGCCGACGGAGGCCTCGGACCAGTCGGCGCCCTCGGTGAACCCGAGCCCGTCCGCCCGGTGCCGCACGCGGTTGGCGCCCTCCCGCCACAGCAGGATCCCGTCCGCGTCCGTGACCACCATGACGTGCCGCGCGTCCTCGGCCACCGAGGTCAGCGCCGCACGCAGCTCCGGCAGGACGCGTTGCAGCGGGGAGCCGGACCGACGCCGCTCGACCTCGTCGGCGGCGAGCGGACCGGCCGGCTCGCCGTGCTCGGGATCGACGCCCTGGGCGCGCACGCGCTGCCAGGACCGGGCGACCAGGGACCGGATCTCGGGCGACGGCGTCGCCCCGGCCAGGACGGCGTCGTGCAGGTGCGCGAGGACCTTCGCGTGCCGGCCGACGTCCGTGCCCGGGCGCACCGCGCACACGCCGCGACCCCCCGGCTGCCCGTTGCTCCCCGGCTTGATCTCCGCGCCCGCCACGTCACCTCCGCCCCGCCCCGGCACGACTCCGGTGCGCGGCCGCGGGGCGACGCGGCACGGCGACGGGACGTGTTCCCACCATAGTTGAGCGTGCTGCGGGACGCGCCGTCCGACAGGTCAGGCCGCGGTGCGCCGATCGCCGACGAGCGGCTCGTCCTCGGTGCCCACGACCTCGTCCGGCGTGGTCCGGGCGGGCCGCGGCGTGCCCAGCAGCACCCCGCCGACGATGACGACGGCCGCCACCAGCTCGGTCACGCTCGGCCGCTCCCCCAGCACCACGGCCGCCAGCGCGATCCCGACGACGGGCACCAGCAGCGAGTACGGCGCGACCACGCCCGCCGGGTAGCGGCGCATCAGCCAGGTCCAGATGCCCGAGCCCACGACCGTCGCCATCACCGAGAGGTAGACGAGGGCGGCGAGGCCGGGCAGGCCCTCGACCGAGAAGGCCGCGCCCAGCGCCGACCAGCCCGCCCCCGGCCCCTCCGTCAGCATCGACGCCGCGAACAGCGGGATCGGCGGGACCACGCACATCCACAGGGTCAGGTGCATCGGCCTGGGCGGCGCCGCGAGCCGGCTGCAGAGGTTGCCGAAGGCCCAGCCCAGCGCCCCGCACAGGGTCAGCAGGACCGGGACCAGGGCGGCGGCCTGGGCGCGGGAGACCGCGATCGCCGCCAGCCCGAGCACCGCCAGACCGATCCCGACCGCCTGCCGCACCGAGAGCCGCTCCCGCAGGAACAGCGCCCCGAGCAGCACCGTGAACGGCGCCGAGGCCTGCAGGACCAGCGATGCGAGCCCCGTGGGCATGCCGACGTCCATCGCCACGAACAGGAAGAGGAACTGCACGGTCCCGAAGCCGAGCCCGTAGCCGAACAGCCAGCGCAGCGGGACCTGCGGGCGCGGCACGAACAGCAGCGCCGGGACCGCGATGACCAGCATCCGCAGGCCCGCCAGGAACAGCGGCGGGAAATGGTCGAGACCGACGTGGATGGCCAGGAAGTTCCCGCCCCACAGAGCGGCGACGAGGACGGCGAGCAGGCGGTGGCGGGCGGTCACGGTTCCCAGCCTGCGGTCCGGTGACCTGGAAGACCAGCGATATGTTCTGAAGAGATCGTGTAGCGTGGCTTCATGGACGTGCAGCGCCTCCGGGTGCTCCGCGAGCTCGCCGACCGCGGCTCGGTCACCGCCGTGGCCCGGGCCCTGCGCTTCACCCCGTCGGCCATCTCGCAGCAGCTCAAGGCGCTGGCGGACGAGGTCGGCGTCCCGCTGACCGAGCCCGAGGGTCGAGGCCTGCGACTCACCGCGGCCGGGCAGGCCCTCGTCGCCGAGGCCGAGCACGTCCTCGCCGCGCTCGCCCGGGCCGAGGCGACGGTCCAGGCGCTGCGCACCACGCCGCACGGCGGGGTGCGGATGGCCGTGTTCCCCTCCGGCGCCCGGATGATGCTGGCCGGGCTGCTGCGCCGGGTCGCGGGCACCGGTATCGACCTGCAGGTCCGCGACGTCGACATGACCCCGCCCGAGGTGCCCGTCCTCGCCGCTGACCACGATCTCGTCGTCGCCCACCGGGACGAGCACGCCGATCCGCTCGCGAGCGGGCGGCACCGCGTGGTGCCGCTGGTCCGGGAGCCCCTCGACGTCGTGCTGCCGCCCGGGCACCCGCTCGGCCGGCACCGCCGGCTCCGACTCGACCAGCTGGCCGGCGAGCCGTGGATCAGCGTCAACGTCGGCTGGCCGGTCGACGACGTGCTGCGCTCGCTCACCACCCGTACCGGCACCCGGCCGCGGGTCGTGCAGCGGATCAACGACTTCGCGGTGACCGAGGAGCTGGTCGCCGCCGGGGTCGGCGTTGCCCTGCTGCCCCGCTGGTCGACCGACGACCGGGGCGGCCGGCGGTTCCTGCGCCGCCCGCTCGCCGGGGTCCGGGCCGCCCGGCTGATCGAGGTCGTGATGCGGGAGAGCGTGGCCGAGCGGTCGGCCGTGCGCACGGTGGTCGACGCGCTCCACGCGACGATCGCCGAGACGACCGGCGCGGGGAACCCCTAGGGGCGCTTGCTCTTCGGCAGCCTGGCGACGACGGCCTCGTACGACTCGTCGACCAGCTCGCGGAGCTCCTCGTCCGGCACCGTGCCGTCGAGGGGGACGACGTTCCAGCCGTAGCGGCCGATGTACGGCGACACCGTGACCGCCCCCGGGTAGCGCTCCCGCAGCTCCGCGGCCTCGTCCGCGTCCCGCCCGCACTTCAGCCCGACGCCCTCGCCGCCCAGGAACGCGAAGATCTTGCCGCCGACCTTGGCCACGAGATCGCCCTCCCACGGCTCGTCGGGCTCCGCGCCGGGCTTGCCCAGGGCGTAGGCGGCGATCTCGTCGTGGTTCACGCCCGGTCGACCTCGGCGGGCCGCCGCGAGTAGTACCGCCAGGCGACGGCCAGCAGCGCGATCGCGACGATCACGTACGTGGCCCCGACGACCTGCTGTGCGGCGTTCCACCCCAGCTCGACCTGGTTGTTGCCGGGCAGCCAGCGGAAGGGCGCGACGAAGAACGCGACCAGCAGCACCAGCTCGACGGCGATCCAGCCGGTGCGCCGGGTCCGGGCGGCGTGCGCGCCCACCGCGACGACCGCCGGCGCGATCCACACCCAGTGGTGCGACCAGGAGGTCGGCGACACCAGGAGCATGAACGCGGCCATGGCGGACAGCGCGATCGCCGGGTCGGCCCGCCGGACGGTCGGGACCAGCAGGACCAGCAGGACCACGGAGACGACGACCCAGATCCCGGTCAGCAGCGGGCCGTCGACCCCCCACCGCGCCACCACCGCCTGGATCGTCTCGTTCGTGTAGAACACCGAGCCGCTGACGCCGGCCGCCGGGCCGCCGAACCAGTAGGCGGCCGACGAGTGGGCGTCGACCAGGAAGCCGAGCGCGGTCGCGGCCGCGGCGGTGACGACCGTGACCACGGCGGCCCGTAGGTCCCGGCGCAGGAGGAAGAACAGCACGAACGCGGCCGGGGTCAGCTTGATCGCCGCGGCCAGCCCGACGAGCAGCCCGCGCGGCCAGCGGGTGCGCGGGGCCAGGCAGTCGATCGCCACCAGCGCCATGAGGACGAGGTTGACCTGCCCGAACTCGAACGTCTCGAGCACCGGCTCGATCCACAGCAGCACCGGCAGCGCCAGGAAGGCGACGGACACCGCCCCGCTCCGGCCGCCGGCGGGCCAGGCCCGCAGCGCCGCGAGGTAGAGCGTGACCGCGAGCGAGGCCAGTGAGAGCGCGAAGAGCAGCACCCACGCCGGCGTCCACGGCAGCAGCGCCAGCGGGGTGAGCACCATCGCCGCGAACACCGGGTAGATGAACGGCAGCGCCAGCCCGGAGATCGTGGGCGGCAGCGGGCCGTACATGTCGCCGCCCTCGAGCCAGGTGCGCACGCCGAGCCGGTACACCTCGAGGTCGATGTGGTAGCCGTGCGTGTGCACGAGCATGCCCGCGACGGAGATCGCCAGCAGCGGCAGGCTCAGCTTCAGGGTGCGCGGCGACGCCACACGCGGCCGGATCCGCCGGACCACCTCGCCCAACTTCCCGGCGGCGCCAGGGTGGGTGTGGGAGAGGGTCACGCGGTCCTCCGGCTCGTGCGTCGAAACGGCGCCCACCGTAGCAACGCGCCGGATCGCCCCGGCAACGCGCCGGATCTCCGAGGCACGCCCCCGCCGTCGGGACCCGCCGGGACCGGCCGCACCGCGCCGCGGCTCAGCTGATCCCGGCCGCGTCCATCCCCCGCAGCTCCTTCTTCAGGTCCTGGATCTCGTCCCGCAGCCGGGCGGCCAGCTCGAACTGCAGGTCCCGGGCCGCGGCCAGCATCTGGTCGTTCATCTGCTGGATGAGGTCCGCCAGCTCCGCGCGCGGCATCGCCGTCGTGTCGCGGCCCGCGACGATCCCCGAGCTGCCCCCGGACGTGCGGCCCGGCTCCCCCGCCGCGCGCTTGCCGCGGGAGGCGTTGCGCCCGGACCCGCCGACGGGCACCTCGGAGTCCTCCGCCTCGCGGTAGACCTGGTCCAGGATGTCGGCGATCTTCTTCCGCAGCGGCTGCGGGTCGATCCCCTTCTCCTTGTTGTAGGCGATCTGCTTGGCCCGGCGGCGTTCGGTCTCGTCGATCGCGTGCTGCATCGACTCGGTGACCGTGTCCGCGTACATGTGCACCTGCCCGGACACGTTACGTGCCGCGCGGCCGATCGTCTGGATCAGCGAGGTGCCGGAGCGGAGGAAGCCCTCCTTGTCCGCGTCGAGGATCGCGACGAGCGACACCTCGGGCAGGTCCAGGCCCTCGCGGAGCAGGTTGATGCCGACCAGCACGTCGTACTCCCCGAGCCGGAGCTGGCGGAGCAGCTCGACCCGGCGGAGCGTGTCGACCTCCGAGTGCAGGTACCGCACCCGGATGCCCAGCTCGAGCAGGTAGTCGGTGAGGTCCTCGGCCATCTTCTTGGTCAGCGTGGTGACCAGGACCCGCTCGTCCCGCTCGGCGCGCTCGCGGATCTCGCCCACCAGGTCGTCGATCTGGCCCTTGGTGGGCTTCACGACGATCTCGGGGTCGACCAGGCCCGTCGGGCGGATGACCTGCTCGACGAACTCGCCGCCGGTGCGGGACAGCTCGTACGGGCCCGGGGTGGCCGACAGGTAGACCGTCTGCCCGATCCGGTCCGCGAACTCCTCCCACGTCAGCGGACGGTTGTCGACCGCCGACGGCAGCCGGAAACCGAACTCCACCAGGTTCCGCTTGCGGGACATGTCGCCCTCGTACATGCCGCCGATCTGCGGCACGGTGACGTGCGACTCGTCGATGACCAGCAGGAAGTCGTCCGGGAAGTAGTCGATCAGGGTGGCCGGTGCGGTGCCCGGGCCGCGACCGTCGATGTGCCGCGAGTAGTTCTCGATGCCGGAGCAGAACCCGACCTGGCGGATCATCTCCAGGTCGTACTGGGTGCGCATGCGCAGCCGCTGGGCCTCGAGCAGCTTGCCCTGGTTCTCCAGCTCGGCGAGCCGCTCCTCCAGCTCCTTCTCGATGTCCCGGACCGCGCGCTCCATCCGCTCGGGCCCGGCGACGTAGTGCGTGGCCGGGAAGATCCGCACGGTGTCGACCTGCTTGACCACGTCCCCGGTCAGCGGGTGCAGGTAGTAGAGCGCCTCGATCTCGTCCCCGAAGAACTCGATCCGGATCGCGAGCTCCTCGTACGCCGGGATGATCTCCACGGTGTCGCCGCGCACCCGGAAGGTGCCGCGGGCGAAGCTCAGGTCGTTGCGCGTGTACTGCACGTCGACCAGCAGGCGCAGGAACGCGTCCCGGTCGATCTCGCCGCCGACGTCGAGCTTCACCGAGCGGTCGAGGTACGACTGCGGGGTGCCCAGGCCGTAGATGCAGGACACCGACGCGACGACCACGACGTCCCTGCGCGACAACAGGTTCTGCGTGGCGGAGTGCCGCAGGCGCTCCACGTCGTCGTTGATCGAGGAGTCCTTCTCGATGTACGTGTCCGTCTGCGCGATGTACGCCTCGGGCTGGTAGTAGTCGTAGTACGAGACGAAGTACTCGACCGCGTTGTTCGGGAGCATCTCCCGCAGCTCGTTGGCCAGCTGCGCCGCGAGCGTCTTGTTCGGGGCCATCACCAGGGTGGGCCGCTGCACCCGCTCGATGAGCCACGCCGTGGTGGCCGACTTGCCGGTACCGGTGGCGCCGAGCAGCACCACGTCCTGCTCGCCGCGCTTGAGCCGCTTCTCCAGCTCGTCGATCGCCGCCGGCTGGTCGCCCGCGGGCTCGTACTCGCTGACGACCTCGAAGTGCCCGCCGGTGCGCTCGATCTCGCCCACGGGGCGGTACTCCGAGTGCGCGAGCGGGACCTCCGCCTCGCCGCCCTCGCGTGCGCTGCCGGGAACCTCTGTCGCGAATGCCACGGTCCCAGGGTACGAGCGACCCCCGACAGTTTCCCGCCGCCGAACCCCCCGCGGGGACCGTTCGTCGGGCAGGATCGGCGGCGTGCACCCGCCGAAGATCCAGACCTTCGACGTGCCCGCCGCCGTCAACGTCGACAACAAGGGCTTCCGCCGGGCGGTGGCGGAGTACCGCCGCACCCCCTTCGGCCTCTACATGAGCCGCGAGGTCGTGGGCCGGGCGTCGGCGTACTGGATCGAGTCGTGGCTGCTGCCCGGGCTGGGGCTCGTGGTCACCGACTGGCGGTGGAACCCGGGGCACGAGCGGGACCAGGACTTCTACCTCGACGTCGCCCGGATCGAGCCGGGCGAGACCACGTGGCGGACCACGGACCTCTACCTCGACCTCGTCGTCCGGCGGGGCCGGTCGACCGAGGTGCTCGACGTCGACGAGTTCGTCGAGGCCGTCGCGGCCGGGCTGATCGACACCGCGACCGCGCAGTGGGCGCTGCACCGGTGCCACGAGACGGTGGCCGCGCTGGCCGCGCACGGCCACGACCTCGACGCCTGGCTCGCCGAGCACGGCATCGCCCTCACCTGGCAGGGGCCGGACGAGGCGGTCCGGCCCGCGGGCTGACCGGGGCCCGCCGCCGCCCGGCGACGCCGCGGGCCCGGGGTCGGGCGGGGCGGCGTCGGGCGGCGCGCGGGTCCGGGCGGCGCGAGGTCAGGCGATCAGGGCGGCCAGCAGGCCCTGCTGCTCGGCGGTCGTCGTCGAGGTGGGCGACGTGGTGGTCGTGCGCGTGGTCGTGCTCGTCGTCGACGTCGGGGCCGCCGTGGCCGTCTCCGTGGGGTCCGGGTCGCCCTCGCGCGTCGGCCTGGTCGTCGTCGGCCTCGGAGTCGTCGTGGTCGGCTTCGGCGTGGTCGTCGTGGTGGTGACCGGCGGCGGGACCACGACCACCGACGGGGCCGGGGCGGGGGCGACCGGCTGCGGCGTGGTGGTGCGGGTGCGCGGCGTGGTCGCGCGCTTCGTCGTCGTGGTCGGGTCCGGCTCCGCGACGGCCTGGGGTGCGACCACGGGGGCCGGGGCCACCGTGGTGGTGGTCACGGGCGGCGGCGTCGTGGTGGGCACCTGGGCGACCGGGGCGACGACGACGGGCGCGGGCTGGGCGGCCGCGGTCCCGATGGCGGTGACCCCGCCGAGGGCACCCACGGTCAGCACGGCGGCCGCGGCGGCGCCGCTGGCCCGGTTGGCCGCACCGGCCCGCCGGATCACGTCCTCGATCGCGGGCAGGGTGACGCCCGCGGCCAGCTCGTCGTCCAGCCGGCGGAGCTCGTCCGCGCCGCGCCCCTCCGACCGGGCGTACTGCACCGGGTTGGTCACCGGGCCTCCTCCTCGTCCGTGCCGTCCTGCCTGCTGCTGCTCGTGCTCGGGTCCGTGCGGGTGCCCGTGCTGTCGCTCGTGCGGCCCTCGTCCGCCCTGGCGTCGGCGCTGTCGTCGGCGCTGTCGTCGGCGCTGTCGTCGGCGCTGTCGTCGGTGCTGTCGTCGGTGCTGTCGTCGGCGCTGTCGTCGGTGCGCGTGATCGCTCCGGCGTCCGGGTCGCCGTCGGACCCCGTGGCCCACTCCGCGCGCTCGAACTCGCGCGCGTCCGATCCCGCCCCGCGCAGCGCGGCGCCGTCGTCGGGCACCGGCCCGGACACGGGGGCCGCGTACTCCGGCGACGGAACGGAGTCCGCCGGATCCGGCGGCAGCAGCGGGACGGCCCCCAGCCCGGCGAGGCCCTCCTCGAGCAGGCTCCCGACCCGGTTGAGCCGTGCCTGCACCGTGCCCGGCGCGACCCGCTCCAGGGCCGCGACCTCCCGCACGCTCATCCCGGCCATGTGCACCAGCACCGCGGTGCGGCGCTCGTCGACCGGGACCCGGGCGAGGGTGCGCAGCACGGCCGCGGTGCGCGGGTCGAGGCCCGCCTGCTCCTGCACCGGGGCGCCGCGCAGCCCGAGCCGCGCGGCCAGCCGCCGCCAGGTGCTCGCCGAGGAGCGCACCGCCACCCGGCGCACCCACGCCTCCGCGTCCCCCTCGCGGATCTCCGACCAGCGCCGCCAGGCGCGCGAGTAGGCGTCCTGCACCAGGTCGTGGGCGGTCCCGGCGTCCAGGGTGATGGCGAACAGCTGACCGACGAGCCGCGGGTAGTGGGCCTCGAGATGCGCGCCGAAGTCCGCGCGCAGCCCGCTCGGCGCG
The DNA here is from genome assembly GCF_039542425.1 of Pseudonocardia yuanmonensis. Taxonomy (NCBI): domain Bacteria; kingdom Bacillati; phylum Actinomycetota; class Actinomycetes; order Pseudonocardiales; family Pseudonocardiaceae; genus Pseudonocardia; species Pseudonocardia yuanmonensis. The sequence continues at coordinate 194,318 of NZ_BAABIC010000006.1, forward strand.
GCCTGGGCGAGATCACGCTCGACGACGGAGCCGTCCGCGGCGGTACTGGCGCCCGCGCTCTCCGCCGCGCCCTCCGGACCGGCCGGAGCGGGCTCCTGGTCGACCTGTGCGCTCACCCTCCGCCCCTTCGTCGCCCGGGCCTGCCGTCACTGCACGTGCGCTCGACCGCGCGCAGCGTCACCCGCCCTCGCGGTCCTGATCGCGTATCGCGCGGACTCTGTCCCCCGTTACAGCGAACCCCCGCCCGATTTACGCCCGATCAGCCTAGTACGGCGGCGACCATCCGGACGACGCGGCCCACCGCTCGGCACGCGACGCCGCCGCGTCGAACCACGGTTCCTTGCGCTCGACGTACCGCGACGCGTCCGGGTCGCCGGCGCACTCGGCCGCCGCCGCCCGCTTGACCTGCAGGTACTCCTCGCGCGCCGCGTCGTCGGCCCGCAGCCAGTCCCGGAACAGCAGCGCGAGGCGCCACCCGGGAGAGTCCCGGACCCGCACGTGCAGATGCACCCGCTGCTCCGGGTCGGCGCCGGCGTAGTACCGCTTCCGCCAGTGATCGGGTTCGGGGTCGGCAGGCTTCGGGTTGTCCCGGGTGATCTCCGGGAGCCGGATCAGCGCGATCGCGCGGAGCGGCTCGTCGAGCGCGTCGGCGTCGTCGAGCGAGGTGACCGCGAGCTGCAGGTCCGTGATGTCCTTGGCGGGCAGCCCGGGCACGGCGGTCGACCCGATGTGCTCCACGCCCAGGCCGCGCTCCCCCGCCACCCGGGCGACCCGGGCGGCCAGCCGCGCCCCCCGGTCGGCCCAGCCCGGCTGCGGCTCGACGAGGACGGGGGTGCCCCCGCGGACCGCCCGCCCGAGCCGCACGTTCTCCTCGAAGGGCACCAGGCGCTCGTGCCAGAGCCGGTCGACCCGGGCGCGCAGCTCCTCCTCGGAGCCGTCGTTGTCCAGCACCGCGTCGGCGACCGCGAGCCGCTCGGCGTCCGACGACTGCGTGGCGATCCGTGCCCGGGCGTCCTCCTCGGTCATCCCGCGGCTCTCCACGAGCCGACGCACGCGCAGCTCGGCGTCCGTGTGCACGACCACGACCAGCGGGAACCGGGTCGCGTTGCCCATCTCGACCAGGAGCGCGGCGTCGTGCACCACGACGGCCCCCGGCCCGGCGGCCGCGACCAGCTCGGCCTGCCGGCGGGCGATCAGGGGGTGGGTGATGCCGTTCAGCACGGCGAGCTTGGCGTCGTCGCCGAAGACGATCGAGGCGACCCGCGGCCGGTCCATCTCACCGTCCGGTCCCACGACCTCGGGGCCGAACGCCTCGGCGACGCGCTCGAGCCCCTCCGACCCCTTCGCGACCACCTCGCGCGCGATGAGGTCGGCGTCGACCAGGACCGCACCCAGCTCCACCAGCCGCCGCGAGACCGTCGACTTGCCCGCCCCGATCCCGCCCGTCAGCCCGATCTGCAGCACGGGGTGACCGTACCGGCGGCGGCGACCGGGGCCACGGAGGTCGGCGCGGTGGTGGTGGAGGGTGCGACGGCCGGGGCCGGCGGCGTGCTCGTCTCCGGCGGGGCCGGCTGGGTGGCGCCGTCCTTGGGCAGGACGCGCAGCGCGAGGTCGACGAGCCGGTCGACCGGCGCACCCGGGGCCCGCGCGGCGGCCGGCAGCACGAAGGTCAGGGTGTCCACCCCGTAGACGACGGCGAGCACCGTCTCCGTGCCCCGCTCGACCGCGACGGCCGGCGCGGCCCCGATCGACAGGTCGCGCGACTGCCCGTCCGACCGCTCGGCGTTGGTGTTGAGCTGCCACTGCCGCTTGGCGGCCGCGGCGTCCGTGTAGCGCCCGATGTTGATGTCCAGCAACGTGTTCCCGCCGCCCGGGCCGCTGGCGGAGTACCGGCAGCCGATGCGCTCGGTCCGGCCGACCGACGGCTCCGGGACCCCGCGGATGGTGCGCAGCGCCGTGGACCCGATGGGGCGGGCGAAGAGGGCCCCCAGGTCGTCCGGCGCGAGCAGCGTGCCGCAGTCCTCCGGAAGGGCGATCTTCGTCGGGGACGAACCCGACCCGGCCGCCGCCGACTCGGTGAAGGTCGGGACCGGCAGGGCCTCCTCGCCGGTGGCGGTCGAACAGCCGGTCAGCACGCCCAACCCGAGGGCGAGCACCGCCACGAAACGCCCCCCGGAACGCATGAGATCGAACCTAGGCCGGATCCAAGATCGTTACACGTGGCGCGCCCGGCCCGTCACGGAACGCAGCCCGATCGTGATCCCGGCGTCACCCGTGGGAGTACCCGGAGACGCCGAACGGCCCCGGTCCAGGGGACCGGGGCCGTTCGTCGAGCCGTGCCTCAGGCGCTCAGGCCGGGATCACGCACCGCCGGAGAGCTTCTCCCGCAGGGCCGCGAGCTGCTCGTCGCTGGCCAGCGACCCGCCGCTCTGCGCCTCCTGCGAGGGCCCGCCGCCGGAGGAGTAGTTGGCGGCACCGGTGTCGGCGCCGGCCTCCTCCTCGGCCTCGGCGGCCTTGCGGATCTGCGTCATGTGCTGCTCGTAGCGCTCGTGGGCCTCGGCGTACTGCTTCTCCCAGGCCGCCCGGGCCTCCTCGTAGCCTTCCTTCCACTCGCCGGTCTCGACGTCGAAGCCCTCGGGGTAGATGTAGTTCCCCTGGTCGTCGTACTCCGCCGCCATGCCGTAGCGGGTGGGGTCGAACTCGGTGTCGACCGTCATGCCCTCGTTGGCCTGCTTCAGCGAGAGCGAGATGCGGCGCCGGTCGAGGTCGATGTCGATCACCTTGACCATCGCGTCGTCGCCCACCTGGACGACCTGCTCCGGGATCTCCACGTGGCGCTCGGCCAGCTCGGAGATGTGGACCAGGCCCTCGATGCCCTCCTCGACGCGGACGAACGCGCCGAACGGCACCAGCTTGGTGACCTTGCCGGGGACGATCTGGCCGATCGCGTGGGTCCGGGCGTACAGGCGCCACGGGTCCTCCTGCGTCGCCTTGAGCGACAGCGAGACCCGCTCGCGGTCCAGGTCGACGTCGAGGACCTCGACCGTGACCTCCTGGCCCACCTCGACGACCTCGGACGGGTGGTCGATGTGCTTCCAGGACAGCTCGGAGACGTGCACCAGGCCGTCGACGCCGCCGAGGTCGACGAACGCGCCGAAGTTGACCACCGAGGAGACGACGCCCTTGCGCACCTGGCCACGGGCCAGCTGGTTGAGGAACTCGCTGCGGACCTCGGACTGGGTCTGCTCCAGCCAGGCGCGGCGGGACAGGACCACGTTGTTGCGGTTCTTGTCCAGCTCGATGATCTTGGCCTCGATCTTGCGGCCGACGTACGGCTGGAGGTCGCGCACGCGGCGCATCTCGACCAGCGAGGCCGGCAGGAAGCCGCGGAGCCCGATGTCCAGGATCAGGCCGCCCTTGACGACCTCGATGACGGTGCCCTCGACCGGCTCGTCGGCCTCCTTGAGGGCCTCGATCGTGCCCCAGGCGCGCTCGTACTGGGCGCGCTTCTTGGACAGGATCAGCCGGCCCTCCTTGTCCTCCTTCTGGAGGACGAGGGCCTCGACGAACTCGCCGACCTCGACGACCTCGGCGGGGTCGACGTCGTGCTTGATCGACAGCTCCCGCGAGGGGATGACGCCCTCGGTCTTGTAGCCGATGTCGAGCAGGACCTCGTCACGGTCGACCTTGACGATGGTGCCCTCGACGATGTCGCCATCGTTGAAGTACTTGATCGTCTGGTCGATGGCGGCGAGGAAGTCCTCCTCCGACCCGATGTCGTTGACGGCGACCTGCGGCGTGGTCGGGGCGGCGGTGGTGTCGGTGGACATGTAGTGGGGTGCTCCGGTGGATGTCTTCGGTAGTGGCCGCGTCACGGGCGGCCGGTCGTGGATGTAGCCGTGACTGGATGATGCGTGGAACAGTCACCTTCGATCGTCGATTCCCCGGGCCACGTCCGCGCCGGACCCCCTCGCGCACCAGCTCGAGTCGGTACCGCACACGTTGACCACGGGTACGGACCATGCTACGCGGCACCCGATCAGCGGGGCAATGCGGGTCCCCGGTGCGGAACTGGGACGATCCGGGGCGTGAGCTGCACGTGTCGGGTGGATCGATCATGAACGCGCCGGCGGCCCGCCGGGGCCGGCGATGAGCGCCGAGGAGGTCCTCGGCACGGCCGGGATCGCGCGGCGCGCGGTGGGTGCCGCGGAGTCCGAACGGGCCAGCCGCGCCTGGTGGGACGCCGACGCCGCGGACTACCTCGCCGAGCACGGCGCGGACATCGGCGAGGCCGAGTTCGTGTGGTGCCCCGAGGGCCTGCACGAGGCGGAGGCCGGCCTGCTCGGGGAGGTCGCCGGCCGCCGGGTGCTGGAGGTCGGGTGCGGCTCGGCGCCGTGCTCGCGCTGGCTGCGGGCGCAGGGAGCGAACCCCGTGGCGCTGGACCTGTCCCGTGGCATGCTCCGGGCCGCCGCCGCGCTCAACGCCCGCACCGGGATCGACGTGCCGCTCGTCCAGGCCGGCGCCGAGCACCTGCCCTTCGCCGACGGCTCCTTCGACCTCGCCTGCTCGGCCTTCGGCGCGGTGCCGTTCGTCGCCGAGCCGGTGCAGGTCATGCGCGAGGTGCACCGGGTGCTGCGGCCGGGCGGGCGCTGGGTGTTCGCGGTCAACCACCCCATGCGCTGGATGTTCTCCGACGACCCCGGGCCGGACGGGCTGACCGTGACCCAGTCGTACTTCGACCGGACCCCGTACCTGGAGGTCGACGGCGAGGGCCGGGCGACGTACGTGGAGCACCACCGGACGCTCGGCGACCGGGTGCGCGACGTCGTCGCGGCCGGGCTGGTGCTCGACGACCTCGTCGAGCCGGAGTGGCCCGACGGGTTCGACCGGGTGTGGGGGCAGTGGTCGCCGCTGCGGGGCGAGCTCTTCCCGGGCACCGCGATCTTCGTGACCCACCGGCCGGCATGACCGCCGTGCGGGTCACGTGGCGCCAGGTCACGCGCTGGCGGGCCGGGCGGCAGCTGCTGACCCGGCCCGAGCCCGACCCCGTCGAGATCGCCCGGCGGCTGACCGGGATCCACGCGCAGGTCGCGTCGAGCAGCGTGGCGATCGCGGCGGTGCGCGGCGGGGCCGGCGGCGGCTCGGCCCTCGACGGGCCGCTCTGGACCGACCGGACCCTGGTCCGGACCTGGGCCATGCGCGGCACGCTGCACCTCCTGCCCGCCGACGAGCTGGGGCTGTGGACCGCCGCGCTGACCGACCGCGAGTCCCGGCGCCGCTTCCCGCCCTCGTGGGAGCGCGAGCACGGCGTGTCCGGCGAGACGCTGCACGCGATCACGGCGGCGATCGGCCGGGTGCTGGGCGCGGAGCCGGTCGTCCGCGCGGAGCTCGTCGAGCGGGTGTGCGCGGACCTCGGCCGGCCGGAGGTGGCCGGGCCGATGGCCGTGAGCTGGGGCGCGCTGCTCAAGCCGGCGGCCGCCCGCGGGCTGCTCTGCTCGGGCCCGGACGGCACCTTCGTCTCCCCCGCCGGCTGGCTCGGCCGCCCGCTCGACGAGTGGCCGGCCGCCGAGGCGAACGAGGCGGTCCTGCTCCGCTTCCTCGCCGCCAACGGCCCCGCGACCGCGGCGGACGTCGCGCGCTGGTGGGGCGAGCAGCCCGCGCCGGCGAAGCGCTGGATCAAGGCGGCCCCGGTCCTCCCGGTCGAGGTGGAGGGCGAGCCCGGGTTCGTGGTCCGGGCGGAGGACGCCGACGAGCTGGCCGCCGTGCCGGCCGCCGGGGAGCACCCCGGCGACGGCCCCTTCCTGCTCCCCGGCTTCGACCCGTGGGTGATCGCGCCGCGCAGCCATCGCGAACGGGCGGTCCCGGAGGGCCGGGAACGCGAGGTCAGCCGCACCGCCGGATGGATCTCGCCGGTCCTCGTCGTCGACGGGCGGGTGGCCGGGGTGTGGGAGCGCACGGACTGCGGCCCGGTCACCGTGCGCGCCTTCGGCCCGCTCCCCGCCGCGACCCGGAAGGCCGTGGCCGAGCGCGCCGGCGCCGATCTCGTCTGGGCGTGAAGGCCAGGTCAGCCCGGGCGCGAGGCCGCACCGGGCTGGACGCGCAGCGGGCAGCGATGCGTCGTGCGCCGTCCACCAGGCCCCCGCCTCGCCACAGACGGTCGGAGACGACGGCGCCCCGCCGCCCCGGGTCGAGGCGGTCCGGATCCGGGCGGCGTCGTCGAAGGGAGGCCGGACGACCAGGCATTGATCATCTTTCGTGGACGCATGCAGTCGAATCTCGACCGTCCCCGTCCACGAACGGTGATCAGGGCCCGAGGCCCGGGCTCCCCGTCGTGTGCCTCCTGCCCCCTCAGCTGGTCGAGGCGCACGGGTTAGGGTCCGACGGTGCCGATCGACGCCTCCCAGCTCCCCTCCCTGCACGGCCCCACGAAGGCGGGCCAGCTGAACGACCGGATGGGGATCGAGATCCTCTCCGCGTCGCTGGAGGAGGTGCGCGGCCGGATGCCGGTCGAGGGCAACCGGCAGCCCTACGGCCTGCTGCACGGCGGGGCGAGCGGGGTGCTGGCCGAGACGCTGGGCTCGGTGCTGGCGGCGATGCACGCCCTCCCGGAGCGCTTCCCGGTCGGGCTCGAGCTGGCGTGCACGCACCACCGGGCGGCCACCGAGGGGTACGTGACGGGCGTGGCACGGCCCCTCCACGTCGGCCGGAGCACCTCGACCCACGAGATCGTGCTGACGGACGAGCAGGGCCGGCGCACGTGCACCGCGAAGCTCACCTGTCTGCACCGGGACACCGAACCCCGCGTCTGACACGGCGAACGGCGCTCTCGCTCACATCTAGTGAGCGAGAGCGCCGTTCGTGCAACAGCCGTCGGGGCCGGTCAGGTGCCGACGTTCTCCCCGAGGTAGGCCTCCTGCACCCGCGGGTCGGCCAGGAGCTCGGCCCCCGTGCCGGACAGCGTGGTGCGGCCCAGGTCGATCACGTAGGCCTTGTCCGACAACGCGAGCGCCGCCAGCGCGTTCTGCTCGACCAGGAGCACCGTGGTGCCCTCGTCGCGCAGTTCCCGGACGGTGTCGAAGATCCGCTGCGTCATGATCGGCGACAGCCCCATGGACGGCTCGTCCAGCATGAGCAGCTTCGGCCGGGACATCAGCGCCCGGCCGATCGCCAGCATCTGCTGCTCGCCGCCGGAGAACAGGCCCGCCTTGTTGGTGCGCCGCTCCCCCAGCACCGGGAACAGGTCGAACACCCGCTGCATGTCCTGCGCGATGCCGGCCTCGTCCTTGCGGGTGTAGGCGCCGAGCCGCAGGTTCTCCTCGACCGACATGCGGGCGAAGAGCCGCCGGCCCTCCGGGCTGTGCGCGACGCCGCGGGACAGGATCTCGTGCGCCGGCATCTTCTGGATGGGCTTGCCGTCGAACTCGATCGTCCCGGAGACGGGCCGGAGCAGCCCGGAGAGGGTGCGCAGCGTGGTCGTCTTGCCGGCGCCGTTCGAGCCGATCAGGGACACGATCTGGCCCTGCTCGACGTCGAACGTCACGCCGCGCACGGCCTGGATGGCGCCGTAGGCGACCACGAGGTCGCGGACGGACAGGAACGCCATTACTCGGACTTCCCCTCTGCCGTGCCCGGGGCCGTGCCCGCAGCGGTGCCGGCCTCGCCGCCCGTTCCGCTGCCCGCCCCGTCCGTGGGGGCACCGGTCGACAGCTGCGCCTCGACCTCCTCGGGCGGGGCGCCCAGGTAGGCCTCCACGACCCGGGGGTCGCCGCGCACCTCGTCCGGCGAGCCCTCGACCAGCAGCTCGCCCTGGACCAGCACCAGCACCCGGTCGCACAGCGTGAAGATGAACTTGGTGTCGTGCTCGATCACGACCACCGACACGCCCAGGTCGCGGATCGCGAAGATCAGCTGCCGGGTCGCCTCGGTCTCCTGCGCGTTCATGCCCGCCGTGGGCTCGTCGAGCAGCAGCACCGACGGGTCCGTGGCGAGCGCGCGGGCGATCTCGAGCCGCCGCTGGTCGCCGTAGGGCAGGTTGCGGGCCAGCTCGTCCGCGAACCGGGTCAGCCCCACGAACGCGAGCAGCTTCTCCGCCCGCTCCGCCGCCTCGGCCTCGCTGCGCCGGAACCGCGGCCCGTGCAGCAGCGAGGAGATCGGCCCCTGCTTCATCCGCACGTGCCGGCCGACCAGGACGTTCTCCGTGGCCGTCATGGACGGGAAGAGCCGGATGTTCTGGAACGTCCGGGCCACGCCGGCCTCGGTGACCCGGGCCGGGTCCTGCGGCATCGGCCGGCCGCGCAGCGTGACCTGGCCCGACGTCGGCGTGTACAGCCCGGTGAGGCAGTTGAAGAAGGTCGTCTTCCCCGCCCCGTTGGGCCCGATCAGGCCGATGATCTCGCTCTCGTGCAGGGAGAGGTTCACGTCGCTCAGGGCCCGTAGGCCGCCGAACTGCATGGTCACGCCGGAGGACACCAGGATCGGCTCCCGGGTGCCGGTGGCGATGTGCATGTCCTCGGCGAGCTCGGCGGTGACCTCCTCGGGAGGGGCCTCCGCCTCCACCACCGGCTCGGCGGCCGCGGCGCCGGCGGCGGTAGCGCCGGCGGCAGGACCGTCGGCGGCACCGGCGGTGCTCAGGGGGTTCTCGCTCACGGCTCCACCCTCGTCGGAAGGGGCCCGGGGCCCTCCTTGGCGACGTCCTCGACGTCGGGGTCGGTCAGCTCCGCCTTGCGGTGCCGGTCCGGCACGATGCCCTGCGGCCGGAACCGCATGATCAGCACCAGGGCCAGGCCGAACAGCAGCAGCCGGTAGTCGGAGAACTCGCGCAGCTTCTCCGGCAGCACGAACAGGATCGAGGCGCCGAGCACGGCGCCGGGGATCGTGCCCATGCCGCCGAGGATGACCGCGGCGAGCAGGGTGACCGACTCCAGGAAGCGGAAGGAGTCGTAGGCGACGACGGCCGTCTTGTGTGCGAAGAACGCGCCCGCCAGGCCGGCGAGCATCGCGCCGATGAGGAAGGCCAGGATCTTGATCGGTCCGGTCCGGATGCCCATGGCGGCGGCCGCGTCCTCGTCCTCGCGGATCGCGATCCACGCCCGGCCGAGCCGGGAGTTCTTGAGGTGCGCGAACACGAGCATCACGGCCGCGACCAGCAGCACGATGAGGACGTAGTACAGGACGCCCGACGGCAGCCGCAGGCCCCCGACCGTGATCGAGTCGGAGAACCGGAAGTCGCCGACGGCCACCGCCGGGATGTTCGGGATGGCGTTGGCGCCGCCGGTCAGCCCGCCGATGTTGTTCTGCGCGCTGCGCACGAAGATCTCACCGAAGGCCAGCGTGACGATCGCCAGGTAGTCGCCGCGCACCCGCAGGGTGGGCGAGCCGACGATCGCGCCGAACAACCCGGCCACCACGGCCGAGATGATCATGACCAGCACGAACGGCAGGTGGATGCCGATCTGCGAGGCGGCCGCCCCGGACAGGTTCGCCGCCACGAAGGCGCCGATGCCCAGGAACGCGACGTACCCGAGGTCGAGCAGGCCGGCGAGGCCGACCACGATGTTGAGCCCGATCGCCGTCGCCGCGTAGACGCCGATGTTCGACGCCACCGTCATCCAGTACTCGGTGCCCGCGCTGGTCAGCGGCAGCAGCAGGGCCACGATCAGCAGCACGATCACGCTGAACGTCCGGTGCCGCTCGGACACCGCCGAGACCCAGGTCAGGAGACCCGAGGCGTTGAGCGCGGCGAACGCGCCGCCCAGGGCCGCCAGCAGCGACAGGAACACGACGCCGGCGTAGGGGTTCACGACCCCGCCCTGCCCGCCGCTCGTCAGCACCGCCGCGACGAGCAGCAGCACGATCACGAACAGCACGACCAGCAGGATCCACTCCACCCACCAGGGCAGCCGCCAGGTCCAGACCGGCTTCGGCTCGATGCCGCCGGCGTCGGCGCCCAGCGTGGTGACCAGCCCGCCGACCAGGGCGACGATCGAGCCGAACGCGACCGCCCCCTCGGCGGCGGTGATCGCACCGAGCCCGCCGCCCTCGACGGTGATCCACAGCCCGTTGATCAGGGCGACGACGGTGATGCCGAGCCCCAGCCCGCGCACGATGTGGTGCCGCGCCGGGATCCGCCGCAGCGCCGCCACGACGATCGCGGCCAGCCCCAGGATCACCAGGTGCAGCCGGAACCCGGTGACGCCGAAGGGGTCGACGAAGAAGTTGAGCGTGGCCTTCTCCGGGTAGGCCCCCTCGTTGAGCACGAAGGTGACCCAGGGCAGATAGGCGCCGACGATCGTCAGCACGCCGCCGACGATCATGAGGATCTTCGACCGCGGGGCCGCGGCGTTGAGCAGCCCGGCGAGCCGGCCGGTGTGCCGCGGTCGCGCCGCGGCGGCGGCCGGCGCGTCGGGGGTCGCGGTGGTGGTCATGCGCGCACCCGCTCGGACTCGCCGAAGAAGCCCTGGGGCCGGAACACCAGGACGATGATCAGGACGACGAAGATCCAGACGTAGTCGTAGGCCGTGCCACCGGGAAGGTACTGCCCGCCGAGGGCCTTGACCAGCCCGATCACCAGCCCGCCGACCACCGCCCCGCGGATGTTGCCGATGCCGCCGAGCACGGCCGCCGTGAAGGCGAAGATGCCGTTCTGGAAACCCATGTCGATGTTGATGTTGTTCAGGTAGCTGCCGTACAGCACGCCCGCGACGCCGGCGAGCGCGCCGCCGATCGCGAACGTCAGCACGATGACGCGGTCGGGGTCGATGCCCATCAGCCGAGCCACGTCCCGGTCCTGCGAGGTGGCGCGCATCGCGCGGCCCAGCCGGGTCCGCTCGACGAACCGCTCGAGGCCGAAGGCCAGCACCAGCGACATGACGATCAACAGGATGCCGACGTACCGGATCGGCACGCCGTCGCCGATCGGGATCACCAGCGTGCCCTCGATGAAGAGGTTCGGGAACGGGATGGCCGCGGTGGCCCCCGGGTAGAAGACGCGCATCGCCTCCTGCAGCGCGACCGACACGCCCAGGGCGGTGATCAGCGGCGCGAGGCGGGGTGCGTTCCGCAGCGGCCGGTAGGCGAAGCGCTCCATGGCCACGGCGATGAGCATCGCGACGAGCGCGCCGGCCACCAGCGCGATCGGCAGCGCGAAGTACCAGGTCGTGGCGATCGCCGTGGGCAGGACGTAGGTCAGGGTGGCCAGGCCGCCGTAGGCGCCGACCATGAAGATCTCACCGTGCGCGAAGTTGATCAGCTGGATGATCCCGTAGACCATCGTGTAGCCGAGCGCGATCAGCGCGATCAGCGAACCGAGCACCAGCCCGTTCGCGATCTGGGACAGGAACGTGGACAAACGAGGGGTCTCCTCCACCGCGTGCACGAGCGGGGACGGGTGGTGTCCCGTCCCCGCTCACGTGCATCCTCGTCGCGTGCCCCCGGGGTCGGGGACTCGCGTCAGCTGGCCGGGTAGGTGCCCGTCTCCAGCGGCTTGAACTCGCCACCCTGGACCGAGTACACGGTCAGCACCTTGTTCGTGGTGTCGCCGTACTGGTCGAAGGAGATGGCGCCCGTCGCCCCCTGGAGGTTGGTGGCCTGGACCGCGGAGATCAGGCCGTCCCGGGTGGCGTCGGAGAAGGTGCCGTTGCCGACCGCCTTCGCCAGGCCCTGGATGAGGACGTTGGCGGCGTCGTAGGTCAGCGCGCCGTAGGCGCTGTACGGCTCGGAGTAGCCGGCCTGGCCGTACGCGTCGATGAAGGCCTTCGCGCTGGGCAGCTGCTCCGGCGGGGCCCCGACGTTGGTGGCCAGGTCGCCCTCCTTGCCCCCGAGCGAGACGTAGGTCGCGTCGACGATGCCGTCGCCGCCCATCAGCGGGATGTTGAGGCCTGCGTCGGCCAGCTGCTTCGACAGCGGGCCGGCGACCGGGTACTCGCCGCCGTAGTAGACCGCGTCCGGGTTCGACGGGCGGATCTTGGCGATCACGCCGGAGAAGTCGGTGTCCTTCTCGCCGACCTTCTCGCGGGCGACCACGGTCGCGCCCAGCTTCTCCGCCTCGGCGGCGAACTGCGACGCGAGGCCCGCGCCGTAGGTCTTGCCGTCGTCGATGACCGCGATGTTCTTCTTGCCGGCCTTCTGCACCAGGTACTGCGCCGCGAACGGACCCTGGATGGCGTCCGTGGTGGCGGTGCGGAAGTAGGTGGCGTTCGGCCGCGCCGGGGCCGACTGGTAGTTGTCGCCCTGGGTCAGCGCCGGGTTGGTGTTGGCCGGCGAGATCTCGACGATCTTCTTGTTGGCCAGGATCGGCGCCGCCGACTGGGCGGTCGAGGAGTTCAGGGTCCCGATGACGCCGACGACGTTCGGGTCCGAGGCCAGCTTGGTGGCGGCCTGGCCGGCGATCTGGGCCGTCGCCTGGTCGTCCTCCGCCTGCAGCGCGAGCCGGTAGCCGGGCACGGTGCAGTTCTGGTTGGCCTGGTTGACCGCGAGGTCGGTGGAGTTCTTCATGCCCAGGCCCAGCGCCGAGAGGCTGCCGGACAGCGGGGCGATGAACCCGACGACGAGGGTGCCCTTGCTCGTGTCGCAGGAACCTCCGCCCCCGCCCGTGGCCTCTTCCCGGTTGGTGCTGCACGCGGTGAGCGCGAGGGCGCCCGCGAGCAGGGCGGCGGTCGCTGCGACCTTCCGCGTCCGACTCATGTTCTGTCCTTCCGTGCCAACCACGTCGACGGCGGTCCCCCGAGCACCCGCCGGGCCCCCGGACAGACGCCGGAAGCGCCGCGGACGTTAGGTCACCGGCGGGTGCGGCGTCATCCCGAGCGGGGGCAGCTTTACCAGACCGCAATCGGATTTCGCGGAGAGTCACGATTCGCTCACCTGGTGTGGTGAGTTATCAGATCGTTATCAAGCGGCAGCGCGCTGACCAGCACAGACGCCGTTAGCACGTGGTGAAGCTCGCGCTTCCGCCGGGGTCGTTACCGCGGCATGACGATCATGTGCGGGACCCGGAGAACACGACGAGGCCGCCCCGGCGTTCTGCCGGGACGGCCTCGCACGGACACGTGCGGGAGCGGATCAGTGCTGATGCCCGCTCCGCGAGCTCCGCTCAGCGCCGATGCCCGCTCCGCGAGCTCCGCTCAGCCCTTCGCGGGCGCGAGCCCCTCGATGACGGCCTCGGCGACCGCCTTCATCGTGGTGCGGCGGTCCATCGCGGTGCGCTGGATCCACCGGAAGGCCTCGGGCTCGGTCATGTTCTGCTTGGCCATCAGCAGGCCCTTGGCGCGGTCGACGACCTTGCGGGTCTCGAAGCGGTCGTGCAGCGTGGCGACCTCGTCCTCGAGGGCGCGCTTCTCGGCGAAGCGGGAGACCGCGAGCTCGATCGCGGGCACCAGCTCGTGCCGGGCGAACGGCTTGACCAGGTAGGCCATGGCGCCGGCGTCGCGCGCACGCTCGATCAGGTCGCGCTGGCTGAAGGCGGTCAGCATGACGACGGGCGCGATCTTCTCCTCGACGATCGTGGCGGCCGCCTCGATGCCGTCCTTCTTCGGCATCTTGACGTCCATGATCACGAGGTCGGGCTTGAGGTCGCGGGCCATCTCGATGGCCGCCTCACCGTCGGGGGCCTCGCCCGCGATCTGGTATCCCTCTTCCCCGAGCATCTCGGTCAGGTCGAGGCGGATCAGCGCCTCGTCCTCCACCACGAGGACGCGCCAGCCGACGGCGGGTCCGTCGTCGGTCGTCTTGTCCTCGGACACTGGCTGGCTCACGGGTGGGTTCTCCTTAGGCATGCGGGTCGAACGCAAGGCCCCAGGGTAGCGGCGATAGGGTTGCGCCGAGGTTGCCCTGCCCCTGTGATCCCGTGCGACGCGAGCGAGAACACAGTGCCCCCGGCCCGGGGGCGCGCCGGGCGACCCGCCGGCCCCCGTAGCCCAATCGGCAGAGGCAGCGGACTCAAAATCCGCCCAGTGTGAGTTCGAGTCTCACCGGGGGCACCGTCGGCATGTCGCTTCCCGTCCCGGCCGATATCCTGCGGAACAGATCCGGCCGTTCCGGGCGTTGTGTCGTTCGGTACGGCCCGGCGTGGTGACGGCGGCAGTGATCGTCCACCGGTTCTCCGCCGCGGCGTGATCCCCCCGCGGTGTGCCCGGGGGCGATCGGACGCGCGGCGCCCGTCACCCGACCGCTGCGCCGTGCGCGGCACGGCCGCACGGGCGGTCGGCCACGCGCATCGAGGAGGAGTTCTTGGCTCGACGAGGCAGGCCCCAGAGCAGGGCTCGCCGTGACACCCCGCGGGACCGGCGTGCCGGCCGTGGCCGCACCGAGGACGTCCAGGACGTCCTGTCGGTGCTGGCCCGCGGTGTCCGGGAGGTCGAGACCGCCCTGCGCAGCGGCCGGGTGACGCCCGCGACGCGCGCGAAGTTCCAGGCGGTCGCCCTGCTGCTCCGCGAGGAGCGCGCCCGGGTGCGGGCGGACGGCGCGCTCGGCGAGGCACGCCGGACCGAGAAGCTGAAGCGCCTCGACGGCATCGCGAAGACCCTCGCGCTGGCCGCCGTCCGCGACCAGGGGCTGCTGGCGCTCCTGTCCGAGGACGCCGTCGTCTCGAACGAGGTGAGGTCGCTGAAGCGCGAGGTGCTCCGGACCGCGGGCCTCGACGCGGGCCCCGAGGAGGCCCCACCGGTCGAGGTCCCGGCCGCTCCCGCCAAGCCCCAGGTGGTGCCGCAGTCGGTCGTCTCGCGGCAGCTGGCCAACCCCTTCCTGGCCCCCGACTTCTCGGCCGCCCGGCCGAGCGCGCCGCGGCCGACCCCGCTGGCCGGCTGGGAGCTGCTCGGCCCGCTGCTGCGCTCGTTCGAGCGGGCCGGCGCCGGGGCCCCGGCCTGCATGGACCTCCCCGAGCCGGCCTCCCGCAGGGCGCAGGGAGGTCAGGAACTGATGCCGCACCAGGCCCGGCTCGTCGCCGCGGCCGCCGCCGGTCGGCGCACCTTCCTGCTCGCCGACGAGCCGGGGCTGGGCAAGACGGCCCAGGCGCTGCTCGCCGCCGAGGCCGCGAACGCCTACCCGTTGCTCGTCGTCGTGCCCAACGTCGTCAAGACGAACTGGGTCCGTGAGGCAGGGCTGTGGACGCCCCGCCGCACCGCCACCGCGGTCCACGGCAACGGCGACTCCCTCGACGGCTTCGCCGACATCGTGGTCGTCAACTACGAGGTGCTGGACCGGCACGTGGGGTGGCTCGGCGACTTCGGCTTCCGCGGGATGGTGGTCGACGAGGCGCACTTCATCAAGAACAAGTCCTCCCAGCGTTCGCAGCACGTCCTGGAGATCTCCGACCGCATCCGGGCACGCACCCCGCGCCCGCTGATGATGGCCCTGACCGGCACGCCGCTGATCAACGACATCGAGGACTTCCTCGCCATCTGGCAGTTCCTCGGCTGGATCGACGGCGCCAAGCCGCGCGCCGAGCTGATGGACGCCCTCACCGCCACCGGCCTGACCCCCGCCGACCCGGGCTTCTACCCCGCCGCCCGCCGGGCGGTGGTGGACCTCGGGATCGTGCGGCGGCGCAAGGTCGACGTGGCCGCCGACATCCCCGCGCGGCGGATCGCGGACCTGCCCGTCGAGCTGGACGGGCCGACGGGCCGCTCCATCCGCGCGGCGGAGCGCGACCTCGCCCGCCGCATGGTGGCGCGCTACGAGGAGGCCCTCGCCACCCGCCGGTCCGGCGCCGTGGTCGAGGGGATCGACCACGACCTCGTGCGCCGGGTGGCGACCTGGGAGCAGAAGGACGCCGCCGGGGCGGAGACCGGGGACAACGTCTTCACCATGATGCGGCGGATCGGCCAGGCTAAGGCCGCCCTCGCCGCCGACTACGCCGCCCAGCTCGCGAGGAGCGCGGGCAAGGTGGTGTTCTTCGCCAAGCACGTCGACGTCATGGACGCCGCCGAGGAGACGTTCGCCCGGCAGGGCATCCGGTTCTCCTCGATCCGCGGCGACCAGACGTCGGCGGTGCGGCAGCGGAACATCGACGCCTTCGTGAACGACCCGGAGGTCGCCGTGGCGGTCTGCTCGCTGACGGCGGCCGGCGTCGGGCTGAACCTCCAGGTGGCGTCCAACCTCGTGCTCGCGGAGCTCTCCTGGACCGCGGCGGAGCAGACGCAGGCCATCGACCGCAGCCACCGCATCGGCCAGACCGAGCCGGTCACCGCCTGGCGCATCATCGCGGCGCAGACCGTCGACGCGCGGATCGCCGAGCTGATCGACGACAAGGCGGGCCTCGCCGCCCAGGCCCTCGACGGCTCCGACGAGGAGGTCGGCTCCTCCGCCGACGTCCAGCACGCGGCGCTCGTCGCGCTCCTGACCGAGGCCCTGACCGAGTCCCTGCCGGGGTCCCTGCCCGGGACCGCGGCGGGGGCCCGGTCCGAGGCCGGGCCGGACGCCCTGTCCGCGGCGCTGTCCGAGGCCTACCCGGAGGCGCGGTCGGAGGCCCCGGCGCACCTCGGGAGCTGACGCGGCGACCCGGGCGCCGCGGCGTGGCGCCGGGGTCGGGGTCCGCGCGGTTCAGCGCACCAGCCGGTAGAAGCGGAAGAAGTCGTCGTCGATCCCGAGGACCTCCAGGTCCGCGAACCCGGCCTCGCGGGCGTAGCCGCGCAGGGTGTCCGGCCGCATGACGGTGCCGGTGGCGACCGACTGCTCGTGGGCCATCCCGTCGGCCAGGCAGCACAGCAGGCTGTAGCCGTACATGAGGCGCTCGATCTCGTCGCCGGGCGCCGCGAACGTCTCCGCCACCCGCTCGTCCATCACCACGACGGTCCCGCCGATCCGGTGCATGGCGCGCAGGACCGCGACGGGGTCGGGCAGGTCGTGGATGCACTCGAAGGCGAAGACGACGTCGTAGGTGCCGGCCGCGGTGTCCGGCGACCCGGCATCGGCCAGGTGGAAGCGGACACGGTCGGCCACGCCGGCCTCCCGGGCGTTGCGCCGAGCGGCCTCGATCGACGGCGCGTCGAGGTCGAACCCGTCGACCGTGACCTCCGGGTAGGCCAGGGCGATCCCGATCGCGGACCAGCCGTGCCCGCAGCCGACGTCGGCGACCCGGGCCCCGGCCCGCAGCGTGGCGTCGACGTCGGGGACCGAGGGCAGGTACTCGTGGCCGAGCGGCCCGAGGAACATCGGCCGGTTCGCGGCGGCCTGGGCCTCCCGGGCGTCGGCACCGTGCTGCGCCCACGACACCCCACCGCCGGTGCGGAAGGCCTCCGCGAGCAGGTCCGCCTGCTTGGCGCAGCCCATCGCGAACCGGGCGAGCGGCACGACGTGGTCCAGGGACAGGACCTCGACCAGCGCGGCACGGTGCTCCGCGGGCAGCGTGTAGCGGCGGGCGGTGCCGTCGGGCTCGTCGTCGGCCCGCAGGATGCCGGTGACGGCCTGCTGCTCGCACCACTCGCGGGTGTAGCGCTCCGCGGTGCCGGTGCGCCCGGCCAGCTCGCTCGGGGTGAGTGCCGCGCCCTCGGCGAGCGCGCGGTAGTAGCCGAGCCGGTCGCCGAGGTACACGGCGTGCACGTCCATGGTGGCGAGCACGGCGCCGAAGAGCCGCTCGGTCAGGGACCCGGCGGTGTCGGTCGTGGCGTCGGTCGCGGGCGCGGTGTCGGTGGCGGTCATGGTTCCCCCTTCGTCGGTGGCCCGAGCATGGGGAGGCGCGCTGTCGGACCCCTGTCGGCGCGCTGTCAGGCCGATCCGGGCGGACGGGGACGGACAGGCACGAATGGCACTCCCACAGGAGGCCGGGATGCGTCACGATGGCGCGATGGCGGTCCTCCGGGTGCTCGGGCCGCTCGCCCTGGCCGACGGGGCGGTCGGGTCGGCGCGGCAGCGGCGCCTGCTGGCCGCCCTGGCGCTGCGCCTGGACGAGCCGGTGCCCGTGGACCTGCTCGCCGAGCTGGTGTGGGGCCCCGCCCCGCCGGCCGATCCGGCGGGCGCGGTGCAGACCAACGTCGCGCGGCTCCGCCGGCTGCTGCCGCCGGGCCTCGCCGTCGAGACGACCCCGCGCGGCTACCGGCTGCGCGCCGCGCGGACCGCGGTCGACGCGGCCGCGTTCACCGACCTGCTCGAGGGCCTCAACGGCGCCGACGGGGACGGGCACGACCCGCCGGCCCGGCTCGCCGTGCTCGACGCCGCCCTGGCGCTGTGGCGCGGCCGGCCCTTCGCCGATCTCGACCACCCGGCCGTCGACCCCGAGGTCGCGCGGCTCGACGAGCTGCACCGGTACGCGGTCGAGGAGCGGGCCGCCGCCCTGGTGGAGGCCGGACGCCCCGCCGACGCGGTCGCGGCGCTGGAGCCGCTGGTGCGCGCCGAACCGCTGCGCGAGCGGGCCGTCGGGGTGCTGATGCGGGCGCTCGTCGCCGCCGGCCGCCAGGCCGAGGCCCTCGACGCCTACGCCGCGCTGCGCAGCCGGCTGGCCGAGGAGCTGGGCCTGGACCCGTCGCCGGAGCTGCGCGAGCTCGAGGGCCGGGTGCTTCGGCAGGAGCTCCCGCCGCCGGTCCCGCCCGCGCCGGCGCCGGCGCCCGCGGGTCCGGCGTCCCCTCCCCCGCCGGCCAACTCCTTCGTCGGCCGGGAGGCGGAGCTCGCCCTCGCCGCCGAGCTGCTCGGCCGCTCCCGGGTCGTCACGCTCACCGGCCCCGGCGGCGTCGGGAAGACCCGACTGGCCCGGCACGTGGCCGCCCGGGTGGGCGCGGACCATGCGGACGGCGTCCTCCTCGTGGAGCTCGGCGACGGCGGCCCGGACGACGTCGAGCCCGGCCTCGCCGGACGCCTGCGCATCACCGACGCCGAGTCCGGGGCGCTGCGGGAGCGGATCGTCGAGGTGCTCGCCCCGCGCCGGCTGCTCCTCGTGCTGGACAACTGCGAGCACGTGATCGAGCGGGCGGCGGCCCTGGCGGAGGCCGTGGTGGCGGGCGCGCCGGGGGTCGACGTCCTGGCGACGAGCCGGGAGGCGCTGCGGATCGACGCCGAGCAGTGCCTGCCCGTCGCGCCGCTCGACCCGCCGGCCGCGGCGCGGCTGCTCGCGGACCGGATCCGCGCGGGCGACCCGGGCGTCGTGCTGGACGGGGAGGTCGACGGGGCGCTCGTCGAGGAGATCTGCGCTCGGCTCGACGGGCTGCCGCTCGCCCTCGAGCTCGCGGCCGCGCGTGCCCTGCCCCTGGGCCTGGCCGGCCTGGTGGAGGCCCTCGACCGGCCGTTGGACGTGCTGCGGGGCGGCCGGCGCACCGCCGCCGCGCGGCACCGCTCGCTGCGCGACGTCGTCGCCTGGTCCTACGGCCTGCTCGACGAGGACCAGCGCGCGCTCTTCGACCGGATGGCCGTGTTCGCCGGGCCGGTCGAGCCCGCCGCGGTCGCGGCGGTGTGCGGGGACGCGGCGACGCTGCCGGACCTGGTGGACCGGTCCCTGGTCGTCCGGCGCGGGTCCCGGTTCACGATGCTGGAGACCCTGCGTGCCTTCGGCCGGAGCCGGCTCGCCGAGCGGGCGGAGGGGCCGGCGCTGCGGGCCCGGCACGCCGCGTGGGCCGCCGGCCTCGCGGCCGAGGTCGGGCGCGCGAAGCGCGGGCCCGGCGAGGCGGACGCCGTGCGCCGCTTCGACGCCCACCTGGCGGACCTCCGCCGCGCGCACACCTGGCTGGTCGAGAACGGGCCGCAGGACGACCTGCTGCGCCTCGCCGCGCTGTTCGCCGACCTCGGGTACCTGCGGTGCCGGATCGACCTGGTCGACCCGGCCGAGGAGGCGCTGCGCGCGGCCGGGGTGGTCGGTGCCGACGGGCGCGTGGTGGCCCGGCGGCTCTCCCCCGCCGCGGCGCGGACGCTGTACTTCGTGGCCTGCGCCTGCTGGCAGCGCGGGGACCTCGACCTGGCCGGTGCGCACGCGGACGCGCTGGTCGCGCTGGGATTCCCGGCCTACGGCCACGAGCTCCGCGCGAACCTCCACACCTTCCTCGGCAGGCTGGCCGAGGCGCGGGAGGCGGCCGAGGCGGCCCGGGCCGCGTTGCTCGGGGCCGGGCGCGACAGCCGCTCCCCGGCCGGCGCCGCCGACCTCGACGCCGACCTCGACGGCGGGCTCGACGGTGTCCTCCACGACGACCCCGACGACGGCCCCGATCCCGAGGTGCTGATCTCCGCCCTGGTCGACCGGCTGTTCTGCACGACCTACGCCGGCGACGGCGGACCGGGCGGGGACGCCCCCGGCGACACGGCCGGGGAGGTCGCCGCGGTGGAGGCCGAGATCGCCGAGGTGGCGGCCCGGTCCGGCTCGTCGACCGTGCGGGCCTGGGCGGAGTACGCGTGGGGCGAGCACCGGGCCGAGCAGGGCGACCCCGCGGCCGCCGCGCACCTGCGCCGCGCGGTGGCGCTGGCCGAGGAGGCCGACTCCGCGTTCGTCGCCGGGATCGCCCGGCACACCCTGCTCACCTCGGCGGTGCGGAACGGCGGGGCACCGCTCGCCGAGCTGCGGCCGCTGCTGGAGCACTGGCACCGTTCGGGGTCCTGGAACCACATCTGGGTCGCGGTCCGGGCGCTCGTCGAGGCGCTGTCCGGGCTGGGCCGCCACGCCGAGGCCGCCACCCTGCTCGGCGCGCTGCGCGCCAGCCCGCGCGCCACCCGCGCGTTCGGCCCGGACCTGGACCGGGAGCGGCGGGTGGAGGCGGCCGCCCGCGCCGCGCTGGGCCCGGGGCTCGACGCCGCGCTCGCCGAGGGCGCGGCCCTCGGCGACGCGGCGGCGTTCGCGCTCGCCCTGCGGCTCACCGGCGGGGACACCCCGGGTCCGCCGCTCGGGACTTAAGTCCCTAGAACCCGTTCTGCGTCTGGGCCAGGCTCGGTGTCCGCGGCGGGAGGGGGACGCACGGTCGGCGATCGGGACCGGTTCGGCCCCGACCCCGGACCCGGTGCCGCGTGGGCTCGGCCGGAGGGCACGCCGGCCGAGCCCGCTCGCGTGTGCCGGGTTCGCGCGGGTGAGCCCCGCGCGCGCCGGCGCCCCGCTGGTTACGGTCCGACGATGAGCACCATCGTCGAGAAGGCCACCGAGCTGCGCCGGCTGCACGAGGCACCCGAGCTGCTGCTCGTCGTCAACGTCTGGGACGCGATCACCGCCCAGGTCGTCGCGCGGACCCCCGGCACGAAGGCCCTGGCCACCGCCAGCCACGGCATCGCGGCCTCCCGCGGCTACGAGGACGGCGAGAACATCCCCCGCGACGAGATGATCGCCGAGGTCGGGCTGATCGCGCGGGTCGCGGGCGACCTGCCCGTGACCGCCGACCTGGAGGCCGGCTACGGCGACCCGGGCGGCACCATCGCCCGCGCGATCGACGTCGGCGTGGTCGGCGCGAACCTCGAGGACCAGATGAAGCCGCTGGCGGACTCGGTGAAGGCGGTCGAGGCCGCGGTCGCGGCCGGCGAGAAGGCGGGTGTCCCGTTCGTCCTCAACGCCCGCACGGACGCCTTCCTCAGGGCCGGGGACCGGGACCCGGAGGAGGTCCTGGCGGACGCGATCGAGCGCGGCCGCGCGTACCTGGAGGCCGGGGCCACCACCTTCTTCGTGCCGGGCAGGCTCGACGAGACGACGGTCGGCCGCCTGGTCGAGGCGCTCGGCGAGCGCAAGGTCACCCTCATCGGCGTGCCGGGATCCATCCCGCTCGGGACCGCGCAGAAGCTCGGCGTGGCCCGGGTGTCCTACGGCCCGTGGAGCCAGAACGTCGCGCTCACCGCGCTCGCGGAGCTCGCCGAGGCGGTCTACGCCGGCGGCGGCCTGCCCGAGGGCACCCGCCGACTGAACTGACCGACGGGCCCCGGCGCCCGTGATCGCCGGGCCCGGCCCCCCGGCCGGCCGGTCCGGCGGGGCCCGTCGGGATGAGTCCCGCGCGGGCGGGTAGCACTCGCCCTGGCCGGCCGAGCCCCCGACCGGGGGCGGGAGGGACGCTGCCGGCCCCGCGGAGGAGGCGGCGATGCGCGCGATGGTCTACCGAGGCCCCTACAAGATCCGGGTGGAGGAGAAGGACAGACCGCGGATCGAGCACCCGAACGACGCGATCGTGCGGGTGACCCGCGCCGCCATCTGCGGCTCCGACCTGCACCTCTACCACGGGCTCATGCCGGACACCCGGGTCGGGCACACCTTCGGCCACGAGTTCGTGGGCGTGGTCGACGAGGTCGGCCCGACCGTGCAGAACCTGCAGGCCGGCGACCGGGTCATGGTGCCCTTCAACATCTTCTGCGGCTCCTGCTGGTACTGCGCGCGCGGGCTGTACTCCAACTGCCACAACGTGAACCCGAACGCCACGGCGGTCGGCGGGATCTACGGCTACTCGCACACCTGCGGCGGCTACGACGGCGGGCAGGCCGAGTTCGTGCGGGTGCCGCTCGCGGACGTCGGGCCGGCGACGATCCCGGACTGGCTGGACGACGACGACGCGGTCCTGCTCACGGACGCGCTGGCCACCGGCTACTTCGGCGCCCAGCTCGGCGAGATCGCCGAGGGCGACGTGGTGGTCGTGTTCGGTGCCGGGCCGGTCGGCCTCTACGCCGCGCTGTCCTCCTGGCTGATGGGCGCGGGCCGGGTCATCGTGGTCGACCACCTCGACTACCGGCTGGAGAAGGCCCGCACCTTCGCCCACGCCGAGACCCTCAACTTCACCGAGGTCGGCGACATCGTGCTGCACCTCAAGCGCGACACCGGCTTCCTCGGCGCGGACGTCGCGATCGACGCCGTGGGCGCGGAGGCCGACGGCAACTTCCTCCAGCACGTCACCTCGGCCAAGTTCAAGCTGCAGGGCGGCTCCCCGGTCGCGCTCAACTGGGCCATCGACTCGGTGCGCAAGGGCGGCACGATCTCGGTGATGGGTGCATACGGGCCGCTGTTCAGCGCGGTCAAGTTCGGCGACGCGATGAACAAGGGCCTGACCCTGCGCATGAACCAGTGCCCGGTGAAGCGGCAGTGGCCGCGGCTCTTCGAGCACGTCCGGCAGGGCTACATCCGGCCCGCCGACATCGTCACCCATCGGGTGCCGCTCGAGCACATCGCGGAGGCCTACCACATGTTCTCCGCGAAGCTGGACGACTGCATCAAGACCCTGGTCCTGCCGAGCGCGGCCTGAGGGAGGAGACCCGATGACCTACACACCGGACAAGCCGCCGCTGAAGGAGTCGCTCGACGAGCTGCGGGCCCGCATCCCGGGCTGGGGCGCCG
Source organism: Pseudonocardia yuanmonensis (assembly GCF_039542425.1). NCBI lineage: Bacteria > Bacillati > Actinomycetota > Actinomycetes > Pseudonocardiales > Pseudonocardiaceae > Pseudonocardia > Pseudonocardia yuanmonensis. Next base: position 217,515 of record NZ_BAABIC010000006.1, read on the forward strand.
ACCTGGACCCGGCGGACCGGCCGTCCGACCCGAAGTTGCGGTTCCTCCCGGACCTCACCGATGCGCACTGGCGCTTCCCCGACCGGCAGCCGGACGACGATCGCCGCGAGCGGTCCGTCGAGCACGAGTTCCTCACGCCCGTCTACGGGACCACCTGCCCCCGCCGCGGGCTCTCGGGCGCGGTGCGCGGACTCGCCTACCGCCGCTACAGCGAGGGCCGTGCGGCGCACTGGCTGCTGCTGATCGTCGGCGACCGGATCGACGCGTGGGAGCATCACGTGCGCTCCTTCGCCACCCTGCGCCCGGACAACCCGGTCACCGAGACCGGGGTGCTCGGCGAGTTCTCGCGTCACCCCGTGCGGTCCCGGTTCGGCCGTGGCCGCACGGACCTGGCCCACCAGTGGCTCGACCCCGTGGTGGTCGCGGGGCCGTGGGTGGCCGCGGGCGCGCTGGCGGTGAAGGGCGGGCGGGGGCTCGTCCGCAACCGGGCGGCGCTGGCCGCGGCGGGATCCGGCGCGGCCCGGGCCGCGGGCCGGATCGCCGGTCAGGTCCTGCGGCGGACCAGCATCTCCAGCGACAGGCGCGCGAGCGGCAGGTAGAGCGTGAGGACGGGCCACGGGCCGTCGACGGTCAGCCAGGTCCGGGTGCCGCTCCCCCTCGGTTCGACGCCGTGGTCGAGCGACAACCGGATCGGCCCGAACCGGACGTCCCAGGCCCACGAGCCGGTACCGGGCCGGGCGGCGGGGGTGCCGCCCGGCCCGGCGTCCTCCGGCTCGTGGACCTCCGTGACCGTGAACGGCACCGCCAGCCGCAGCGGCCCGCGGACCCGCCCGGTCATGCCCGGGACCAGCCGGTCCGCGGACGCCTCGACCCCGAGCAGGTAGGGCGCCCACTCGGGCCACCGCTGCGGGTGGGCGTAGCGGTCCCACGCCTCGGCGGCGGCCACGGGTCCGGTGGCGTCGATCGTGCTGCGCACCCGTCGACCCTCACTCCGCGGCCTGCTGCGCCGCCGAGTAGGCCAGCTGCAGGAAGTCCGCGCCGGTGAGGGCGGTGAAGGTGCCGGTGAGCAGCCGGGTCACCCGCGGCGCGAACACCAGCCCGATCGTGAGGCCCGTGGCGATCCACAGGTCGAGGCAGAACGGGCAGGTGAGCAGCTCGCCGATGCTGTGCCGCAGGGACGACTCCGTGCGCGGCTCCTCCATCACCTCGGAGGGCCCGGCGGTGTCGCTGTACCTCGCGAACGGCGCGCGCAGCGGGCTGGTCACGGCGTCCTTGGTGATCGTGCGGGACAGCTTGTGGGTGGCCACGGTCAGCAGGACGAGGTCCTTGACCGACACCGTGGGCACCGTCCGCCGGGTCGCCGCGAGGATCCCCGCGACGCTCGCGACCAGGGCGGCGAAGACGCCCATGACCACCACGTAGCCGGCCAGCGGCCGGTCCTCCCCCTGCCGGTACTCGTCGGCCTCCGACCGGGCTCTGTCGTCGGCCACCGCCGCGACCGTGTGTGCCGTGCTCGCCATCGGTCCTCCTCGTCGCCGTGCGGGTCGCCGTGTGCCCGGTTTCGCCGGGTCGCTCACCGGGTCGGTCACCGCGTGCGCGGGTTCCGGTTCGGGGTCTGTCCGGCCACGCCGTGCCGCAGCGGCTGGTTGTTGTCGGTCTGGTCGACGGGGGCGCCGGCCCCGGCCTCCGGCGTCGGGACGACCTCCGGCCGGGCCGCCGCCGGGTCGCCCCCGGACGGCTCGGCCTCGCCGCTCGCGAGCGCGTCCCGGCGGTGCGTCAGCGCCTGCAGCACGGACGGCCGGTTCGCGTGCCCGCGCTCGTGCTCGAGCAGCGAGTCGAGACCCTGCTCGTCGAGGGTGCGGATGCGGTGCACGAGGCTGCCCTCGGGGAGTTGGTCGTAGTCCGGGATGGGCAGCTCGGTCTGGTTGCTCATGGGCGGCGGATACCGCGGATCAGCCGTCCCATGCACGCCACCGGTGCACGCGTCAGAGCCCGGTCGGGGCGGCCTCCGGCTCCGGGTCGTCCGGCGGCTCCGGGCGGACCGGCTCGAGCGCCGCGGTGTCGCCGCACCAGAGGAGCGCGTCGTAGCGGTCGCCGAGGGTCGACGGCACGTAGTTGCCCCACCGCTCGCGGTCCGGGTGGTAGACCACGCCGATCGCCCGGTGGTCCAGCGAGGTGCGCAACCAGCGCGGCTGCTCGAACGAGGGCGGGAAGCACAGCACGGACGGGCCGTCCCCCACGGCCTCGTGCAGCAGTTCCTCCGCGCTGCCCGAGCGCGCGACCGGCACCTCCATCTGCTCCGCAGGGGCGCCCCAGGAGCGGCCGGCGAGCACCGTCCCGCGGTGCCCCGCCTGCCCGACCAGCAGCACACCCTCCGCGCCGTGCCGCTCCCGGGCGAGCTCGCCCAGGTTGGTCATGCCCTGCTCCTCCATGTCGGTGGCGCGGGCGTCGCCGATGTGCGTGTTGTGCGCCCACACCACGCCCCTGGAGTCCGGCCCGGTGTGCTCGAGCAGCCGGTCGAGGGTGTCGGCCATGTGGACGTCCCGGACGTTCCAGGACTCCGGGCCGCCCCCGACGGCCGCCCGGTAGTACCGCTCCGCACCGGCGACGACGGCGGCGTTCTGCTCGGCCACGAAGCGCTCGTCCGCCGAGCCCGGCTCGGCCCGGCTGTGCTCCGCGCACAGCTCCCGCAACACCTCGACGACGGGCTGCTCGCAGTGATCCGGCACCCAGCGCGTCATGCGGGCGTAGTCGAAGGGATCGGGCCCGAAGGGCTCGAAGCACGCGTAGGCGGCACGGGCGGTCTCGGCGAGCACCGGTTCGTGCTCGGCGAGCCAGTCGACCACCGCCCGCATCGACCGGTGCAGGCTGTAGACGTCGAGGCCGTGGAAGCCGACGCGCTCGGCCTCCGGACGCCCGGCGTTGTGGTCGTGCAACCACTCCACCGCCTCGCGCACCGCGGTGTTGGCCCACATCCAGGTGGGCCAGCGGTCGTAGCCGGCCAGGGCGTCGTCGGCCGTGGCCGGGCCCGACGGGTCGCCGACGACGTACCGGTGCAGGCGCCGGCAGTCCGGCCAGTCCCCCTCCACCGCCACGAACCGGAAGCCCTGCTCGGCCACCAGCCGCCGGGTCAGCCGGTCCCGCCACGCGTAGAACTCGTGGGTGCCGTGCGAGGCCTCGCCGATCAGCACCAGCCGGGCCCGGCCGGCGCGCGCGACGAGTTCGTCGAGGTCCCCGTCCGAGGCGAGCGGGCGGGCGAGGGCGCGGACGCCGGTGACGTCGTCCGCGCGGACGGTGCGGGTCCCGGAGCCGGTCATGCGGGCCTCCCGTCCGGGTCGAGGGCGAACAGGCGGAACGGGCGGCCGATCACCGGGCGGGCGACGTTGTGGACCGGCACACCGGCGCTCGTGCGGCCGTCGGGGGACCCCGCGTGCGCGTGGCCGTGCAGGGCCAGCGCGACGGGCGATCCGCAGGCGACGGCGGAGCCGTCGATCGCCTCGCCCAGGAGGTGGCTGCCGAGGAAGGCGTGGATCTCGGCCGGCTCGCCCTCGAGCGTCTCCCGCACGGGTGCGTAGTGGGTGAGGGCGACGCGGACGTCGCAGGCGTCGAGCCCGCACAGCGCCTCGCCGAGGCAGGCGGCGAGGGTGCGGTTGCGGGCGGCGAAGGCCTTCATCTCCGGCTCGCCGAAGTCCGACGCCGTGGCGGGTGGGAAGCCGCCGCCGAAGCCGACCGTGCCGGCGACGCCCAGCCGCCTGCCCCCGATCTCGACGACCGTGTGCGAGCCCTCCAGCACCTGGATGCCGCCCTCCTCGAGGGCGGCGGTGACGCCCTTCTCGTCGTCGCCGTGCAGGTCGTGGTTGCCGAGCACGGCGACCACCGGCACCGGGCTGTCGGCGAACTCCCCCGCGACCACCCGCGCCTCCGGGGCCGTGCCGTGCCGGGTCAGGTCGCCCGCGAGCAGCAGCACGTCGGCCTCGCGGGCCGCCGCGGCGACGTCCGCGGCGTAGCTGCCGGCCATCCCCTCGCCGAGGTGGATGTCCCCGACGGCGGCGATCGTGATCATCCGGCCACCTCCGACAACCGGTTCTCCTCGGGCGCGATGCCGAGGTCGTCGCAGACGGACAGGAAGGCGCGGGCGAAGGGCGAGACGGCCGCCTCGGTGCGCAGCCGGTCCCAGTCGACCTGCTCGCGCAGGGCGCGGGCGTGCGGGAAGAGCCGCGCCAGGTCGCAGAAGTGCTCGCTCAGCGCGAGGGCCTTGGACAGCAGGATGTCGGTGGCGGACTCGACCGGCAGCAGCACGGAGTCGACCCGCAGCTCCTCGGCGCGGGCCAGCTGCTCGCGGGTGACCTCGCGGTCCGCGGGACGGAAGATCAGGTCGACGAGGACCTCGCCGTCGCCCTCGTCGACGAACGCCTTGACCAGCCAGTCCTCGGGCGGTTGGAGCACCCGGAGACCGGCGGCGGCGAGCACGCGCAGCGCGTCGGGCACGTCCCCGGGGGTCAGCACGAAGTCCACGTCGTGCACCGGCTCGGGGCCGCCGCGCGCCCAGGACGCGTACCCGCCGGTGAGCGCGAAGGGCACGCCGGCCGCCTTCAGGGTGATGCCGACGCGCTTGAGGGCCTCGCGCATCGCCCGGTCGGTGCGGTCGCTCACGGTGGTCGACTACCCGCCCACGGTCGGCTCAACCGGCGTCGGTGAGGGCCGGGTCCCGGTCGCCCGGGACCCGGCCGCGGCTAGAACCAGACCTTCCGGCCGCCGACCGGGCGGCCCGTGCGCCCGAGGACCAGGAAGATCACGCCCAGGATGAGCAGGATCGCGCCGATGTAGTACAGCAGCGACAGTCCGGTGAGGAATCCGATGAGGAGCAGGACGAGCCCCAGAATGATCACGAAGTCTCCTTCGACGGTCGGGCGCACCGTGCGCCCGTGGTGATCGCTTGTACCCGGACGCGTGATCGAAAATGCGTCCCAAGGTCACGATCCGGAGACGACGTGCACGGAGCGTCGGCCGCCCTCGATCCACACCGTCTCGGCGTTGACGAAGGTCCGCGGGCCGACCCGTGCCGGCTCCCGTCCGAAGCCGGAGTTCTTGGTGCCGCCGAAGGGGACCTCGGGGGTCGCCTCGATGGGCCGGTCGACATGGATCATCCCGGTCTCGATCTCGCGGACCAGCCGCTGCTGTTCCTCGGCGTTCGTGGTCCTGGCGCCCGCCGCGACGGTGTCGCGGACCTGCTGGTCGATACCGCGCCCGGTCCGGGATCATGCCGCGCGTCCCGGGTAGACCGTGGCCGACGGGGAAACCACGCCCGATGGAGACCGAACTGACCCTGCGGGTCGACGGCGCCACCCACCACCTCCGCGTCGACACGCGGACCTCCCTGCTCGACGCGCTGCGGCAGCGGCTCGGGGCCATCAGCCCGAAGAAGGGGTGCGACCACGGGCAGTGCGGCGCGTGCACCGTGCTCGTCGGCGGCCGCCGCATCCTCGCCTGTCTCGCCCTGGCCGTGGCGTACGACGGCGCCGAGGTGACCACCGCGGCCGGGCTCGCCCCCGGGCTCGACGAGGACCACCCCGTGTACCGCGCCTTCGTGGACAACGACGCCTTCCAGTGCGGCTACTGCACGCCCGGCCAGGTGTGCTCGGCCGTCGGCGTGCTCGACGAGCTCGACCGCGGCTGGCCCAGTGCCGCGGGCGCGGACGTCGCCGCCGGGCCGGACCTCGGCGATCCCGGGGTGCTCGACCGGGAGATCGCCGAGCGGATGAGCGGCAACCTGTGCCGGTGCGGCGCCTACAAGGGCATCCGCGCCGCGGTCGCCCAGGCCGGCGGGTTCGCGGGCGGCGGCACGGACGGGGTGCGTCGATGAGGCCCTTCGCCTACGCCACCCCGCCCGACGCCCGCGAGGCCGTCCTCGCCGTGGCCGGGCGGCCCGACGCCGCGTTCCTCGGCGGCGGCACGAACCTCGTCGACCACCTGCGGCTCGGCGTGGCCCGGCCCGGCCTGCTCGTGGACGTCGCCGCGCTGACCTCCGCCGACGTGGAGGACCTCCCGGACGGCGGACTGCGGATCGGCGCCGGGGTCCGCAACTCCGACCTCGCGGCCGACCGGCGGGTGCGCGAGCGCTACCCCGTGTTGGCCGAATCCCTGCTCGCCGGCGCCTCCGGGCAGCTGCGCAACATGGCGACCACCGGCGGGAACCCGCTGCAGCGCACCCGCTGCGTGTACTTCCAGGACGTCACGACCCCGTGCAACAAGCGCGAGCCCGGCTCCGGCTGCGCGGCGCTCGGCGGCGCCACCCGCCAGCACGCGATCCTCGGCGCGTCCGAGCACTGCATCGCCACGCACCCGTCGGACATGGCCGTGGCGCTCGCGGCCCTCGCCGCGCAGGTGCAGGTGCTGGGACCGGACGGGGAGCGCACGATCCCGTTCACCGACCTGCACACGCTGCCCGGCGACCACCCCGAGCGGGACACCGTGCTCGGGCACGGCGAGCTGATCACCGCGATCGACCTGCCGGCGGCCCCGATCGCCCGCCGCTCCCGCTATCGGAAGGTGCGCGACCGGGCGTCCTACGCGTTCGCGCTGGTCTCCGTGGCGGCGTGCCTCGACGTCGCCGACGGCGGGATCCGGGACGTGCGCCTCGCGTTCGGCGGGGTGGCGCACAAGCCCTGGCGCGCCCACCGGGCCGAGGAGGCGCTGCGCGGGACGCCGGCCACCGACGGGTCGTTCCGCGCCGCCGCCGAGGCCGAGCTGGCCGACGCCCGCCCGCAGGAGGGCTTCGACGGCGGCAACGCGTTCAAGATTCCGCTGCTCACCGGGACGCTGGTGAGCACGTTGCGGGAGTTGGCCGGAGAGGAGGCCCGCGCATGACCGCGACCCTGGAGCCGAGGGCGATCGGGCGCGACCTGCCCCGCCGCGACGGCGGGGCGAAGGTGCGCGGCACCGCCGTGTACGCCGACGAGACGCCGGTCGCCGACCCGTTCTTCTGCCGGATCGTGCAGGCCACCGTCGCGCGCGGGCGCGTCACCGGTGTCGACACTGCCGAGGCGGCCGCGCTCGAGGGTGTGGTCGCCGTGCTCACCAGCGGCGACGCCGAGCGCCTGGCCTCCACCGACGACGCCGAGCTCGCCGTGCTGCAGGGCGACGAGGTCGGCTTCCGCGGCCAGATCGTGGCGGGCGTGCTCGCGGCGACGGACGAGGTGGCCCGCGAGGCCGCCGACCTCGTGCGGGTGGAGTACGACGCCGAGGAGACGGACGCGGTGCTCTCGCCCGACCGCGACGACCTCTACACGCCCGAGTCGGTCAACCCGAGCTACCCGTCGGACACCCACGACGGCGACATGGCGGCGGCGATGGCCGAGGCGCCGGTGACGGTCGAGCAGACCTACACCACGCCGATGCTGCACAACAACCCGATGGAGCCGCACGCCACGACGGCCCTGTGGGAGCCGGGCCCGGACGGGCAGGACGGGCACCTGACGCTGTGGGACTCCACGCAGGGCGTGCACCCGGTCCGGCAGACGGTCACGCAGATCTTCGGGCTGGAGGCCGCGCAGGTGCGGGTCGTGTGCCCGTACGTCGGCGGCGGCTTCGGCTCGAAGGGCAACCCGCACCCGAACGTGATCATGGCGGCGATGGCGGCCCGGACGGTGCCCGGACGGCCGGTCCGGCTCGCGCTCACCCGGCAGCAGCTGTTCTCCCTGGCCGGCTACCGCACGCCCACGATCCAGCGGATGCAGCTCGCGGCCGACCGGGACGGCCGGCTGCGCGGCATCGCGATCGACGTCGTCGAGCAGACCTCCCGGATCAAGGAGTTCGCCGAGCAGACGGGCGTGCCCACCCGCAACATGTACGCCGCCCCGAACCGGCGCACCACGCACCGGCTGGCGGCGCTCGACGTCCCGGTGCCGTCCTGGATGCGGGCGCCCGGCGAGTGCCCGGGCATGTTCGGGCCCGAGGTCGCGATGGACGAGCTCGCCGCCGAACTGGGCCTGGACCCGGTGGAGCTGCGGATCCGCAACGAGCCGGAGGTCGCGCCGGAGAGCGGCAAGCCCTACTCCTCGCGCAACCTGGTGGCCTGCCTGCGCGAGGGCGCCGAGCGGTTCGGTTGGGCGGGGCGCGACCACCGTCCCGGCCTGCGGCGGGAGGCGGGCTGGTGGGTCGGCACCGGCGTCGCCGCCTCGGTGTACCCGACCATGCGGATGCCGAAGTCCACCGCCACGCTGACCTACGACGGCGGGCGCTACATCGGGCGGATCGGCGCGGCCGACCTCGGGACCGGCGCCTGGACGGTGCTGCCGCAGATCGCCGCCGACGCGCTCGGCGTCCCGGTCGAGGACGTCGACGTGCTGATCGGCGACACCGACCACCCCGAGGCGTCCGTGGCCGGTGGGTCGTCCGGCACCACGACCTGGGGCTCGGCGCTGGTCGAGGCCGCCCGCGAGTTCCGGGACAAGTACGGCGCCGACCCGCAGGACGGGGACGCCGCCGAGGGGTCGGTGAACCCGAACGCGGCCGGGGAGGACTACGAGATGTCCGCGTTCGGCGCCCAGTTCGCCGAGGTGCGGGTGCACGCCGACACCGGCGAGATCCGGGTGCCCCGGCTGTACGGGGTGTTCGCGGCGGGGCGGATCGTCAACCCGCGCACGGCCCGCTCGCAGCTCCTCGGCGGGATGACGATGGGCCTGGGCATGGCCCTGCACGAGCAGAGCCTGCTCGACCCGCGCACCGGCCACGTCGTCAACCACGACCTGGCCGAGTACCACGTGCCCGCGAACGCCGACGTCGACGACCTGCAGGCGCACTGGCTCGACGAGCACGACCCGCACGTCAACGCCATGGGGTCGAAGGGGATCGGCGAGATCGGGATCGTCGGCACGGCGGCCGCGGTGGCCAACGCCGCCTGGCACGCCACGGGCGTGCGGGTGCGGGACCTGCCCGTCACCCTCGACCGGGTGCTGCCGGGGCGCTGACCGGTTCCGGGGTGCCGTCCGGGTCCGTGCCGGCCAGCGCGTCGAGCAGGATCCGGGCGGCGCCGGCCGTGTCCACCGCGGGCGACCAGTCCAGCTCGCGGCGGGCCCGGCCGGTGTCCATGACCGGGGTGTCGACGGCCAGGTCGAACCAGCCCGTCGTCGCGCCGAGGACGTGCAGGCGGTTCAGCAGGGCCAGCACGGCCCGCACCACGGGCCGCGGCACCGGCACCGGCCGGGCGCCGGCGACGGCGGCCAGCGCGCGGGCGTCGAGCGCGTCGGCGGCCACGTTGACCGCGCCGGCGGGCCGTCGGTCGAGCACGGCGGCCACGGCCCGTCCCAGGTCGTCGGCGTGCACGAGCTGCAGGACCAGCCCGGCCGGCAGCGGCAACACCGGGACCCGGCCCGCCTGCAGCGCGCGCAGCAGCACCGACGGCACGGCCGGGCCGAGGAACAGCCGGCGCATCCGCGCCGCGGAGTCCGACCGGATCACCAGCGCGGCCCGGACCCGGGTGACCACGACCGCGGGGTGCGCGCGCTCGAACTCGTCGAGCATCGCCTCCGCCGCGACCTTGTCCCGGCTGTAGGCCGACCCACGATGCGCCCTGACCGGCCACGACTCGTCGACCGGGCGCGCCGGCTCACCGGGCGCGTGCGGCCCGTACACCGCCTGCGAGGACAGGAAGACGAGGTGGCCGACGCCGGCCCGGTCCGTCGCGTCGAGCACCGCGGCGGTGCCGTCGAGGTCCACGTCCCGCGGGGTACCGGCGTCGCCCACGGGCTGGATGGCCCACGCCAGGTGCACGACGGCCGCGGCGCCGCGCAGGACCTCCGCGAGCCGGTCGGCGGCGTCCGCGGTCAGCAGGTCGACCGGGTGCCAGGTGAGCCGCGGATCGTCCGGCGCGTCCTCGGGAGGGTGCCGGCACACGGCCCGGACGGTCACGTCCGGGCGCTCCCGCAGGGCGTCGAGCAGCCCGGAGCCGACGGTGCCGGAGGCGCCGACGACCACGACCGTGCGTGCGGGACCCGTCATGCGGTCCGCTCGGTCGGTCCGGACCGCCTGGCCGGTTCGGTCTGCTCGGTGTTCCCGTCCAGGCCCTCGCGCAGCCGGACGAGGGTGCGCGCGAGCAGCCGGGACACGTGCATCTGGGAGATGCCGACGCGCTCGGCGATCTGCGTCTGGGTCATGTCGCCGAAGAAGCGCAGGGTGAGGATGAGCCGCTCCCGGTCGGGCAGCTCCGCGATCAGCGGCCGCAGCGACTCGCGGTACTCCACGTGCTCGAGCGCCTTGTCGACCTCGCCGAGGGTGTCGGCCACCGGTTGGTCGTCCGCGTCGTCGACGGCGGTGAGCGAGCCGGCGTGCTGGTTGGCCTTGGCCGCGAGGGCCTCGAGGACCTCCTCCCGGTCCACGCCGAGGTGCCGGGCCAGCTCACTGGGTTTCGGCGCCCGCCCGAGCGTATGGGCGAGCGGACCCGAGGCCCTGCCGATCGCGACGCTCAGCTCCTTGAGCCGCCGCGGCACCCGCATGGACCAGGTGCGGTCGCGGAAGTACCGCAGCATCTCCCCGCGTACGCAGGGGATGAGGTAGCCGAGGAAGTCCCCGCCGGCGCGGTCGGGGTCCCAGCGGTCGATCGCCGAGAGGAGCCCGATGGTGCCCACCTGCACGAGGTCCTCGATCCCGGCGCGGTAGCCCGCGCCGTGCCGCTGCGCGAGGTGCCGGACCACCGGCAGGAACGCCAGGACGAGGTCGGAGCGCAACCGCTCGCGGTCCGGGTGGTCGGTGGGCAGAGCGGCGAACCGCTCCAGCACCGGCATCTGGTCGGCGTACTCGCTGGGACCCCGGTCGTGCGGCCGAGCGGGCACGGTACGGGCGTCGGGGACGGCGTTCATCGGGCCTCCTTCACGTCGCGGGACGTCAGAGGCAGTTGGCTGTACCTCGGTGGAGCGCGTGCGGACGCGCTCGGGCGTCGGTTCTGCGTCGGTCGCTCCTCGACCGTACAAGCGCCCGCCGGGCGTCGCGCGTCGAGTCGGCAGCGCCGGAGGCATGGCCCGCGCCCACCGGGGTATGACGCGCAACACACCGTTCCGCGTGAGCCCACCCAACGGATCGCACACGACCCACTCCAGGGAGCCCCGATGCCCGTCGGACCCGTCCCGACCACCGCTCGCCGCCCGGCCCTCACCCGGCCGGGCCCGACCGCCGTGGCCGACGTGCTCGGCCCGTTCGTCGCGTGGCTTGTGACCCGTGAGCCGCACGAGGGCCTGCGCAGGCGCTACGTGCGGGTGGTCGAACGCTTCCTGGCGTGGGCTGCCGCCGACCGGGGCGACCCCCGGACGCGGCGCGAGCGCTACGAGGCCGAGGCCGGGCTCGCCGGCACCGCGGAGGGGCAGGCCATGGCGGCGGCGCTCGACCGGCTCGCCGAGCACCGCCGCATCCTCGCCATAGCCCCCGACCTGGACGACTGACGGGGAGGTGCGCTGCGGTGGGCGAGCCGCGCGGTCCCGGGCCGCCGCCTCTATTGTCGGCAGGTCCGGTCGTCCGTGACCGGGCCGTGGGCGGTCGGCGACGACCGGAGAGGAGCCCCGTGAACCCGGAGTCCGGAGCGGAGCGGGGCGCCGCCGGACCCGGTGCCGGGACCCCCGCGCACCTGCCGGCCGCGCTGCCTCTCCTGCCCGACCTCCGGCTGGCCGCACTGTGGGTGCCCCCCGCGCCGCTCGGACCCGCGGCCCTGCCCCAGTCGGACGGCGCGGCGCCCGCCGGCGACTGGCTGGACGTGGTGCCCCTGCCCGGCGGGCGGCTCGCGCTCGCCGTCGGCGACCTCGTGGGCCCCGAACCCCGGCCGGGTGCGGTCACCGGGCTGCGCACCGTGCTGCGCCAGGCCCTGTACACCGCGTCGAGCCTCACCGCCGCCCTCGAGCAGGTCGAACGGGCCGCGAGCGCCGACGAGGCGCTGCACGGCGCGTCGCTCACGATCGTCGTCGTCGGGCCGGACGGCCGGCTCGAGCACGCCCGCGGCGCCCATCCCCCGGCCCTCGTCAGCGGGCCGGGCGGGATCGCCCCGGTGCCCGGCCAGGCCTACGGCCCGCTGGGCGTCGGCGCCGCGCCACCGGTGCCGGAGACCGCGCACCTGGCCCCCGGCGAGACGCTCCTGCTGTACTCGGACGACGTGGTGGAGGGCCGCGGGCGCGGGGTCGGGCAGGGCCTGCGGCCGGCGCCGGACGTCCCCGAGGACGACCCCGCCGCCCTGTGTGCCCTGCTCGCCGCGCGGGCGCCCCGCGGCGGCGTCGCGGTGCTGGCCGCGCACCGCCCCCTCGTGCCGGTCCGACCGCTGCACCTGGTGCTGCCGGTGGACCCCTTCGCCCTGAGCCCGCTGCGGGAGAGCGTGACCCGCTGGCTGGAGGCGGCGGGGGTGGCGCCGCGGACGGTGGTCGCGGCGCCGATGGTCGTCTCCGAGCTCGCCGCGAACGTCATCCAGCACGCCTACCCCGAGGGCGCCACCGGCGAGATCCGGGTGGACGTGGCGCTGACGGTCGCCGGCCTGAGGATCAGCGTCGCGGACGACGGCACCTGGCGGACCCCCGAGGCGGAGGGGCCGGACGGGATCCCGGACCCCGCCGACGAGCGGTCCGGCTTCGGACTGGCGGTGGTCCGGGACCTGTGCGACGAGCTGGTCGTGGAGCCCGGCCCGCAGGGCACCACGGTGACCGCTCTGCTGGCGGTCGACCGACCGGTGGCCGTCGGTGAGACCCCGCGCCCGGGCCCGGCGGCCGCGCCCGAGGCCTTCACCGTCCACACCGGCGACGCGGGCGTGCTGTACGTGCAGGGCGACGTGGACCTGCCCGCCGTGACCGCCCTACGAGCAGCGCTGCTCGCCGCGGCCGCGGGCGGGGTGCGCTGCGTGCTCGACCTGACCGGCACCACGCTCTTCGCCAGTGCCGGGGTGCGGTTGCTGCACCAGCTCGACCCGGGCACCGACCTGCAGGTCGTCGCGCCCCCCGGCAGCGTGGCGCGGCCGGTCCTGGAGCTGACCGGGCTGGGACACCTGCTCAGCGACCGGGCCGAGAGCGCCTGACGGGCCGGACGGCCCGGTCGTCGCCGACCGGGCCGCTGGTGGTTCAGCCCGCGCCGGCCTCCCCACCCTCGACCTCGACCCCGATTCCGGCCGCGGTCCCGGCTGCGGCGCGTTCCCGGCGGGCCTCGACGGCCTCGGCGTACACCTGCTCGACGGCGCCGACGAGCCGGTCGCGGCCGTACCGGGACACCGCCCGGTCCCGGCCCGCGATGCCGAAGGCCAGCGGCACCGCGCCCTCGCGCAGCAGCGCACGCAGGGCGTGGGCCAGCACGTCCGGCCGGGCGGGCGGCACCAGTACGCCGGTGACCTGGTCGACCACGGTCTCCGCCAGCGCACCGACCGCCGACGCGACGACCGCGCGGCCGCAGGCCATCGCCTCCAGCGCGACCATCCCGAAGCCCGTCCGGTGCGGCACGTGGACCAGCGCGTCGGCGGAGCGCAGCAGCGCCGGCAGGATGTCGCGGCGCACCGCGCCGAGGAACCGGACGCGGCGCTCGACGCCCGCCTCGCGGGCCACGGCGTGCAGCCGCGCCAGGTCGCGGTCCTCGGCCGGGTCGATCCCCGGATCGTCCGTGGGTGGGCCGCCCGCGACGAGGAGCTCGGCATCCGGGACCGAGCGTAGTGCCCGGATCACGTCCTGCACGCCCGCCTCGGGATCGAGCCCGGCGACCGCCAGCAGCCGCGGGTGCTCCCCGCGGCGCAGGGTCGGCCCGTCGGGGTGGAAGGTCTCGGTGTCGACGCCGTAGGGCACCACGTGGATCGCCGAGCGGCGGGCGCCGAGCCGGACGAGGGCGAAGACGTCGTCCTCCCCCGTGGCGAGCACCCGGTCCGCGCGCGCGACCAGCACGTGCTCGGCCGACGCGCGGCCCCGGCTGTCGACGGAAGGGTCGACCGGCCGCTCCCCGACCCCGGGCAGGGTCACGACCAGCGGCAGGCCCAGCTCGCGGGCGGCGGCCGCGGCGGCCAGCCCGGCGGTCCAGGAATGGGCGTGCACGACGTCCGGCCGGTCGGCCCGCCAGCGGCGCTCCAGCTCCTCGGCCAGCACCGGCACCTGCGTGACCAGCCGGTCCTCGGTCAGCGGCGCGGCCGGTCCGGCGTCGAGGTGCCGGACCTCCAGCCCCTCGGCCGGGCGGACGACCGCCTCCTCGTCGGGCGAGTCCCGCCGGGCCACGAGGGTCACCTCGTGCCCGGCGGCGGCCAGGCCCCTGCCCAGCCCCGCCAGGTGCTCGCTCAGCCCGCCGTGACCCGTTCGACCGGGCGCGGCGACCGGGCTGCACCGGTCACACACGATCGCGACGCGCACCGCGGCTCCCCTCGTTCACGTGCGGCCGCCGCGTCGGGCCGCACCGGTGAGTACTCCTCGGACCGTACGGACCCGGAGCCGCCTACGCCAACGCTGGTCGGTGGGCGGGAGTGGGAAGGCCCTCGTGCGGCCGGACGGCGGAACCGCCCGGTCTCAGCCCGTCCGGACACCGGGGACGGCGTCGCCGCCCGATCCGGTGCCGGTGCCCGTGCCGGTGTCGGAGGCGATGTCGGGGGCGCCCGGGTCGTCGAAGCCGTCGGCGCCCGCGGCCACGTGGTCGCGCTCGACGCGGTCGTCCTCGATCCGCTCGTGGCGCCCGTCGCCGTGCCGGCCCGACGGCCGCGGGCGCGGCTCGTCGACCAGCGCGGTCTCGGTCTCGCCGCCGTGCGGCACTCCGTAGTGGTCGAACAGCGCCGCCTCGGTCTCGGGGCTCAGCTTCCCCTCGGGCACCTCGGGTGCGGTGCGCAGCTGCTCGGCGCCGTAGGGCACGTGCACCTCGCCCTCCTCGATCATCGCGCCGGCCAGCGGCAGCGCGGCGTGCCGCGAGCGCGACAGGCCGCCGGTCAGCACGACCCACTCCGGCCGCTGCGTCGCATCGTCGACGTAGACGGCGTCCACCGTGCCGAGCTCGGCACCGTCCCGGTCCCGCACGGTCAGTCCCTGCACGCGGGCGGGGTCGTCGAGGTCCGCCATGAGTTCCTCCTCGGGTCCGGGCCGTCCGGGCCTCCCGGGCGGCACGGACACCGGATGCCCGCCCGCCGCCGCCGCACACACCCCGTGCGGGCCTCACACGGGTCGGGGGTTGGGACGCCCCTTGATCGGGAAACACTCCGTGTGGGCGTACGCACGTGGATCGAGGCCTGGCCGGTCTACCGGCAGCTGACGGGCCCGGACCGGCTCGGCCGCGGCACGGCCTCGCGGTCGGGCGGGACGGAGGCCCTGCGCGCGCGGACCGAGGACGCCGACCGCGTCACCCGGTCCATCTGCCCCTTCTGCGCCGTGGGCTGCGGCCAGCGGGTCTTCACCCGTGGCGGCGAGGTCACCCAGGTCGAGGGCGATCCCGACTCGCCGATCAGCCGGGGCCGGCTGTGCCCCAAGGGGGCTTCGACGCTCTCGCTGGTCACCGCGCCCACCCGGGTCACCGGCGTCCGCTACCGGCGCCCGCACGGGACCGACTGGGAGGACCTGGACCTCGACACCGCCCTCGACATGATCGCCGACCGGGTCCTGGACACGCGCCGCCGTACCTGGGAGGACCGGGACGACGAGGGCCGGTACCTGCGCCGGACCATGGGCATCGCGAGCCTCGGAGGAGCGACCCTCGACAACGAGGAGAACTACCTCATGAAGAAGCTCTACACCGCGCTGGGCGCGGTGCAGATCGAGAACCAGGCCCGTATTTGACACTCCTCCACGGTTCCCGGTCTGGGGACCTCCTTCGGCCGTGGCGGCGCGACGAACTACCAGCAGGACCTGGCGAACTCGGACTGCATCGTCATCCAGGGCTCGAACATGGCCGAGGCCCATCCGGTGGGCTTCCAGTGGGTCGTGGAGGCGAAGCGGCGCGGCGCGACCGTGATCCACGTGGACCCGCGCTTCACCCGGACCTCGGCGCTGGCGGACCTGCACGTCCCGATCCGGGCGGGCACGGACATCGCGTTCCTCGGCGGGCTGATCCGGCACGTGCTGGAGACGGGCGCGTACTTCGAGGACTACGTGCGGGCGTACACCAACGGGCCGATGCTCCTGCGCGAGGACTTCCGGGACACCGAGGACCTCGACGGCCTGTTCTCCGGCTACGACCCGGGTAGCGGCACCTACGACACCGAGACCTGGCAGTACCAGGGCATGACGGCGCCCTCGGCCGCCGGCGACCGGGACCTCGACGTCCACGAGACCGAACGCGGCGAGATGCCCGGGTCGGGCGGCGCGCCGATCTCGGCCGACCCGGAGCGCGACGACACCATGCAGGACCCGCGCTGCGTGCTGCAGGTGCTGCGCCGCCACTACGCCCGGTACACCCCGGAGAAGGTGCACGAGATCTGCGGCATCCCGGTCACGACCTTCCGGCGGGTGGCCGACGCGCTCGTCCGGAACTCCGGCCGGGAACGGACCAGCGCCTTCGCCTACGCCGTGGGCTGGACCCATCACACCGTGGGCGTGCAGTACATCCGTGCGGCCTCGGTGCTGCAGGCGCTGCTGGGCAACATCGGGCGCCCCGGCGGCGGGATCCTCGCCCTGCGCGGGCACGCGAGCATCCAGGGCTCCACGGACATCCCGACCCTGTTCGACCTGCTGCCCGGCTACATCCCGATGCCGCACGCCCACCGCGACGAGGGCCTGCGGCACTTCATCGAGTCCAACGCCGGCACCAAGGGTTTCTGGGGTGACCTCGACGCGTACATCGTCAGCCTGCTCAAGGCCTGGTTCGGCGACGCCGCCACCGCGGACAACGACTTCTGCTTCGACCACCTCCCCCGGCTGACCGGCGACCACT
Source organism: Pseudonocardia yuanmonensis (assembly GCF_039542425.1). Lineage (NCBI taxonomy): Bacteria > Bacillati > Actinomycetota > Actinomycetes > Pseudonocardiales > Pseudonocardiaceae > Pseudonocardia > Pseudonocardia yuanmonensis. The sequence continues at coordinate 234,354 of NZ_BAABIC010000006.1, forward strand.
CGTCGTTCCGCACGGTCATGGACCAGGCCGAGGGGAAGGTCCCGGGCTACTTCGTGATCGGCGAGAACCCGGCCGTCGGCACCGCGAACTCCCGCATGCAACGGCACGGGCTCGCGACGCTGGAGTGGCTGGTCGTCCGCGACCTGAACATGATCGAGACGGCCACCTACTGGAAGGACGGGCCGGAGATCGAGACCGGCGAGATGCGGACCGAGGACATCGGCACCGAGGTCTTCTTCCTGCCGGCCGCCGCGCACACCGAGAAGGACGGCACCTTCACCAACACCCAGCGCCTCCTGCAGTGGCACCACAAGGCCGTCGAGCCGCCCGGCGACTGCCGCAGCGACCTGTGGTTCTACTACGAACTGGGCAGGCGGCTGAAGGCGAAGGTCGCCGGCTCGGACGACCCGCGGGACCGCCCGCTGCAGGACCTGACCTGGGACTACCCGGTCGACGCGACCGGCGAGCCCAGCGCCGAGGCCGTCCTGCGGGAGATCAACGGCGTCGACGCCGACGGCAGGGCCGTGCCCGGCTACACCGCGCTCAGGGCGGACGGGTCGACGAGCTCGGGCTGCTGGATCTACTGCGGCGTGTACGCCGACGAGGTCAACCAGGCTGCGCGGCGCAGGCCCGGCGCAGAGCAGGACCTGATCGCCGCCGAGTGGGGCTGGGCCTGGCCGATGAACCGGCGGGTCCTCTACAACCGGGCCTCGGCCGACCCCGACGGCAGGCCGTGGAGCGAGCGCAAGAAGCTCATGTGGTGGGACGGCGGGAAGTGGGCCGGCCCGGACGTCCCGGACTTCCCCGCGGGCACCGCGCCGGACTACGTGCCGCCGCCGGACGCCCGCGCCGCGGAGGCCGTCGGCGGCGCCGAGCCGTTCGTCATGCAGTCCGACGGGCGGGCCTGGCTGCACGCCCCCGCGGGGCTCGCCGACGGCCCGATGCCCACGCACTACGAGCCGGAGGAGTCCCCGGTGGGCAACGCGCTGTACCGGCAGCGGGCCAACCCGGCCCGGCAGCGGTTCGAGCGCGCGGACAACCGCTACCACCCCGAACCCGGGACACCGGGTGCCGAGGTCTACCCGTACGTCTTCACGACCTTCCGGGTCACCGAGCACCACACCGCGGGCGGCATGAGCCGCTGGACGCCGCACCTGAACGAGCTGCAGCCCGAGATGTTCCTCGAGGTCTCCCCCGCGCTCGCCGCCGAGCGCGGGCTGACGCACGGGGACTGGGCCCACGTCGTCACGGCCCGGTCGGCGATCGAGGGGCGGGTGCTGGTGACGGAGCGGGCCAAGCCGCTGCGGTACGGCGACACGGTGATCCATCAGATCGGCGTGCCGTGGCACTGGGGCCCGAACGGGCTGTCGACCGGCGACGCGGCCAACGAGCTGCTCGCCGTGTCCCTGGACCCGAACGTGCACATCATGGAGACCAAGGCCGCGACCTGCGACATCCGCCCCGGCCGGCGCCCGCACGGGCCGGAGCTGGTCGCGTACCTCGCCGACCGCCGGCGCCGGGCCGGCCTGGAGGAGTAGATGGCGTCCCTGTCCGGCCCCCTCGCCGATCCCTCGGCCGACGCCGGTTACGCCGACGGCCACCCGCCGCGCGTCGGGTTCTTCACCGACACCAGCGTGTGCATCGGCTGCAAGGCCTGCGAGGTCGCCTGCAAGGAGTGGAACGCGCTGCCCGCGGACGGCGTGGGCGACCACGGCGCCGCCGGCGACGTCCTCGGGCTGACCGGGATGAGCTACGACAACACCGGCGGCCTGGGCGCGAGCACCTACCGGCACGTCGCGTTCGTGGAGCAGCGGGTGCCGGCGCGCGACTCCTCCCCGGTGGACCTCGGGATGCCGTCGGCCCAGCTGCCGGGCGCGGTGCAGCCCGGTGCGGGCAGGGAGGACGCCACCGAGGTCCGCTGGCTGATGTCCTCGGACGTCTGCAAGCACTGCACGCACGCCGCCTGCCTGGACGTCTGCCCCACCGGCGCGCTGATCCGCACCGAGCACGGCACGGTGCTGGTGCAGGAGGACATCTGCAACGGCTGCGGCTACTGCATCCCGGCCTGCCCCTACGGCGTGATCGACCAGCGAGAGGGCGACGGCCGGGCGTTCAAGTGCACGATGTGCCAGGACCGGCTCGGCGCGGGCCTCGCCCCGGCCTGCGCCACTGCGTGCCCCACCGAGTCCATCCAGTTCGGCCCGCTCGACGAGCTGCGCGAACGCGCCGACGCCCGGCTGGCCGAGCTGCACGGGCGGGGCGTGGGCGAGGCCCGGCTCTACGGCCGGGACCCGGACGACGGGGTCGGCGGCGACGGGGCCTTCTTCCTGCTGCTCGACGAGCCGGAGGTGTACGGGCTGCCGCCGGACCCGGTCGTCACCACGCGGGACCTGCCGTCGATGTGGCGGCACGCCGCGGGTGCGGCCCTGGCCGTCGCGGGGGTCGTCGCAGCCGCGTTCCTGGGCGGCCGGCGATGAGCGCACCGGAGCACCGGACCGCGGCCGGGACCCCCCGGCGGCGGCGCGGCAAGGGGGGCGGCGAGCGGCTGATGGTGCCGGAGGCCGAGTTCACCTCGTACTACGGCCGGCCGATCCTCAAGCCGCCGGTGTGGAAGGTCCCGGACGTGCCCGCCTACCTCTACCTCGGCGGGCTGGCCGGGGTGTCGGCCCCGCTCGCGGCCCTCGCCGACCTGACCGGATGGCCGGGGCTGCGCCGGCTCGGGCGGCTCGCCGCCGCGGGCGGTGCCACCGTGAGCGTCGGATTCCTCGTCCACGACCTGGGCCGGCCCGAACGGTTCCCGCACATGCTGCGGGTGCTGAAGGTGACCTCGCCGCTGTCGGTCGGGTCGTGGATCCTCGCGCCGTTCGGGGCGCTCGCCGGGGCGACCGCGGCGGCCGAGGTCCTCGGGGTCGCGCCGCGGCCGGCGCGGCTCTCCGGCCTGGCCGCCGGCGCGCTCGGTCCGGCGCTGACGACCTACACCGCGGTGCTGGTCGCCGACACCGCCGTGCCGGCCTGGCACGAGGGGTTCCGGGAGCTGCCGTTCGTCTTCGCCGGGAGCGCGCTCGCGTCGGGCGGCGGGGCGGGGCTGCTCGCGTCCGGGGACGTCACGCCCGCGCGCCGGATCGCCGTCGCCGGGGCCGTGCTGGAGCTCGCGTCCACCGCGGTGCTGGAGCGCCGGATCGGGTTCGCGGCGAAGGCCTACCGGACCGGCCGCGCGGGCGCCGTGCTCACCGCCGCCCGGGCGGGCACGGTCGCGGGCGCCCTGGGTGCGCTGGCCTCCGGTTTCCTGCGCGGCCGGCGCGGTCGCGCGCTCGGCGCGGTCTCGGGCCTGCTGCTCAACGCCGCCTCGGCCGCCACTCGCTACGGGATCTTCGAGGCCGGCATGACCTCGGCCCGGGACCCCGAGTACACGGTCCGCCCGCAACGCGAGCGCCTCGAGGCCCGTCGGGAAGACCCGGCGAACGGCGCTCTCGCTCATACCTGGTGAGCGAGAGCGCCGCTCGCTCATGTCCTGGTGCCGGTGGTCGCCGCGGCGACGGGCGTCGCGGCCGGGGTCGCGGAGTGCCCGCCCAGCCCGAGGACCAGCCCGGCCCCGACGGCCGCGGCGGCGACGAGCCCGCCGATGGCGAGGGCGACGGTCCGGCCGGTGTGGGAGCGCGGCGCGGCCGCCTCGCCGGAGCGGCGGACCTCGGCGCGGTGCGGGTCACCCTCCCGCCCCGCCCCGTGGAGAGCCGTCCAGTAGTCGTAGCCGAGGCCGTAGCCGTAGCAGTCCATGCCGGCGAGGGCGTAGGCCCAGCTCCCGGGGCGTGTGCCCGCCGGAGCCGGCCCTTCCTGGGGCCTCCCGTTCCGGGGCTCCTCGGGACCCTGTGGGGTGGGGTCGGTGACGGTCGTGCTCACGGCGGTCCTCCTCCAGGCGGGTGGGGCGGGCCGGGCCGGTGCGCCCCCGATGCCCCTGACCCTGCTCCCGCTCCGGCCCCCGTCCCGTCCCGCCGACGGTGGACGTACCGCCTGATCCCGCCGTCCCCCGATCACCCGACGCCCGGGCCCGTACGTACCTCTACGCAGCGACAGCAGGCCGTCGGCGGGGGCATCCTGGTCGGTCGGACGGACGAGGAGGTCGAGATGGCGAAGTTCGTGTTCTTCTTCAGCTACAGCCCCGACGCCTGGAACCGGTTGGTGATGAAGCCCCAGGACCGCACCTCGGTCGTCCGCAACGCGCTCGAGCAGCACGGCGGGCGGCTCGAGGCGCTGTACTACATGTTCGGCGGCCAGGACGGCATGGTGATCTTCGATGCCCCCGACTCCCGGTCGGCCGCCGCGCTCTCGCTCGCGGTGACCTCGTCCGGGGCCTTCACCCACCACGAGACCCGGGAGCTGATCACGCCCGCCGAGCTGGTCGAGGTCCTGGAGAAGGCGGGGGCGACGGCCCAGTCGTACGTCCGGCCCGGGGACTGAAGCCCGGGCCCGGACGCGACGGCACGACGCACGCCCTGCCGGCATGCGTCGTGCCGTCGTGCGGTCGTTCCGGAGGTCAGATCGGGAAACGCAGGGTGGCGGCCAGGCCGTCGGCCAGCTCCCCGTTCGCGAGGAGCCCGGTCTCCGGGGCTTCCTCGCCCGCGGCGTCCGCGGCCTCCCGGGCCTGCTCCTCCGCCTGCCGCGCGTCGTCGAGCCGGTCCCGGCCGCGGACGACGTCCGGGTCGTCGAGCCGCACGAGCTGCCCGCTCTGGCACGCGACCGCGCGGATGATCGCGGACACGGCGGGGACCTGGTGCGTCTCGGTGACGTTCAGCGCCTCCAGCTCCTCGCGCTGCACGCCGAGGTGCGTGGGCTCGTTCCCGGCCCACAGCTCGGCGTCCGTGAGGATCGCGGGATCGAGGAACAGGGTGTCGACGGCCTCGGCCCGCACCGCGGCCACGACGTCCGCCAGGCCGGTCACGGCCTGCCCGTCCGGCCGCCCGGCGAGCTGGCGGTAGTGCGCGTAGGACTCGCGGCGCCGGGCGTCGAGCAGGTCCTCGACGGCCGCGGCCACGGTGTCCGGCACCTCGTCGGGCGAGGCGCCCGCCGTGTGCTCGACCTCCGCGACGATCCGCGCGGACCGCTCGGGCAGCGCGTCGACCAGGCGGGAGCGCGCCGGCGAGTCCCCGAGCACCACCAGGACCTGGGCGCCGCACGCCCGGACGCGCTCGTCCACCCGGGCCGCGACGTCGGCGGTGTTCTCCCGCCAGGTCTCCTCCACGTGCTCCTGCATGTTCAGGTGCGCGAGGCCGCCGCCGCGCACCTTGTGCACCGGCCTGCTGCGGCCCTTGACCTCCTCCGGCGCGGCGTCGCCCGGGGCGAGCACCTCACCGCCGGAGTCGTGGATCCGGACGACCACGACCGGGACCTCCTCGCGGAAGGACTCGGTCACGGCGGCCAGCTCGGGCAGCGGTGACCACGTGGTCACGGAGGTCCGCGGCGGGGCCGGGGTGGTCGCGTCGACCAGGATGCCCTTCTCCGCGGCCACCAGGATCCGGCCGCCGGTGCCCTCCGGCGGTGGCGCGTCGGCCAGCGCGGCGTCGACGGCGTCGACGACGGTCTCCGGCGCGCCCTGCCCCGCCAGCTCCTCCCGGACGCCGCGGCGCCGGAGCTCGTCCTGGCGCCCCGCGTCCTCGGTGTCGTGGGTGACGTCGAGCAGCACGGTGGCGAAGGGGCCGGGGGCGGCGCAGGCGTCGCGCAGCCAGTCGAGTCGCACGGGGTTCCTCCCGTTCCGGGCGCCGCGCCGGGCGGGCCCTGTCGAGCGGACACGGTCGGAGGCGGCGGTACCCGGTGGGCCTGGGGCGAAACGGCGCGGACCCCGGCGGCGGCCGGTGGAACGGTGGGCGGCACGGCGGCTGCACAGCGGCGGCACGGCGGCCGCAGCGCGGCCGCACGGCGGGAACTTCACCCGCGCGGGTGATTTCCGGTCCCGCAGCGTGCCCGCTCCATCCTGGACCGTAACGGTGCACCGCAACGTGACGAACCCGACGGTGATCACGCGGGGGTGATCGTCGGGGCGGTGGGAGGAGCGGGGTGGGCGGACTCTCGCTCGTCGACGGGTGGCTGCCGGTGGTGCTGCTGGCCGTCGGCGGGGTCGCGCTGTTCGCGTTGCTGACGCGGTGGGGCCGCGGCGCGGTCGTCTCCGTGGTCCTGGCCGTGCTGGTCGCGGCACTGGTCTTCGCGGGGCTGAACCCGCTCGTGGTCGACGGGCTGGACCTCCTTCCCGAGCCGCTCCCCCGGCAGGTGCTGATCTGGCTCGCGCTCGGTGTCGGCGGGATCGCGCTCGCGGTGGGGTCGCTGTTCGGCACCAGCCCGGGCCGGAAGGTCCTCGCGCTCGTCTGCGGGCTGCTGGTGCTCGTGAGCGCGGCCTCCCAGGTCAACGTCTACTTCGAGCAGTACCCCACCGTCTCCGCCCTGGCCGGCACGGGCGACGAGCGCTCCTTCGCGGGCGGGCACGACGCCGCGTCCCGCCCCATGACCACGCCGGTCGCCTCACGGTGGACGGGTCCGGCGACGGTGCCGTCGAGCATCGAGAGCGCGCCGATCCCCGGGACCGTCAGCGGGTTCACCGCGCGGGACGCCCAGCTGTACCTCCCCGCCGCCTACAACTCGCCGAACGCGCCGCTGCTGCCGGTGCTCGTCCTGGTCGCCGGCCAGCCGGGGGGTCCCCAGGACTGGGTCGTCGGGGGCACCCTTCAGGCGTTGATGGACGACGTGGCGCAGCGGCACGGCGGCCTCGCGCCGGTCACCGTCGTCGTCGACCCGAACGGGGCGGACGGGAACAACACGATGTGCATGGACTCGGACATCGCGAAGGCCGACACCTATCTGTCGGTCGACGTGCCGCGGTGGATCGAGGCCAACCTCGGGATCGACTCGAACCACGCGCACTGGGCCTTCGGCGGCTGGTCCTTCGGCGGCACCTGCGCCGTGCAGATGGCGACCCGGCACCCGGACCTCTACCCGAACTTCGTCGACATGGCGGGCGAGCGCGAGCCCGCGATCAGCGCCGACCGGACGCAGACGATCCAGAGGGCGTTCCACGGCGACACCGCGGCGTTCGACGCGCTCACGCCGCTGACCCTGCTCGCGGAGCGGAGGTACCCCGAGGTGTGGGGCTACTTCGCCTGCGGCGGGGACGAACAGGAGGTGGGGGCATGGCAGACCGAGGTCTCGACGGCCGCGCAACGGGCCGGGATGACGGTGCGGACGCAGGTCGTGCCGGGTCAGGGGCACTCGTGGGCGGTGCCGCACGCGTCGCTCCCGCCGGCGATGGACTTCCTGGGGCCGCGACTGGGCCTGACGGCCCCGACCGGGGGGTGAGCGGGGCGGAGGAGACCACCCCTGCCGCCCCCGGTGCGACGCCGCCGAACACGCCGCCGGCGGGCACGGACACGACACCCGCGGCCACGACAGCCGCGGAGAAGGCACCGGCGGACAAGGCACCGGGTCCGCCGCCCACCGCCCCGGTGACCGCGGAGGCCGCACCGCCGGCGTCGGCGCCGCTGCCCGCGGCCGCCGGCCGCACGGCCCCCTTCGAGGTCTGGGCCTCCCGGCTGACCGCCGCCCTTCCGCAGGCCTGGCGACGGATGCCGTTCACGATCACGGTGATCGCGCTGACCCTGCTCCTCGGCCTGGTGGGGCGCACGATCTGGCGCCCGCTCTGGCAGGAGGGCTGGTTCCCGCAGGTCGCCTACGGCGTGCCGGCGCTGCAGGAGGGCCGGGTCTGGACGCTGTTCACCGGCTGGTTCTTCGCGATCACGCCCGGCCAGTACGTGACCGGGCTGCTGCTGTTCGCGGTGGTCGTGGGCGCGTGCGAGATCCGGATGGGCACCCGGGTCGTGGCGGTCACCGCCCTGGCCGGCGAGATCGGCGGCGTGCTGCTGGCGTCGCTGCTGGTCTGGGCGCTGTCGCACACGTCGTGGCCCTGGGCGGTGCACCTCGCGACCGTGCGCGACGCCGGGTTCACCACCGGCGCGCTGACCGTCCTCGCGGTCACCACGGCCGCGCTCCGCTCGCCCTGGCGGCTGCGGATCCGGGCGCTGCTCGGCTTCTACGTCCTGGTCGGGTTCCTGTTCGAGGGCACGCTGTCCGACGTCGCGCACCTCATCGCCGTCGGCGTCGGGTTCGGGGTGGGCCAGCGGCTGTTCGCGGTGGAGCCCGGCTTCGGGCCGCGCACCCGGCGGGAGACGCGGCTGCTGGCCTTCGCCGGACTCCTCGCCATCGCGCTGACCGAGCTCGTCGTGCTGCTGTTCCCCGGCCGCGGCCCGTTCGGCGAGACTGCCGGGCGGGCGACCTCGCTGCTCGACGTCCTGATCGACCTCGTGATCGTCGGGATCGTCGCGAACGCGCTGCGGCTCGGCAAGCGCTGGGCGTGGTGGGTCACCGTCGTGCTCGGCACGCTGAACGTGCTGGTCGCGGTGGCCGCCGTCGTCATCCTCCTGGTGGGCGGCGTGGTGACCGACGAGGCGATCACCCTCGGCACCGGGGTGCTCTGGCTCGCCGTGCTGGTCGTGCTGCTGTTCAACCGGCGGGCCTTCCGGGTCCCGATCCGACGCCGGGTGCCGGGCGGGGTCGCCGCGGACGAGGGCGACGCGCTCGTGCGCGCCCGCGCCCTGCTCACCTCGGTGGGCGGCTCGACGATGTCCTGGATGACGCTGTGGCCGGAGATGCGCTTCTACTTCCTGCGGGACGGCCGCGGCTACGTCGGTTACCAGCGGCACGCGGGGATCGCGCTCGCCCTCGCCGACCCGGTGGCCCCGCAGGGCACCATCGCCGCGGCGGTCACCGAGTTCACCGAGGACGCCGAGCGGGGCGGGCTCACGCCCTGCCTGTTCTCGGTGACCGACACCGCCGCCGAGGCCGCCCGGGCCGCGGGCTGGCGGACGGTGCAGATCGCCGAGGACACCCTCATCGACCTGCCCGGAATCGCCTTCAAGGGCAAGAAGTGGCAGGACATCCGCACCGCGCTGAACAAGGCCAGGCGCGAGGGCATCGAGTTCCGGGTGGTCACGCTGGCCGAGCAGTCCTTCGCGGTCCTCGCGCAGGTGCGGGCGATCTCGGAGGAGTGGGTGGGCGACAAGGGCCTGCCGGAGATGGGCTTCACCCTCGGTGGGGTCGACGAGGCGCTGGATCCGGCCGTGAAGGTCGGGCTGGCGATCGACGCCGGCGGCAGCGTCCACGGCGTGACCTCCTGGCTGCCGGTCTACGCCGAGGGCGGCCGGGTCCGCGGCTGGACCCTCGACGTCATGCGGCGGCGGACGGACGGGTTCCGCTCGGCGATGGAGTTCATGATCGCGTCCGCGTGCCTCGCGTTCGGCAAGGAGGGCTACGAGTTCGTGTCCCTGTCCGGCGCCCCGCTCGCCCGGGGCGACGACCCGGTGCAGCTCGACCGCACCGACCGGCTGCTGGACAAGCTGGGCGGGGCGCTGGAACCCTTCTACGGATTCCGTTCCCTGCACGCGTTCAAGGCCAAGTTCTCGCCGCGCTACGAACCGGTGCACCTCGCATTCCGTGACGAGGCGGACCTCCCGCGTATCGGAATCGCCCTGACCCGCGCGTATCTGCCCGACGCCACGCCCCGGCAGCTGATCGCGGCGGGTTTCTCCGGGGCCGGCAAGGAGCCCGCGGGCCACTGACCGGGCCTTTCCCTCCTTGAATCTGATGATTCCGGAAGTGGGCCCTTGTGGTGCGGGAATGGGGTGCGCTAGTTTTCCTCCTGCACGGGGGATGCGCACTTGGGGCGCCCTGTCAGGTTCAATTCCTGTGTCCTCCACCAACGTCCGGCCGGGGGCCGATCGCCAGGCGCGATCGGCCCCCGGTCGCGTAGTGGGGCCCGTCGTCGAGAGGCGCGTCATGACCGAGCTCGTTCCGGCGTCCCCCGACTCCCGGCCCGCCGCCCAGCCCGCCCTCACCGCCTCGGCCCGGCACTCGGGCCGCCCGGTGCTCGACGCCGGCCGGGGCCAGCCCAACTGGATCGCCACGACCCCGCGGGCCGCGTTCTTCCGGCTCGGCTCCTTCGCCGTCGAGGAGGCGGGCGCGGCGGGCTCCGCGGCGGCCGGCGACCCGTTCTGGGGCAGCACGCCACCCACCGCCGGCATCGCCGACCGCCTCGCGGCCGCGCTCGCCGGCGACCCGTCGGAGGGCGCGCGGTTCCTGTCCGCGGCCGTCGGCTGGGTGGTCCGCGAGCTCGGCGCCGACCCCGACGCGCTGGTCACCGAGCTGGTCCGGGCGGTGCTCGGCGACGGCTACCCCTCCCCCACGCGGATGCTCCGGCACTGCGAGCTGGTGCTGGAGCGCTACCTCGTCGAGGTCACCGGCGTGGAGCCCGGGCCGCCCGGGCGGTTCCACGTCTTCGGCACCGAGGGTGGCGCCGCGGCGATGGCCTACACCTTCCGCTCGCTGAAGGAGAACGGCCTGGTCTCGCCGGGCGACAAGATCGCGATCGCGGCCCCGGTGTTCACCCCCTACCTGCAGATCCCGGCGCTCGCGGACTTCGGCTTCGAGATCGTGGAGATCCGGGCCGCGGCGAACAAGCCGTACCGGTTCGACGAGGGCGTCCTGCAGGCGCTGCGGGACCCGGCGATCAAGGCCTTCGTGGTGATCAACCCGGGCAATCCCGACACCCGCGCGATCCGGCCCGAGCGGCTGCGCGAGGTCCGCGACCTCGTCCACCACCACCGCCCGGACCTGGTGATCGTGGCCGACACGGTGTACGCGACCTTCGTCGAGGACTTCCGCGGGATGCTCGCCGAGGTGCCGCGCAACGTGATCTGCCTGCACTCCTTCTCGAAGAACTTCGGCGCGACGGGCAACCGGCTCGGGTTCGCCGCGGTCGCCGCGGACACCGTGCTCGACGACATCCTCGCCGGCCGCACCGGTCCGGCGCGGGCGGCGGCGGACCGCCGGTACTCCTCGCTCACCCCGGACTCCGGGACCCTGCCCTTCCTGGCCCGCATGGTGGCCGACAGCCGCGAGGTCGCGCTGCACAACATCGCCGGGCTCGCGACGCCCGACCAGGTGCAGATGGCCCTGTTCGCGCTCGGGCACGTCATGCCGGAGGGCGCCGCGCACGCGTCGTCGCTGCGGGCGGAGCTGCGGGACCGGCTGGCCGCCCTGCTCGGCCCACTGGCGGTCGAGGCGCCCGGCGGACAGGACACGCTCTACTACGCGCTGATCGACCTCACCGCGGTCGCACGCGTGCGGCACGGCGAGGCCGGCGCGGAGCGGCTGCGGGCGGCGGACCCTCGCCGGGTGCCCGAGCTGCTGGCGCACGACCACGGCGTCGTCGTGCTGCCGGGCGCCGGGTACGGGGCCCTGACGTGGGACGTCCGGGTGTGTCTGGCCGCGCTGCCGGGCGAGTCGCTGGTCCGGGTCGGCGAGGCGATCACCCGGGTCGTCGACGAGCTCGTGGGCTGACCGCGATCCGACCGGACCGACCGGGCCGGCCGACCGGGCCGGCCGACCCGACCGACCGACCCGACCGACCCGGCCGCCGGGTCGCGGTCAGACGGCCGCGCGGGAGCGGTCGCGCTGGGCGTCCATCAGGCCGTCGAACACGATCCGCCAGTCCTCGGCCAGCGGGTAGCCCCTGCGCGTCGCCTCCTCCAGGCTGAGCTCGATCGGCATGCCGAAGGTGTCGTGCAGCTCGAACAGGTGCTCGCCCGTCACGACCTCGCCCTGCCGGTTGAGCCGGCGCAGCATCGACAGACCCTTGCGCAGGGTCCGCGCGAACTGCTTCTCCTCCTTCTGCAGCACCGCGACGATCTGCGCCTCCTGCTCGGCCACCTCCGGGTAGACGTCGGCGAAGAGCTTCCCGATGATCGGGACCACGTCCGCCGCCACGCCCGCGGTGAGCTCGAGGTCCAGGCCGAAGCGCAGCGCGCGGCGGACCAGCCGGCGCATGACGTAGCCCTGCTTCGTGTTCCCCGGCTTCACCCCGTCCGCGGCGAGGAACGTCGCGCCGCGGAGGTGGTCGGCCACGACCCGCATCGCGTGCACGACCTCGGGGGCGCCGCCGTCGTAGGACTTGCCGGAGATCTCCTGCAGCTTCTCGACGATCGGCCACAGCAGGCTGACCCGGTAGACGTCCGGGCTGTCGATCGCGGCCGCGGCGATGCGCTCCAGCCCGCCGCCGAAGTCCACGTTGTGCCGGGGCAGTTCGGCGACGCCCGACGCGGTTCGCCGGTAGGTCATGAAGACCGAGTTGCCGATCTCCATGTACTGCCCGCCGTCGGAGTTCTGGTGCGGGTGGCGGCCGTACCGGGTGTCGTGCTCCACCTGCGGGAAGTAGTAGAAGACCTCGGAGTCCGGGCCGCCCGGGTCGCCGACGGGCATCTCGTCCGGGCCGCCGAACCGGCTCCACCAGTTCTTGTCCCCGTAGAACGCGATCCGGGCGCCCTGGTTGCCGTGCTCGTTGCCGTACTCCTCGGTGCCGAGGTCGATGCGCCGGCACTCGATGCCGCGCTCGGCGAACAGCCGCTCCCAGATCTCGGCGCTCTCCTCGTCGCGCGGGATCCCGTGCACGGGATCGCCGAGGAAACAGGTCACGTAGAGCCGGTTCGGATCCAGCCCCACGACGTCGACCAGGAAATGGAACACGCGGGGGATCTGCTCGGCCTTCTCGTAGTCGCCGAGGCTCCAGTTCCCGAGCATCTCGAAGAAGGTGGTGTGCCGGTTGTCGCCGACCTCGTCCATGTCCTGGGCCCGCAGGCAGGGCTGGACGTCGGCGAGCCGGGCGCCCTGCGGGTGGTCCGCACCCAGCAGATACGGCAGCAGCGGCTGCATCCCGGAACCGGTGAACAGGGTGGTGGGATCGTCGCGCAGGACGATCGGCGCGCGCGTCACGATGGCGTGGCGGTCCCGGGCGAGTACGTCCAGGAACGCCCGGCGGATCTCCTGTGCGTCCATTCTCCCGACCCTGCCAGCGCGATCACCCGGACCATAAGGTCAGAACGGGGTACAGCCCGGCCGGAATTGCACCATTCGTCACGCCCGGTCGTGCAGGAATCGCGTGCGGTAACGGATCGCGACCAGCAGCAGGAGCAGTTCCACGACCACCGCGACCACCACGAGCTCGGCGTCGAGGTACCCGAGGGCCACGTTCACCCCGGCCAGGGCGATCACCAGCCCGGCCCGGCACAGCGCGGTGCCGGCGCGGTCGCGGCCGACCAGCAGCGCGACGGCGGCCAGGACGAGGAGGATGCCGACCACCGCCTCCCCGGCCGACGCGAGGACGAGCGCCGGTGGCCGGGTGCCCGGTGCGACGGCCCGGTCGTCGAGCACGATCTGCACGTCCGGCGCGGCGCTGAGCAGCGCGATCAACACGGCGAGACCGACCAGCGAGAGCAGGCCGAGCACGGCCGAGCAGATCGCGAGCAGCAGGCGATGGACCCAGCGCGGCAGCAGCACGCGTTCGGCCCGGGCGAGCGCGCCGCGCACCGTCCCGAGCCGGTCGCGGGGCGCCTCGACGGGCGCGGCGTCGACCTCCGGCTGCACGGCACCGGCGAGCGCCGCCAGGTCGGGGCGTTCCCGTTGGGCCCGCAGCGCGTCGAGGTCGCGCAGCAGCCCGCTGCGGTCGGCGGGCCGCAGCGGCCCGTCGGCCAGGTCCTTCAGCCGGACGACGACGGCGTACGTCAGCTCGCGCGGCCGGCCGCGCGGCACGCGGCGGGCCAGGACCACGACGCCGAGCACCGCCAGGAAGGTGCTGTAGATGATCGGCGCGGCGAGCGGGGTGAAGTAGTCGTTGCGGCGGGTGATGAACTTGCCGACCTCGTCGACGAACAGCCCCGAACCCACGCCGACGCAGACCGCCGTGGCCGGCTGCACCCAACGGTTGCTCCAGAGCAGCGCCACGACGCCCCCGGCCAGCAGGAGCAGCCCGCCCCACAACGCGTGCGCGAGGTGGTACTCGCCGCCGCCGATCTGCGGATAGCCGGTCAGCGCGAGGTAGAGCCGGGTCACCACCACCGTCACGCCGAACGCCACGGCCAGCAGCCGCACGGTCTGCACCGCGTCGTCACGCACCACGGGACCGCGGAGGCGGGTGGTGGGCGCGGTCGGGATCGCCGGGGTGGTGGGAGGAGCGGGTCCGGGAGCAGCGGCATCCGTCGCCGTCGCGCCGTCCGATCCCGGATCAGCAGGAGCCGCAGCGGTGGGTGTGGTGGCGGCCTCCGTGACCGTGCCGCCGTCGCGGGCGGTCGACGTCGGACGGGCGCGTTCCGGCCCGGGCTCCCCGGGCTGTGCCGTCGCCGTCATCGCACCTCCCCCGGGCCATGCGGCCGTGTGGCGGACGACGGTAGCGATCGGGCGCCGGGCGCGACAGCCCCGTGCCCGCCGGAAGGGCCCGGACCGGCGCATGATCGTCGAACGTGGACCGCGAGCGTCGGAATCCGACCCTGCCGGTCCTGAGACGACGATCATGGAGCGCGGATCAGGGTTCGGCGAGCCAGACGACACCCAGCGCGGGCAGGTGGGCGCGGCCCTCCCGGACCTCGACCGGCCCGTCGGAGGACAGCACCGTGTCCAGCCCGATGACCAGACCGGCGTCGACCGAGGCCGGGTGCTCGGCGAAGTTCGCCAGCCCGAGGAAGGAGCCGCTGCGGGGGTGGCGGCGGCGCCAGGCCAGGACGTGCGGGTCGTCGAGCACGAGCACGTCGGCGGGCGCGCCGGCGTGCAGGGCAAGCTGCTCCGCGCGGACCGCGGCGAGCCGGCGCATCCAGGCGAAGACCCGGCCCTCGACCGAGGTGGGGTCGTGCCGGCGTGCGAAGGCGCCGTCGTCGAGCCAGGGCCGGTGCATCCAGCGGTTGTCCGCGGCGAGCGCGGGGTGCTCGAGGTAGGAGCGGTCGTTGCGCAGCGCGAGCTCGTCGCCCATGTACAGCAGGGGCACGCCGCCGTAGGCGTAGGCGATCGCGTAGAGCAGCACCAGCCGCCGGATTCCGGCCTCCAGCCCGGCGCCGTCGCCGACCGCGAGGGCCTGCTCGATGCCGCAGAGCGCGGCCGCGCTGCCGGAGATGCGGGCGTCGCCGGTCTCCGGGTTCTCCTGGAACAGCGCGCCGCGGGCGAAGGAGCCCGGGAACCGCCCGGAGTAGAAGTCGTTCAGGAAGCGCCTGTGGGCCGGGCCGGTCCAGCCGACGGCGGCGGCGTCGACGTCGCTGACCGCCCACCCGATGTCGTCGTGGCAGCGGACGTAGGTGGCCCAGGAGGCGTCGAGCGGGATCGGGTCCATGCGCCGCAGCGCCTGCACCGCGAGCCGTGCATCCTTGGTGGCCAGGCAGGACCAGAGCAGCACCATGAGCTGGTTGTGGTAGGCCAGCTCGCACTCGGGGCGGTGCCGTGGGTGCCCGCCCAGGTAGGGCACGAGGTCCTCCGGCGCCACGATCGCCTCGGCCTTGAACACCGTCGCCGGTGCCGCGAGCTTCACCGCGCTGTGCAGGGCCTGCAGGATGTCGTGCACCTCCGGCTGGTTCTGGCAGGTCGTGCCCAGCCGCTTGCCCATGAACGGCACGGCGTCCATCCGGAAGATCTCGACGCCCCGGTCGGCCAGCGCGAGGATCGTCCCCAGCACGGCCGCGAAGACCTCCGGGTTGGTGTAGTCGAGGTCCCACTGGTAGTCCCAGAAGGTCGTCCACACCCAGCCGCCGGCGCCGCCGCGGGCCTCCGGGACCCAGGTGAAGGAGCCGGGCGCCCGGTCGGGGAAGACGTCCGGGATGGCGGCCTCGTAGGCGTCGGGCAGGGTGCGGTCGGGGAAGGCGGTGTAGAAGCCCGCGTACCGCTCGTCGCCGGCGAGCCAGCCGCGCGCCCACGGGTGCTCCCGCGCGGTGTGGTTGAGCACCAGGTCCACACAGAGGCTCATCCCCCGCGCCCGCAGCGCCGCAGCCAGTTCCTCGAGGTCGCCGAGGGTGCCGAGCCGCGGGTCGACGCTGCCGTAGTCGGCCACGGCGTAGCCGCCGTCGTTCTCCCCCTCGCGTGGGCGCAGCAGCGGCATCAGGTGCAGGTAGGTCACGCCCAGCTCGGCGAGGTGGTCGAGGCGGGCCTGCAGGCCGCGCAGGGTGCCGGCGAAGCGGTCGGTGTACGCGACGTACCCGACCATCCGCGGGTCCTGGTACCAGCGGGGATGCACCTCGCGGCGGCGGTCGAGCTCACGCATGGGCGCCGGGCGGGCGGCCGCGGCGGCGAGGGCCGCGCGAACCAGCCGGGCGGCGAGGGCGTCGGTGTCGTGGCGGTCGCCGTAGAGCGCGTCGAGCGGCAGGTGCAGGTCCGGGAACCACAGCTCGAGCCGGGCGAGGAAGGCGACGGCCTCGGCCCGGCCGAGCGCCTCCTCGGCCTCGGGCCGCAGTATGGGCACGAGGGTGCGCAGGCAGGCGGCGGCCGCGCGGCGCCGCTCGGCGTCGGGACGACGGCGACGCGCGTCGGGGTCCGGCGCGGCACCGGGACGGGACGGCACCGGCCCCTCGCGGTCGATCATCCACTCATCCTGCCGCGCCCCGGCCGCGGCCGCCGGATCGCGCGCCTCGGCGCGGGGCTCTCTCAGCCCCGGTCGTCGACCGTCCAGCGGCGGAGCTCCCGGCCCAGCGCCCCGATCGCCGCGACGCAGACCACGCACGCCGCCCCGCCCGTCGCCGCGGCCGGCCCGGGACCGACCAGGCCCGCCACAAGACCCGCGCGGGCGTTCCCGATTCCCGGCCCGGCCGCCCCGACCACGTACTCCGCGGCGCTGACCCGGCCGAGGTGCGAGTCCGGCGTCGCGAGCTGGACGAGCGTGCCGCGGGAGATCACCGAGACGGTGTCCGCCGCGCCGGCCACGGCGAGGCAGGCCAGGCCGGCCACCAGGCCGTCGACCAGCCCGAAGACCGCGAGTCCGACGCCCCACGTCCCGGCCGCCCACACCATGACGAGCCCCGGCCGGCGCGCCCGCGTGACCGGCCCCGACAACAGGCCGGCGCCGATCCCGCCGGCCGCGATCGCGGAGAGGAACAGCCCGAGCGTGCGCGGGTCGTCGCCGAACCGCTCGGCGTTGAGCGCCGGGAAGAGCGCGACCGGCATCGCGAGGAGCGTCTGCGTGAGGTCGACGGCCAGCGCGGCGCGCAGGGCCGGGGTGCGCAGCAGGATCTCCCAGCCCTCGACGGTGTCGCGCACGCCCGCCGCGAGCCCGCGCCGGACGTCGGCCCGGTCGGGGCGCATCGCCGGGAGCCGGGCGACGCCGTAGAGCGAGAGGGCCGTGGCGGCGGCGTCGAGGGCGTACGCGGCCGTGGTCCCCCAGCCCGCGATCACCACGCCGGCGAGGGCGGGCCCGACGAGCATCGCGCCCTGGAAGGACACGTGGTTCAGCGCGAGCGCGGGGGCGACCTGGTCCCGTGGGAGCAGCCGCGGTACGAAGGTTCGCCGGGCGGAGGAGCCGAGCGCGGTGCAGCCCGTCTGCGCCGCGACCAGGGCCAGGACCAGCGCCCACGACCGCACGCCCACCGCGGCCTGCAGCGCCAGCAGCCCCGCGACGACGGCCGCCGCGGCGCTGGTGAGCAGGACCAGGCGCCGCCGGTCCAGCGCGTCGGCCAGGGTGCCGCCGAGCGTGGCGAACACGGCGATGGGCACGCCGGTCGCGAGCCCCACCACGCCGACCAGCGCCGGGCTCGCCGTCAGCTCCCAGACCTGGGCGAGCACGGCCACCACCGCGACCTGCCCGCTGAAGGCCGACGCCGTCGACCCGATCCAGAGCCGGCGGAAGCCGGCGTGCCCGCGCAGGGGTCGGGTGTCCAGGACCCGGTCGACCGCGCTCACGCGTGCTCCGACCCGGGCAGGTGGGCCCGGATGCGGTCGAGGAAGGGCCGCTCGCGCAGGGCTGCGGCGACGTCGTCGATCACCCGGGTCATCGGGTACGGCAGGGCGGCGTCGAGCTCGGCGAAGGCGGCCTCGGTGGCGCGCCACTCCGCCTCGAGGAAGGGCACGAGCGCGCGGCCCTTCTCGGTGAGCGCGACCTCGCGGGTGCGTGCGTCGGCACCGGGCGCGGTCGCGACCAGCCCCTCCTTGCGCATCTCGGTCACGGTCTGGCTCATCGCCGAGTGCGTGACGTCGATCTGCGCCGCCAGCTGCTTGATCGACATCGGCCCGCGGTGGTGCAGCCGGATCAGCGCCATGCTGAACCGGGTCCGAACTCCCCTGACCCCCCGCTCGGCGTAGAGCTCCGCTATCGCGGAGTCCATGGTGTCGAGGAGGTCCTTGAGGGGCCGCAGCCAGCTCTCGAGGGTGGGGTCGGGCGATGTCACAGCGCTAATATAACAGGCCTGTCGGTTTTCCGGTCAGCGCGGCCGCTACTGCGCCTCCATCCGGCAGGCGCCTACGAGGCGGGCGGCGCGAAGAACTCCAGCGCGATGTTGTCCGGGTCCCGGAAGGAGACGCCCGAGCCGTAGTGCGCGTCGACGATCCCGCCGTGGGCGATGCCCAGCTCGTCGAGCCGCGTCGCCCAGTCCTCCAGCTCGGCACGGTCGGCGCAGGCGAAGGCGACGTGGTCCAGCCCGGTCCGGCGCTCGTCGAACGGGCCGTCCGGCGCGCCGCCGGGGTGGGTGTGCAGCCCGAACAGGTGCCCGTCACCGAGCGCGAAGACGGTGTGGTGGAAGCCGCCGGTGGTCTCGTCCTCGTCGAGCACCGGGTCCGCCCCGAAGAGGGCCGCGTACCAGCGGGTGCTGCGCTCGAGGTCGGTCACCGTGACCGCGGCGTGGGCGAGCGGCGGGAACGGGGCCATGTCTGCCTCCCTGGGGAACACTGATCGACGGTGATCACCCCGAGCATCCCAGCCGTCCTGACCGGCGGCGCCCTCTGTTCGGAGGGTTCCCCCTGCGGGTCCGGCCGGGATCAGGAGCGGACCGAGGCGGCGCGGCGGGCCAGCGCCAGTCGCAGGACCAGCGCCGCGGCGGTGAGCGTCACGATCACCAGCGCGTAGACCTCGGCGGTGATCCGCAGCCCGAACGCGGTGCCGGCGAACCCGGCGGCCACGGCCGGGAGGCTGAAGGCGAGGTAGGAGATCACGTACGCCACGGCGAACAGCGCCCCGCGCTCGTGGGGCGCGGCGATGCGCGCGAAGGTCCCGAAGGTCGCGAGCGCGGCGGCCCCGAACCCCACGCCCGCGATCACGGTGCCGAGCGCCGCGACGGCGACGAGCCCGGTCGTCACGCCGAGGAGCGTCACGAGGGTGCCGAGGCCCAGCAGGGCGGCGGCGGGGGCCAACAGCCGCACCGCCGGCCGCCGGCGCAGCAGGAACGCGGTGATCGAGCCGATGCCGCACAGCAGCGTCACGACGAAGCCGCCGACCAGGTGGTTGCGCAGGTCGAACAGCCCGGCCGCCACCGAGGGCCCGAGCGAGAGGTAGAGGCCCCCGAGCGCCCAGCTGGCGATCATCACCGGCACCACCGGCACGACCTCGGCGCGCAGCCGGGGCGGGACGCCGACCTTGGGGCGCAGCGAGGCCAGCGCGCCCGGACGACGCGCGGCGGTCTCGGGCATGAGCGCCACGACCGCCGCCGCCAGCCCCATCCCGACCAGCAGCAGGGCGTACACGAACTTCGTCGGCGAGGGCCCGAACTCGACCAGCGCGCCGCAGCCCAGCGCACCCAGGGCGAGCCCGCTCGTCGGGACCACGGAGTTGACGACACCGGCCCGCCCCGGCGCGGCCGGGGACTCGAGGTCGACCAGGGCCGCGCCCAGGGTCGTCATCGCGACGCCCGTGGCCACGCCCTGCAGCAGCCGTGCGACCGCGAGCACGACGACGTCCCCGGCCAGCACGAACAGCACCAGTGCGAGGATCTCCAGCAGGATCGCGCCGAACAGCACCGGGCGCCGGCCGACGTGGTCGGACAGCCCGCCCACCACCAGCAGCGAGGCCAGCAGCCCCACGACGTACACGGCGAAGACCACCGTGAGCACGGTCGGGGTGAAGCCCCACAGCTGCTGGTAGACGACATAGAGCGGGGACGGTGCGCTCGACGCCGCCAGGAACAGCCCGACGATCGCGGCCGCCGCCGCGAAGTACGCCGCCCGGCGCCGGACGCCCCCCGCCGCCGGGCCGCTCGCGGCAGTGCCCGGAGTGCTGCCCGGAGTGCTGCCCGGAGTGCTGCCGGTAGTGCTGCCCGGGGCGCTCTCCGCGGTCCCACCGGTCGTGACGGACATGCTTCGCCTCGCAAGTTCGTGCAGCGATCTGTGCGTTAACTTCGACGAAGGTAGCACGAACGCACAGATCGTTGCGTTAGCTTGTCGCAGCGATCGGTGCCATACTCGCCCGCATGGCTGCATCCACGCCGGTCACGCGCCCCCGGACCCCGGGCGCGGCCACCGGGTCCCGCCCCGGCGGACGCTCGGCCCGGGTGCGGGCGGCCGTGCACCGGGCCGTCGAGGAGCTGCTCGCCGAGGAGGTGGGCGACGCGCTGACGATCCCCGTCGTCGCCGCCCGGGCGGGCGTGCACGCCACCACCCTCTACCGCCGCTGGGGCTCGGTCGGCGAGCTGCTGGCCGACGTCGCGACGAGCCGCTTCTCCGGGGACGTCGTCGTCCCCGACACCGGCTCGCTGCGCGGGGACCTGCAGCGGTGGGCGGCCGACGTCGCCACCGACCTCGCGGACCCGGACGTCCTCGCGCTGATGCGCGCCACCCTCGGCGCCGGGGGCGAGCAGGGCGCCTGCGCCTGTCGCGGCGACCGGGAGGACCAGCTCGCGGCGATGATCGAGCGCGAGCGGGCGCGCGGCGGGGCGGTCCCGACCGTCGAGCGCGCGGCGGACGCGCTGCTCGGGCCGCTCTACTACCGGGCGATCTTCACCGGCGAGCCGGGCTCACCGGAGTGGGCCCGGGGGCTCGTCGACCTGCTGCTGCCCGCCTGACGCCCGCCCGGCGGCGGCCCGCTCGGGCAGCCGCGCGGAGTAGATCGAGTAGCCGTCCACCCACCGCGACATGGCCGTCGCGAGGAGCGTCGCGACCATCATCGGCACCATCAGCCCGAACCCGGTGTGGGTCAGCTCCAGCACGAGGGCCAGGCCGGCCAGCGGCGCCTGCATCCCCGCCCCGATCATCGCGGCGGCGCCGATCATCGCGTAGGCGCCGACGGGTGTGCCGGGCCAGAGCAGCGACCACAGCCCGCCCAGGCAGGCGCCGAGGGCGGCACCGCAGGCGAGCGTCGGGGTGAACAACCCGCCGGAGGCGCCGCTGCCCAGGCACAGCACCGTGACCAGCGGCTTGAGCGCGAACAGCGCCGCGAACAGCCAGAGCGCGCCGATCCCCGCGAAGGCCTGCTCGGCGATGTCCTGCCCGTTCCCGTAGAGCTGGGGGAACGCGAGCCCGAGCGCGGCGAGCACCGCGAACGCGGCGAGCGGGGCGACCAGCATCCCCCGGCCCCGTGGCACGCGGTGCGAGGCCCAGGCGATCAGGCGGACGAACACCACGGCGACCAGGCCCGTCAGCACCCCGGCGGGAACCGCCCACACCAGCGCCGACGCGGAGAACGCGAAGTCCGGGAGATCGGCGTAGACCGGGCCGGAGGGCAGCCCGATCCAGGCGGTGAGCGTGGCGACCGCCGAGCAGGCGAGCGCGGGCAGCATCACGGGCAGCCGCACCGCCCCGATCAGCACCTCGGCGGTGAAGAGCGCGCCGCCGAGCGGCACGTTGTACACGCAGGCCAGCCCCGCGCCCGCCCCGCAGGCCACGAGCAGGCGGCGCTGCGGCGTCGTCAGCCCGGCCCGGCCGGCGAGCACCGACCCGCACACCGCGCCCATCAGCTTCGGCGCGGCCTCGCGGCCCAGCGACGCGCCGAGCCCGACCACGGTCACCGAGAGCACCGACGTCCCCGCGCTGCGGCGGAAGCCGAGCCGGCCGTCGCCGGTCCACACGGCGTCGTCGGCGTCCGAGCGGCCGGAGACGTACCGGCGCAGCAGGAACCAACCCACCCCGGCGACCACCGCGGCGACCAGCAAGGGGATCACCCGGCCGGGCCAGGACGCCCGCTCGACGGCGCCCTGGAAGTCCTCGACCGCCCCGGGCCCGAACGCGAGGCGGGCGACCGCGCCGAGGAGCAGCATCAGCACGATCCCGAACAGACCCGCGCCCACCCCGGTCAGCACCACCGTCAGCCAGAAGCGGGCCGTGAGCGGGACGTCGCCGTCCCCGGTGACGTTGGGCTGGTCCGTCGCCCCCCGCCCGGAGGCGATCCGGCGGCGCAGCAGCGGCTGCGGCTGGCGGAGGCGCTCGCTGGGCCGCCCCGCGCCGCGCCCGGACCTGCGGATCCCCACGGCGGACGATCCTGCCCGGACGGGCAGCCGCACCGCGAGACGGGGTGCTGCCCACACCCCGGGGAGGCCCGGTGGCGCGGTCGTGGCGGACCCTCGCCGGACGGGAGTCTTCGATCACCGACGCCGCTCCCCGCGGCCCGATCCCCGGGAGACCCCGATGACCATCTCGACCCCGACCACCCCGACGGCCCTGGTCGACGCCCTGCGCCCCGCCGACGTCGCGGCCCTCGCCGCCGCCGTCGCCGGACCCGTCCTGCAGCCCGGCGACCCCGGGTTCGCGGAGGAGGTCGCCGGCTACAACGTGGCCTACACCCCGGCCGCCGCGGTGGTCGTGGGTGCGACGAGCACGGCCGACGTCGCGGCGGCCGTCCGCTTCGCCGCCGCAGCGGGGCTGCGGGTCGCCGTGCAGGCCACCGGCCACGGCCTCACGGGCGAGCTGTTCGGCACGGTCCTGGTCACCACGCGGCGGATGGACGCGGTACGGATCGACCCGCTCAACCGCCGCGCGGTCGTCGGCGCCGGGGTGCGCTGGCGCGCGGTGATCGACGCCGCCGCGCCGCACGGCCTCGCCCCGCTCAACGGCTCGTCGTCGGCGGTCGGAGTGGTCGGCTACACCACGGGCGGCGGCCTCGGCCCGCTCGCCCGCCGCTACGGCTTCGCCGCCGACCACGTCCGGCGGTTCACGCTCGTCACCGCGGACGGGTCCGTCCGCGAGGTGTCGGAGAACAGCCAGGGCGCCGACGCGGACCTGTTCTGGGCCGTCCGCGGCGGCAAGGGCAACTTCGGGATCGTCACCGAGATGGAGTTCGACCTGGTCCCGGTCAGCCGGTTCTTCGGCGGCGCCCTGTTCTTCGCCGCCGACGACGCCGCGGCCGTCCTGCATGCGTGGCGGGAGTGGGCGCCCGGCCTGCCCGAGGACGCCACCACCTCCGTCGCCCTGCTGCGCACCCCGCCGGACCCGGCCCTGCCCGAGCCGGTGCGCGGGCGGTTCGTCGTCGCCGTGCGGTTCACCCACCTCGGCCCGGCCGAGGAGGGCACCGCGCTGCTCGCGCCGCTGCGGGCCGTGGCCGGGCCGGTGCTCGACACGATCGCCGACCTGCCCTACCCGGCGATCGACGCGGTGCACATGGACCCGACCGAGCCGATGCCGGTGTGGGACCGCGGCACCGCGCTCGGCGCGCTGCCCGCCGAGGCCGTCGACGCGCTGCTCGCGGTCGCCGGGCCGCAGGCCGAGGTACCGCTGGCGATGGTCGAGGTGCGGCTGCTCGGCGGCGCCGTCGCCCGCCGGCCCGAGGTGCCCAACGCCGTCGCCGGCCGCGACGCCGCCTTCAGCGTCTTCACCGTCGGGGTGCTCGCCGGGCCGCCCGCCGAGGTGGTCGCCGCATCCGCCGCCGCCGTCGTCGGGTGCGTCGGGCCGTGGTCCTGCGGCTCGCTCGTCAACTTCCTGGGCCAGGCCGGCCCGGCCCGTGTCGGCGCCCTGTGGTCCGACGACGACCGCGCCCGGCTCCTCGCCATCGCCCGCCGGTTCGATCCCGCCGGGGTCTTCGCCACCAACGTCGTGATCGGCTGAGCACGTCGATCACGGGCCGGAGGGACGCGTCGTCCCTCCGGCCCGACGGCGTGTCGCGCAGGTGGACGCGGATCATGTGGACGGCGCGTGAGCTGCGGCGAGACGTGAATCAACCACCCCGGAAGTGGGTACAGTGGCGCATGGCCACTCCGAGCGACGAACGCGCCGCCGGTCACCGGACCCACGGCGGCGACCCCGAGTCGGCATCCCCGCCGGACGTCCGCGCCGCGGCGACCCCCATCAAGGGCCGGCCGGTCCTCGGCATCGGCGGCCCGAACTCCGGGACCGGCTCGCACGACGGGCAGAGCGCCCTCAAGCTGCACCGCGGCATCTCGGTGCTCGCGTTCCTGCTCTGCGTGCTGGTCACCGTGGTGTTCCTGATGGACCACGCGGTCGTCTGGGCGATCGTCTTCGCCGTGGTGGCGTTGGCCTGCGTCGGCATCTTCGGCTGGACCAGCGTGCAGCTGCGCCGGGCCACGGGCACCCACGACCCGGGTCGGGAACCCTACGTGACCTGACCGATACTCCCCGTCGACGTCGTCGACGCCCCGGGGAGGACCGATGCGGGTCGCCCGCCACCGCGCGCCCGCACGGACGGACCACG
Organism: Pseudonocardia yuanmonensis; assembly: GCF_039542425.1. Lineage (NCBI taxonomy): Bacteria > Bacillati > Actinomycetota > Actinomycetes > Pseudonocardiales > Pseudonocardiaceae > Pseudonocardia > Pseudonocardia yuanmonensis. The sequence goes on from NZ_BAABIC010000006.1 coordinate 258,805, forward strand.
CACCGCGATCGCGCTCGTCCAGGTCCTCGGGCTGGCGGTGTGGTTCTCGGCCTCGGCGGTGGTACCGCGGCTGCGCGCCGAGTGGGGCATCGGCGAGGCCACGGCGATCGCGGCGCTGGCCGTGAGTGGCACGTGCTGCCTGCTCTCGCCGGTGGTGGTCGGAGCGGGGGTACCCGGGCTGGTCGCGTTCTGCGCCGTGTGGGGGCGTCCGTGGTCGCGGACTCCGCGGTGTTCACGGGCGCGCTGAGCGACGTCGCCGATCGCCGGTACGTCGGCACCGCGTTGACCACCCAGACCGCGCTCGGCTTCCTGCTCACCGCGGTGAGCATCCAGGTGGTCCCGCTGGTCGCGGCCGTCGGCGGGTGGGCCGTCGCGCTGCTCGTCCTGCTCCCGGGCCCGGTGCTCGGGGCGCTGGCCATGCGCTCCCTGCTGCCCGCGGCCCCGGCGGTACCGGCGCGGGCCTGAGCCGGACCGGCCGATCCGGTCGTCCCCCGATCGCCCGACGTCCGGATCCCCCGTCGCACCCGCCGGCCGCCCGACGGTGCCGGTGCCTCCCGGGCGCGACCCTTCTCCCATGCCGCGGGAGCCACCCGCGCAAGGCCGGAAGAAGGCTCGCCATGACCACCGCCCCCGTCCCCCCGCTCACCGACCCGACCGTGCGGATCCCCGCGCCGATCCCGGCGCAGATCCCCGCGCCGATTTCGGGGCCGCTGCCGCAGCAGCCGCGCCGCGTCGTCGACGCGGGCCGGCTGTGGTCGGGCGGCCTGGCCACCGCGCTGGTCGCGGCGCTCGCCGGCCTGGTCGGCGCGCTCGTCGTGCGCGTCGTGACCGGGCTCGTGCCGGCGACGCACGCCCTCGGCACCAGCACCTTCGGGACGGCCGGGGTGGTCGTGCTGTGCACCCTCGCCGCGACTGCCGCCCTCGTCGCGACCGGCATCGCCCACCTCCTGCTGCTCTCGACCCCGCGGCCGCTGGAGTACCTGGGCTGGATCGTGGGGCTGGGCACCGCGACCGCGGTCGTCCTGCCCTTCGTCACCACGGCGTCGCTCGGCGGGGCCCTCGCCCTCGCCGCGGTGCACCTGGTGATCGGACTCGCCGTCGCCACCCTCACCGGGAACGCGGCCGCGGCCTCGATGCGGGTCGCCGCCCGCGCCCGGGAGGTGTGAGCGCGCGAGTCGGGGGCGACGCCCGGGCCGGTGGGGTGCCCGGGCGTCGTCCCGTGCGCGGGTGTGACCGCGGCCGCCCTCGCCCCGGTCGGCGATCTCGCCTTGTCACACTGGAGGCATGGCGCCTGATCCCAGCCCCGTCCCCGGGTCCACCGACCTGCTCGTCGTCGGGGCCGGGCCGGCGGGGTCCGCGGCCGCCGCCTGGGCCGCCCGGCAGGGACTGGACGTCGTCCTGGCCGACGCCGCCGTCTTCCCCCGGGACAAGACCTGCGGCGACGGGCTCACCCCGCGCGCGATCGCGGAGCTGGACCGCCTCGGGCTGGGCGAGTGGGTGCGGGGGCACGGGGCGAACCGCGGCCTGCGGGCGGCGGGCTTCGGGCAGGAGCTGCTGCTGGAGTGGCCGGGCGGGTCCCTGCCGTCCGAGGGCAGCGCGGTCGCCCGCACCGAGCTCGACGCCCGGATCCGTGAGGTCGCCCTCGAGGCGGGTGCCGTGCCGGTGCAGGGGGCGAAGGCGGTCGGCGTGGAGCGCGACGGCGAACGGATCTCCGGTGTCACGTTCGCGCTGGCCGAGGGCGGGAGCGCCACGATCCGCTGCGAGCGGCTGGTCGTGGCCGACGGCGCCCGCTCGACGCTCGGGCGGGTCCTCGGGCGGGAGTGGCACAAGGACACCGCCTACGGCGTCGCCGCCCGCGGCTACATCCGGTCGGGCCGGCACGACGACCCGTGGATCTCCTCGCACCTGGAGCTGCGGGGCACCGGGAACGAGGTCCTGGCCGGGTACGGGTGGGTCTTCCCGCTGCACACCGGCGAGGTCAACATCGGCGTCGGCACGCTCGCGACGGACAAGCGGCCCGCGGGCGTCCAGCTGAGGTCGCTGATCGAGCACTACGCGACGCTGCGCCGGGAGGACTGGCAGCTCGACGGACCGGTGCGGCTGGTCCGCTCCGCGCTGCTGCCGATGGGCGGGGCGGTGTCCGGCGTGGCCGGGCCGAACTGGGCGCTGGTCGGTGACGCCGCGGGCTGCGTCAACCCGCTCAACGGCGAAGGCATCGACTACGGCCTGGAGACCGGCCGGCTCGTCGCCGAGCTGATGGCCACCGAGAAGGACCTGGACCGGGCCTGGCCCGCCACCCTGCGCGGGCACTACGGCCGGGCCTTCTCCATCGCGCGCCGGCTCGCCGGGCTGCTGACGATCCCCCGGCTGCTACCGCTCGCCGGGCCCGTCGGCATGCGGTCGACGCCGCTGATGCGGGTCGCGCTGCGGGTCATGGGCAACCTGGTGACCGACGAGGACACGGACCTGGTCGCCCGGGCCTGGCGCGCGGCGGGCCGGCTGTCCCTGCGGTTGGACGAGCGCCGGCCGTTCCCCGCCGCCGATCTCCGGGGCTAGTCCGGCGACGCCGCGGAGGCGTCCGGGGTCTCCGGGATCCGTCGGCTCAGGGGAGCGTCGCGGCGTAGAGGTCGGCGAGGGCGGCCCAGTGCCGCTTCTCGGCGTCGGCGTCGTGCGTCGGGTTGTCCGGGACCGCGAAGCCGTGCCCGGCGGGATAGGTCTCCAGGGTGTGCCGGACGTCGGCGGCGGTGAGGACCTCCTCGAGCAGCGCGTACTGGTCCGGCCCGAACGACGCGTCGTCCTGCCCGGCGGCGACGTACACCGTGGCCCGGAGGTCCGCGGCGCGGTGGTGCGGGCTGTCCGGGTCGTCGCCCACGGCCAGCCGCCCGCCGTGGAACGACGCCGCGGCCGCCACCCGGCCGCCCAGCGCCGCCGCCGCGATCAGCGAGGCCCGGCCGCCCATGCAGTACCCCGTGGTCCCGACGGCGTCGCCGCGCACCTCGGGCCGGGCGAGCAGGGAGTCGACGTACGCGGCGGCGTCGGCCCCGATCGCCTCCGCGGTCAGCGGCCGGGCCAGCTCCCCCATCCGCGCGAGCTCGGCCGGGTCGCCGAACAGTGTCGCGACGTCGAACGGCGCGAACCCGCCGGCGCGGTAGTAGACGTCCGGCAGCAGCACCGCGTAGCCGAGATCGGCGAGGTGGTCCGCCATTCCGAGGAACGTCTCCCGCACCCCGCCCGCGTCGGGGTACATCAGCACCCCGCGCCACGGCCCCTCCCCCGCCGGGGTGTGCAGCGTGGCCGCGCACGTGCCGTCCGGGGCCTCGATGGTCAGCGCGGTGCGGGGCATGCGGCCTCCGTGGGTCGGCGGTGGGGGGGCCGAGCCTAGGACGCCCCCGTGCTCCTCGATCGTGCGTCCGTCGTTCAGGACCGGTCGGCGCGGGCCTCGGGCGAGAGCAGGTAGGCGGTGAGGGCGGTGGCGAGCTCGCCGAGGACCCGGTCGACCACCGCCAACTCGGCGGGGGTCAGGGCGCCCACCACGCCCGACGCACGGTCGCCGAGGGTGGACAGGAGCTCGGCGGCGACGGTGCGACCGGCCTCGCGGCAGCCCAGGCGGATGCGGCGCCGGTCGGCACGGTCGGGGTCGCGGCGGACGTGCCCCGAGCCGACGAGCCGGTCGACGATGCCGGTGATGGCGCCGGTGGTCAGCCGCAGGGTCTGCGCGAGGTCGCCGGGGGTGGCGGGGACGCCGCCGGGCTCGGCGGCCGCGATGACGACGAGCGCGTGGACCTCGGTGGCGCGCATCCCCCGCCGCCGCGCGATCACCTCGACCACCCGCTCCACGCCGGCGCCGAGCAGGTGCACCCGGGTGCCGAGGGCGGCGACCGCGTCGTCGGGCACCGGGAGCGCCGACGCATGGTCGTGGGCATGCACCATCCGCGCCGCCCGGTTCTCACCGGCGCCGTCCGGGGCCTCCCGGGCGAGGTGGGCACAGGACGTGTCGCTCACGGGCCTCCGCCGTCCACCCGCGAACCGGCGTCGTCTCGCATTTCCTGTCCTCCTCGCGGCTGCGTCCGGCCGTCTTAGGGCATCCTCACACAGCCTCCGGAGAAGAGCGCGCCCACGCTTTCCGCGAATCCGTGACCACATCGTTTCGCCACGATACGGAGCAGGGTGATCACGACTGGTGAGCCAGGTCGTGCGCCCAGCGCAGCCGGTCGGGCACGATCCGCGCAGGTCGCCGACGCGGCCCCCCGGCGGTCCCGGGCGCAATTCCCGCCGTGTACCAGGGCGATCGCGCTCGGCGTACCGCGAAGGCGCATCGCACAATTCCCCGCCGCACGACAATGGCGCCCCACCGCGAATTCACAGGACGTGACAGTGGTCACGGTCGACGGCGAAACGCTCCGGATCGGTGCGGTCAGTGCTGCTCGCGGCGTGGCGCGGGCACGTCGTACGGGGCGTCGACCTCCCGCAGGTGGCGCGGATCGCGGCCCCGCTCGAAGCGGATCGGCGGCCGGGTCTGCACCGGGATGCGGGTGGGGTCGGAGGCGTGCCGCGGGGCGGGCATCGGTGTCACGGGCGGGCCGACGGTCCCGCCGCCCTGCCCCGGGCCCTCGGGCCCGATGCCGCTGCGGGTGGCGGTGACGTCGTAGCCGGTCTCGGCGTGCTCGTGCAGGTCCAGCCCGCCCGTCTCGGCCTCGGCCGACGCGCGGAAGCCGATGGTGAACCGGATCAGGTAGCCGAGCACGAGCGTGGCGAGGAAGGAGTACCCGGCGACCACCCCGGCCGCGACGGCCTGCCGGCCGAGCTGGGTGAACCCGCCGCCGTGCACCAGGCCCTCGGCGGGCAGGGCGGCGTTGACCGCGGTCGTCCCGAACACCCCGACGAGCAGGGTGCCGACGAGCCCGCCGACCAGGTGGATCGCGACGACGTCGAGCGAGTCGTCCAGCCGCAGCCGCCACTTGAGCGCGCAGGCCAGCGGGCAGATCACACCGGCGGCGAGCCCGATCGCGATCGCGCCCCACAGGTCGACGAACCCGCAGGCCGGAGTGATTGCGACGAGCCCGGCGACCGCCCCGGACGCGGCGCCCAGGGTCGTCGGACGCCCGGTCCGCAGCTGCTCGACGAGCAGCCAGGCCAGCACGGCGGCACAGGTCGCCACGGTGGTGTTGGCGAAGGCCATCGCGGCCAGGCCGTTCGCGGACAGCGCCGACCCGGCGTTGAACCCGTACCAGCCGAACCACAACAGCGCGGCGCCGAGCACGGTGAAGGGCAGGTTGTGCGGCCGCGCGACGACCTCGGGCCAGCCCCGGCGCCGGCCCAGCACGATCGCGAGCGCGAGCGCCGCGGCCCCGGCGTTCATGTGGACGACGGTGCCCCCGGCGAAGTCGACGGCCTGCAGCCGGTTGGCGATCCACCCGCCGACCGCGTCGGGGGCGAGGAAGCCGTCGAACGCGAACACCCAGTGCCCGACCGGGGCGTAGACCAGCACGCTCCACAGCGCCACGAACACGACCCACGACCAGAACCGGGTCCGCTCCGCGACCGCACCGGAGATGAGCGCGGGCGTGATCACGGCGAACATCAGCTGGAACATCGCGAAGGCGAGCACCGGGACCGCGTGCTCGCCGGGCCAGGGCGCCCCGTCGCCGGCGAACCCGGCCAGCTGCATGACCGACCAGTGGTCACCCGCGGAGCCGATCGAGCCGATGAGCCCGCCGATCCCGTCGTCGCCGAAGGTGAGGTCGAAGCCGACGACGGCCCAGACCGGGCCGACCACCACCAGGCAGACGACGTTGGCCATCAGCATGGTCAGGACGCTCTTCGCCCGCACCATTCCGGCGTAGAAGAATGCGAGCCCCGGGGTCATCAGCATGACCAGCGCGGCGCTCGCGAGAACCCATGCGGTGTCGCCGGTATTCGCGCTCACGCGGCCGCACCGCGCGCGACCACGGGATCCCGGAGTGGACGGCGCCGCGGACCAGGCCGGTCACCGATCATGCTGTCCACCACCGCTTTCCCCGTGCCCTTCCGTCCACTCCGGCACCCGCGCCGGCGCGGCCAGCCTAGGACCCGCGCCTCCGGGTTCCGGACGGCCGCAGGGATGTTAACGAACCGGTAACCCCCTCGGGAATGATCGATCACACGATTCCGGGCGCGATTTCCACGCTCCGTGTCCGGCCGATCACGACACGCCGTTCCGGCCCTTCCGCGCGCCTTCCGACGGCCGTTCCCCGCCGGGACGGCGCGGCGGCCGGGTCGGCCTCGGCAGCGGCACACCCGGTCGGGACGTGAACGAGCGGCGCTCTCGCTCAGTAGGTGTGAGCGAGAGCGCCGTTCGCTCAGGGGTCAGGGGGCAGGGGTCTCGGGTTACGTCTCCCGGAAGCCGTGGACGACGGCCGCCATGTCCTCCTCGGCGTGCCCCTGCGCGGCGGCCGCGGCGAACCGGTCGTGGAAGGCGCGCATGACGGAGTCGGCGACCCCGGCGGAGGCGAGCGCGTCCGCGATCAGTCCGGAGTCCTTGACGGCACCGTCGAGTGCGAAGGCGGGCGGGAAGTCGCCGGCCAGCATCGTCTTGCCCTTGACCTGCGCGTACCCGCAGTCCAGCGGGCCGCCCGAGATCGAGTCGAGCCACTGCTGCGGGTCCACGCCCAGCGCCTGCGCGAGCGCGACGGCCTGCGCGGTCGCCGTGACGATCGACAGCACCCACGAGTTGGCGACCAGCTTGAGCCGGTGCCCCTCGCCCGGCCGGTCGCCGACCCAGACGGTGCGGGAGCCGATCGCGTCGAAGACCGGCGCGACCGCCTCGCGCACCTCCTCCGGGCCGCTGGCCAGGACCACCAGCTGTCCGGCCTCGGCGGGCTGGCGGGTGCCGAGCACGGGCGCGTCGACGAACGCGACGCCGTGCTCGCCGGCCAGCGCGGCCAGCCGGTCGGTGCCCTCGAGTCCGACGGTGGCGGTCTGCACCCAGAGCACGCCCTCCTTCGCCGCCGGCAGCGCGCGCTCCATCACCTCGGCGACCGAGTCCGCGTCGAACAGCATCGTGACGACCACGTCCGCGCCGGACACCGCGTCCGCGGCGTCCTCCGCCACCCGGGCCCCCGCGTCGGCGAGCGGGCGGGCCTTCTCCGGGGTGCGGTTCCACACCGTGGTGTCCAGCCCGGCCTTCGCCAGGTTGGCGGCCATCCCGGCGCCCATGATCCCGGTGCCGAGCACGGTCACGGCGGTCATCGTTCCTCCAGCAGGGGTCGGCGGGTGTCCCGACGCGCCCTCACGGGTCGCCGCGGGTCCCGACGGGTCCGATCGGGTCGGCTCAGCGGCGCTGCGGGGCGAGCACGCGCCACGAGTGCGGCGGGAGCAGGAGCGCGTCCCCGGGCGTGCCGCCCTGCGCGTCCGCCAGTGTCTCCCCCGCCAGCTCCGCCGGGAAACGCCGGGGCTCGTCGTCGACCGAGAGGAGCGTCACCAGCTCGTCCCCGGAGCCGGCCGGGGAGCCGGTCGAGCGCAGCGCGAGGGTGGTGTTCGTGAGGTGTTCGACGGTCGTGCGGGCGCGGACGAGCCACGGGTGGCGGCGCCGCAGCCCGATCAGCCGCTGGTGCAGCTCCTGCACCGGGGCACCGAACGGGGCGAGCTCGGCCGGGGTGTCCGGGAACGGTGGGCGCACGGCGTCGTCGCCGAACTCGCGCTCCTCCTTCACGCCGGTGAAGGCCTGCTCGTCCCCCGCGTAGATCGACGGCACCCCGCCGACCGTCATGAGCACGGCCACCGCGTGCCCGATGTGGTCGGTGCGGTCCAGCCGGCTGGCCAGCCGGGTGACGTCGTGGTTCCCGAGGAAGGTCAGCGGCGCGAAGGACCCCACCATCGCCGAGTGCCGGTCCAGGGCGTGGGCGAGCTCGAAGAGGTTCCGGTCGTTCAGTGCGCTCCACACCGCCTTCCACAGCTCGTACTGGGTGACCGAGTCCATCCCGGACTCCTCGACGATCGCGGCGTAGTCGCCGTGGATCACCTCGCCGACGAACCAGGCGTCGGGGAACTCCTTGCGCACGCCCGGCAGCACGGCCCGCCAGAAGGTCGTCGGCACCTGGTAGGCGGCGTCGAGGCGCCAGCCGTCCGCCCCGCGGTCCAGCCAGTGCCGCATCACCTCGGCGACGTGCTCCTGGACGGCGGGCTCGTCGTGGTTCAGCGCGACCAGCCGGCCGTGCCCCTCGAAGGTCGCGGGCCGCTCGCCCTCCCACCGGAACCAGCGGCGGGCCCCGGCGTCGCCGGCCTCGGCGGCCCGGAACCTCTCGAACCCCCGTCCGACGTGGTTGAACACGCCGTCGAGCAGCAGCCGGGTCCCGCGCGAGCGCGCCGCGGCGACGAGGGCGTCGAAGTCCGCGTCGTCGCCGAGCCGGGGGTCGATCCGGAAGGGGTCGACGGTGTCGTAGCCGTGGGTCTCCGAGGCGAAGACCGGCCCCAGCGCCAGCCCGGAGCAGCCGAGCTCGAGGAGATGGTCGAGCCACGGTTCGAACCGGCCGAGCCGGTGCGCGGGCGGGCTGGGGGGCGCCAGCGCCTCGCGCTCGGCGCCGACGAACCCGAGGGGGTAGGCGTGCCACCAGATCGCGTGGTCGGTCCACCGGTCGTGCATGCGGGCCACCCTTCCCCACGGAGGCGGAATCCGCTGGGCCGGGCGGCCGCGGCGGCCTAGGTTCTCGACCATGACCGGCTTCGCGACCTTCTCCGTGGCGGCCCTCGACACCCGGGACCCGCTGGGTCTCGCCCGCTTCTACTCCGCGCTCACCGGCTGGCCGATCCGCGCCGGCGACGAGGCGCCCGGCACCGACTGGGTGGAGCTCGTCTCCGGCCGCGGGGCCACGCTCGCCTTCCAGCTCGCGCCCGGGCACACCCCGCCGGACTGGCCGGGCGACGCGCACCCCCAGCAGGCCCACCTCGACTTCGACGTCCCGGATCTCGACGAGGGCGAGACCCGGGTCCTCGCGATCGGCGCGCGCAAGCACGAGGTGCAGCCCGGCACGGACTTCCGGGTCTACCTCGACCCCGCCGGGCACCCCTTCTGCCTGGTCCTGGAGCACTGACGGGGGTTCACCGCGCCAGCTGCGCCCGGTTCCGCGCCGTCACCGCCCGGCGCCGCTCCTCCAGCGCCGCCATGTCCGTGGTCCCGGCCGCCGCGATCGCCCGCTCGGTCTCCAGGGCCGCCTGCACCGGCGCCCCCGAGCCCTCGACGTACATCCGCTTGACCGCCTGCAGCACGTCCGCGGGCGGCTCGGTGGCCGCCGTCGCGAGCTCGACGGCCCGGTCGAGCAGCCGCTCGTGCGGGACGACCTCGGTGACCAGCCCGATCCGCAGGGCCAGGTCGGCGTCGACCACCTCGCCGGTGAACGACATCCGCCGCGCCCACGCCATCCCGACCACGCTCGGGAGCCGGGCGGTCATCCCGCCGCCGGGGCGGACCCCGACCCGGGCGTGGGTGTCGGCGAAGACGGCCCGCTCGGAGGCGACGAGGAAGTCGCAGCCCAGCGCGAGCTCCAGCCCGCCGGTGAAGCAGGCGCCGTTGACCGCCCCGACGATCGGCGTGCGCATCAGGCCGGCCTGCGCGATCACCGGCTCGTCGCGGTGCCGCCGGAAGTAGGCCTCACCCTCGGCCGCGGCCTGCTTGAGGTCGACGCCGGCGCAGAACGCCGGGTCCGCGCCGGTCAGCACGACGGCGAGCACGCCGGGATCCTCGTCGGCCTCCACCAGCGCCCGGTACAGCTGCGAGATCACCTCGCCGCTGAAGGCGTTGCGCGCCTCCGGCCGGTCGATCGTGACGACGCGGACCGCACCCCGGTCCTCGGTGCGGACGACGGTCCCGTTCGCCGCGCTCACGCCGACCGCCCCGCCTCCGCCGCGCCCTTGCGCACCCCGGCCGCGATCTCCGCGACGAGCCCGGGGTCGGCGTCCCAGGGGGTGTAGAGCGAGCAGCGGGAGAACAGGTCGCCGTAGCGGCGGACCAGCTCCGGGGGGATCGCGTCGGGCTCGCCGACGACGGCGACCGCGCTCAGCACGTCGTCGTCGATCAAGGTACCCATCCGTTCCCACTCCCCCTGTGTCGACAGCGCGTGCAGCTCCTCGCCGAGCGCGCCCCAGCCGTGCAGCTCGAGCACCCCGCGGTAGGCCGGGGTGGAGCCGTAGAAGGCGATCTGCGCGCGCACGCCCTCGACGGCCTTCGCCAGCTCCTCCTCCGTCCGCCCGGTCGCGATCATCGGCAGCCCGACGAGCTGGAAGTCGCCCAGCTCGCCCCCGCGGGCCCGCTGCAGGGCGGGCAGGGTGACCTCGCGGACGTACCGCTGGGTGGTGAAGCCGTGGCACAGGAAGCCGTCGGCGACCTCGCCGGCGGTCTCCGTCATCGCCGGGCCGACCCCGGCGAGCAGCACCTTCGGCGCGCCGAACCCGTGCGGCTCGGGCACGAACATCGGCGTCATCAGGGTGTGGGAGTAGAACTCGCCCCGGAAGTCGAGCCGGGTGCCGTCGGCCCAGCAGTCCCAGATCGCGCGCATGGCCAGCACGAACTCGCGCATCCGCGCGGCGGGCTGCGACCAGGGCATGGAGAAGCGCCGGGTCATGTGCGCCCGGACCTGGGTACCGAGCCCGAGCAGCAGCCGTCCGCCGCTGAGGACCTGCAGGTCGTTCGCGGTGCCGGCGAGCGTCATCGGGTTGCGCGCGAAGGCGACCGCGATGGACGTGCCGAGCTCGGCCCGCTCGGTCACGGCGGCGGCCAGGGTCAGCGCGACGAACGGGTCGTGCGTGACCTCGGCGGCCCACAGGCCGTCGTACCCGGCCTCCTCCGCGCGGCGGGCGGCCTCGCGCGGGTCGGCCGACCCGGCCAGGGGCAGGCTGGTGTCGATCTTCACTTCTGACCTCCGGGTCGGGGGCTCAGCCGGTCGCCGGCGCGAGCCCGGCGACGACGTCCCTGCGGAGCAGTTTGCCGGTCGGGGTGCGGGGGATCTCGGGCCAGGCCTGGATCCGGTCGGGGGTCTTGGAGCTGCGCAGGGTGGCCCGCACGGACTCGCGCAGTCCGTCGAGGGCCGCCTCGTCGAGCTCGGTGCCGGGGCGGGCGACCACGACGGCCTCGATCCGCTGCCCCCACTCCTCGTCCGGCACCCCCACGACCACGGCGTCGGCGACGTCCGGGTGGCGCAGCAGCACGTCCTCGATCTCGGCCGGGGCGATGTTCTCCGCCCCGCGGATGATCGTGTCGTCGACCCGGCCCTCGACGAACAGGTACCCCTCGTCGTCGAGCCGGCCCTGGTCGCGGGTGTGGAACCAGCCCGCGCCGTCGACGGACGAGCCGCGCCCGGCGTACTCGGTGGACACCTGCTCGCCGCGCACCCAGATCTGTCCCGAGGTGCCCGCCGGCACCGGGGCGCCGGCGTCGTCGCGGACCTCGATCTCGATCCCGGGCACCGCGCGGCCGGCCGAGGACAACCGGGCCCGCACCGCCTCGTCCGAGGACGAGAGCGCGGCCCGGTGCTCGTCCGGGCCGAGCACGGTGATCGTCGAGGAGGTCTCGGTGAGCCCGTAGGCGTTGACGAACCCGACGTGCGGCCACTCGCGCAACGCCTGCTCGACGATCCGGCGCGGCATCGCCGCCCCGCCGTAGGCCAGCGACCGCAGCGACGGCACCGCCCGGTCCAGCCCCGGCTCGTCCATGATCCGGGCCAGCATCGTGGGCACGACCATCGCGTGCGTGACCTCCTCGCCACGCACCAGCTCGATCCAGCCGGCCGGGGTGAACGCCTCCAGGACCAGCACCCGGCGGCCCGCGTAGAGGTTCGTCAACGCGTTGGACACCGCCGCGACGTGGTACGGCGGCACGCTCATCACCGCCGCCTCGGCCTCCTCGGCGGAAGCGAACTCCACCGTGCCCAGCACGTAGGAGACCAGGTTGGCGTGGCGCAGCACCACGCCCTTGGGCGCCGAGGTCGTGCCCGAGGTGTAGATGACCACCGCCGCCGAGTCCGGGTCGACGAACCCCTCCTCCGTAGAGACCGTGCCGGCGGCCGCCGCCGCGTCGCGGAGGAACTCCGCCGGGGTGCGGACGCCGAGCCCGACCCGCTCCGCGGCGCCGGCCTGCGCGGCGTCGGCCACCACGAGCGCCTTGGGATGCTGAGCGAGCAGGTGGTCGAGCTGCGCGGCCCCCAGGCGGTAGTTCACCGGCACCAGCGGCACCCCCGCCCGCGCGGCCCCGAACAGCGCGACCGGGAACGCCGGCCCGTTCACCGCCAGGTACAGCACCGCGTCCGCGCCGGCGTCGGCGACCAGGGACGCGCCGCCGGCCGCCAGCCCGCGGAGCCGGGCGGCCGTCAGCCCCTCCGCCCGGGTCCCGACGACCACCCGGTCGCCGAAGCCCTCGGCCGCCATGTCCAGCAGCACCGACAGGTTCACGGCGGCCTCAGTCCGACGCCGGCAGCGGCTTGGCGTCCTTGAGCGGCAGCGCCACCCCACCCGCCGCGAGCGTGCCGGTGCCCGCCTTCGTGCAGAGCAGCTCGATGCCGAGGTCGGGGTCGGCGTAGCGCTTGCCGATCTGCGTCCCGGCCTGCTGGTCCGGGTCGGCCGGGTGGGTGGAGCCCGCCTCCGGGCCCTTCGCGTCCACCATCGGCACGCCCCCGCAGGTCACCTCCACGTCCGCGTCCCCCCACCGCACCACGACCACGGTCGTGGCGTCGGTGGTGCTGGCCAGGGTCGTGCCGATGCGCGGCTTCATCGCGGCGCCCTCCGTGTCGACGAGCGGGCCGGCCGAGCGGACGGCCCCGAATGAGAGTGTGACGTCAGCGTCACAATGCCATCCGGAGCCCGCGCGCGGAAGACCGCCGCGGATCGCCCGGCCGAAACGTGGAAGTGCCACGCGCCGAGTGCAAGGGTGCGGCGAACGCCGGCGGATCCGACGGGAGGGGGTACGGATGCTCGCGCTCGTCGTCATCATGCTGATCCTGCTCGCGTGGGGCCTGGTGGCCGGCCGGCTCGCGCGGTTCAGCGTCACGATGCCGCTCGCGATGCTCGCGGCGGGGATGCTGCTCACCGCGGGACCCGATCCGGTGTTCGTCTTCGACATCGAGTTCGAGTCCGCGGAGCACGTCGTCGAGGGCATCCTGGCGATCCTGCTGTTCACCGACGCGACCGAGGTGCCGGGCGGGATGCTCGGCCGCGAGCCGCGCCTCACCCTCCGGCTCCTCCTCGTCGCCCTCCCGCTGTCCCTCGCGGTCGCCTGGCTCGCGGGCGCCCTCCTGTTCGGCGGCATCGGGGCCTGGCTGCTCCTGGTGCTCGCCACGGTCGTGATGCCGGTCGACCTCGCACCCGCGATCGCCTTCGTCCGCGACCGCCGGATCCCCGAACGGCTGCGGCAGGTCGTCAACGCGGAGAGCGGGCTCAACGACGGCCTGGTCGCCCCGGTCTTCCTGATCGCCCTGGCCGGCGCGACCGCGGCCGGCGGCGAGGGGCTGACCGAGGCCGCCCTCAACGCCGTCCCGGCCCTGGTGATCGCGATCGCCGTCGGCGCACTCGTCGGCGCGGTGGCCGCCCGCCTGCTCCGCCTGGTGCTCGACGCCGGGTGGACCCAGCCGTCGGCGCTGCGGATCGGCGTGCTCGCCCTGCCCCTGCTGGCCTACGGCGGGGCGGCCGTGTTCGGCGCGAACGGGTTCGTGGCGGCGTTCGTCGCCGGGGTGTTCTTCGAGCCGGAGGCGCGCCGGCTGCCCGCGGGCACGCTGCACCTGGTCGAGGACGTCGGCACGCTGCTCTCGCTGGCGCTGTGGTTCATCTTCGGCGCGATCGTCAACCAGACCCTGGCCGGTGGGGCGATCACGTGGCAGGTCGTGGTGTTCGCCCTGGTCGCGCTGACGATCGCCCGGATGCTGCCCGTCGCCGTGTCGCTGATCCGCACGGACGTCCCCGCCCGGGACCGGCTCGTCCTCGGCTGGGCCGGGCCCCGGGGCGTCGCGACCCTGGTGTTCGGCATGCTCGCGTTCATCGACCTGGCGAGCCCGCAGAAGGACCTCGCGCTCGCGGTCACCGTGGTCACGGTCGTCGCGAGCATCGTCGTCCACGGGCTGTCGACCGGGCTGGTGGCGCGCCGCTACGGCCGGGCGGGCGTGACCGGCGACGTCCCCGAGCCGGCCTCCCCCGGCGGGCCCGGCCCGGCGGTCGCGCCGGCCGGGCGGCGGGGCCGGTGGCGGCGCCGATGAGCCGACGCCGCTCCGGCCCCCGCCCCGCCGCGGGTCAGCGCGTGGCCGGGCGCGGCTTGTCGACGAACCGGTGGTAGGCCTTCATGCCGTACCGGTCGACCGCCGTCTTGATCAGCCCGAAGATCGCGCCCTGCAGCGTGGCGGCGAGGAGCACCTCCTTGGTGCCGTAGTCACGCGACAGCGGCTGCGGGGTCTCCGGCTCGTTCGAGACCCGCTTCCACACCTGGGCGAACACCTGCCCCGCGATGAGCCCGCCGAGCACGCCCGACAGCAGGCCGACCGGCTTGTACGCCAGCTTCAGCGGGCCGGGCAGGTCGTCACCGAGCTCGGCGGGCTTGCGGTTCTCGTTCTTCGTGCCGCTCATGCCCGGCACGTACCCGGGGCCGCGTCCGCCCACACGCCGGACACACCGACGGCCCGTCCACTGGGGACGGGCCGTCGACGTCGGTGCGGTGGTGCCGGGTCACGCGGGCGGCGTGGCGCCCTCCCCGGGCTGCGGCGTGCGGTCGACGTCGCCGCGCCAGCCGCCCTCCTCGACGCCGCGCGACTCGATGAACTCCTTGAACCGGCCGAGGTCGCCCTTGGCCTGCTTGCTGACGATGCCCAGCGCGTCACCGGCCTTCTCGACGATGCCCTCGGGCTCGAAGTCGAGCTGCAGGGTCACCCGGGTGTGTGTGTCGTCGAGCCGGTGGAAGGTGACGACGCCGCCCTGGTTCGGGCCGCTCACCGACTTCCAGGCGACCCGCTCGTCCGGGTGCTGCTCGGTGATCTCGGCGTCGAACTCGCGCTGCACGCCCGCGATCTTCGTGACCCAGTGCGTCCGGGTCGCGTCGATCTGCTCGATCCGCTCGACCGCGCTCATGAACCGCGGGAACGACTCGAACTGCGTCCACTGGTTGTAGGCGGTGCTGACCGGGACCTCGACGTCGATGCTGTCCTGAACGTTGGTGGTCATGTCTGTCGGGTTGCACCTGCGGCCGACCGCGAAACGTGCGTCGATCGGGGGATTCCGGCGCGGATCAGGTCTCCGGGTCGGGCAGTGCGGGGGCGGCGCGGGAGTCGCGCCGCAGGTGGAGCGGCACCAGTACCCACAGCACCAGCGTGGCGCTCAGCAGCACCGCCACCCCGACGATCCCGCCGATCCGCCCGACCGCGATGTCCAGCACCAGCATCAGGCCCGCCGCCAGCGTCAGGGCCAGGAAGCCCAGCCCCGCCATCGCCAGCCGGTGCCCGGCCCGCACCAGCTCCCGCTTGCGGTTGCGCTGGAAGAGGACCCGGTGCGCGGCGACGGGCGCCACCAGCAGCGTGGAGGTCGCCGCGGCGCCGGCGAGCGTCGCGACGAACAGGCCGTGCTGCACCCCGTCGAGCTCCTTGAAGCGCTCGCTGACCGACATGGTGAGCAGGAAACCGAAGAGGATCTGCACGCCGGTGAACACCACGCGCAGCTCCTGCAGGAGCTCGGCGAAGTTCCGGTCCGCGCGGTTCAGGGGCCCCTCGGCCCGATGCCGGGTGTTCCAGTCCTCGGTCTCGTCGGTGACCGTCGTCGCGGTGGACATGCGCCGCTCCTTCCGCCCCCGTCACGTCCCGGACCGCACTGCTGTACCCGATTTCTCCTGCTTCACACGATCGGGTGAGCGGGAAGGGGGTGCAGCGGAGCATGCGGGCCGGTGGCAGCACCCGGCCTCACCACCCCGGCGATGCCGCCCACACCCGCTCCGACCCGGCCTCACACCCGCACGGAGCGCCGCACACCCCGTCGACGGGATGTCCGACGCGCAACGGGTTGTGCGACCGCCCGGGTACCTCGCGCCGACGGCGATCGGCACGCGCTCCGCCGCCTTCGCGATCCGTCGCGTGGCGGTCCGGGCCACCGCGGGCCCGTCCATAAGGCGCTCACACCCGACGACGCGCGACGCGGGCCGTCGACCGGGTGTGCCGCGGACCGGTCTGGTGTGAGGCCGCGTCTGACCGGATGTGCCGCGGACACGGTCGACGTTCCTCGCCCCGCGAGTAACCCGCTCCCCCGGTTGCACGCCGTCGCCGGCGACCTCGACGGAATGTCACGAGTCGATCCCGTCGGGTGCGTATGCGCCGGGGACCGAGGGGGTACGCCCGGATCGACGAGGACGGCGGAAGGGGGGTGCGGGATGACCTCGACCGGGACGGCGACGTCCGAGGACGGAACCGCCGACGGTCACGTGTGCTGGAGTTACCGGCCCGCTCCCGACGTGCCCGCGGGCGTGCGCCGCAGGCTCGCACCGGTGCTCGAGGCCTGGCACGTGGAGGGCGAGAACGCCGAGGACGTCCTGCTGGTGGTGACCGAGCTGGTGGCGAACGTGGTCGACCACGCCGGCACGCCCTTCGAGATCACGCTGCACCGGGAGCCCGGGGTGCTGCGCGTGTTCGTCCGGGACGAGTGCCCCAGGCCACCCGAGCCGCGCGGCATGGACCCGCGTTCCTCCCGGGGCCGCGGCCTGCTCGTCGTGCAGGCGGTGTGCCGGGACTGGGGCTACGAGGTGCACGGCGATGCGGACACCCCTGGGAAGACCGTCCGTGCCGAGCTCGCGGCCTGAGCCCGTCGCGGTTCGCGGCGGCCCCACCGGGTACCCGGGGCGATGACCGGAATCGTGCGCCCCGGACCGCTGCGCTGGCTGGCCTACGCCTTCGGCGCGGGTCTGCCCGCCCGGCACCGGGAGTGGGTGCTGCACGACGTCACCGTCCCCACCTGGGTGCTCCGGCACCTGGTCCGCGCCGTCGTGCAGATCGCGCCCGTGGGCGTCGCCCTCTACCTGCTCGTCCCGGGCTCGCCCGGGATCCGGGTCACCGCCGTCGTCATGGGCGCGGCGATCGGCCTCGTCTACTCGCTGGCGTTCGTCGAGCCCGCCGCGGAGCACCGGGCGATCAAGGCCGGGTACCCCGAGGGCACCGCGGCCGCGACCCGGCGCGAGCGGCGTCGCCGGGGCCGCCCCGGCCCCGGGCCCGGCACCGTCCACGGCAGCGACCCCCGCATCGACCACCGCGCCGACCACCACGCCGACCACCGCAGCGACCACCGCACCGGTCACGGCGGGCCGGCCGGCCCCTCACGCATCCCCACCACGACGAACGGAGGCACGCGATGACGGAGCGTCCCGGGAACGACACCCACCCCACGCAGACCGAGGAGGCCGTCGACCGGCTCGAGGAGAAGGTGGTCGGGCACCGCGTCGACCAGGGCCGCGACGACGCCTCCCGCCCGGCCGACGGCCAGGACCTCCTGCCCGACTCCGAGTCGACGGGGGCGACGGACGGACCCGGCTCCGAGCCGTCCGACTGAGCGCACCCGTCCTCGCCCGGGCGAGCTCGGACCCGAGCCCGCCCGGGCAGCCCGAGCCCGACCGAGCAGCCCGGACCCGACCGAGCCGCCCGAGCCCGCTCGGGTCCGTCGGATCGAGGACTGCCCGAACCCCCCGGCCCGTCCGGTCCCTAAGGAGAGCGCGATGATCCCGACCCTGTCGGACCCGGGCAACGTCCCGGGGCGCCGGGAGGAGCACGACCCCCACACCGGGCTGCACCCCCGCGATCGGCACGACGCCCTGCGCCCCGACGCGCCGCCGGAAACCCTGGACGCGTCGCCGGAGACCCTGGCGGCCCCCGCACCGGACACGCCCTTCGCGGCCCTGGTCGTCGGGTTGGACGGGTCGCCGCAGTCCCGGGCCGCCGTGCGCTGGGCGGTGGGCGAGGCCCGGACGCGCGGGGCCGTCGTCGACGTCGTCCCGCTCGCCGAGGACCGCGACGGCTGGCTCGACGAGGCCGTGCGCGCCACCGGCACGGACGTCGAGATCCGGACCGTGGCCGAGCGCGGCGATCCCGCCACGGTGATGCTCGCGCACGCCACGGCGGCCCAGCTGCTGGTGCTGGGGCACGTCGGCGGCCGGCTCGACGACGTCGCGCGCCGGTGCATCGAACACGCGCGCTGCCCGGTCGTGCTCGTCCCGGTGGCCGGGCGCTGATCCGTGACCCGCACCGACGACGCCCCCACCCGCACCGCCTCCCGGCGACCGCCGGTCCCCCTGGCCGCCGCGATCGTCGTGGCCCTGCCCGGCCTCTACCTGGGCGCCGCGACCCTCCTCGGGCTCCCGCACCCCGAGCTCCCGCCCCCCGTCGCCGTCCTCATGTACGGGCTGGCGATCGTCGGGGCGGCGTTCGTGCTGTCCTGGGCCGGCGAGGCCGCGCAGGTCGACATGAGCGCGGGCCTCGCACTCGCGATCCTGGCCCTGCTCGCGGTGCTGCCCGAGTACGCGGTGGACTTCGTGTTCACGATGCGCGCCGGCGAGGTCTTCGCCGAGCAGGGCGCCTGCGTGCCGGACCCCGGCGGCACCAATCCCTGCTCACTGGCCCTGGCCAACATGACCGGGGCGAACCGGGTGCTCGTGGGTGTCGGCTGGCCGCTGGTCGTGCTGGTGGCCGTGCTCGCCGCCCGCCGCAACCGCTCCGGCGGCGACGGCGGCCGGGAGGGCGACCGGGCCGGCGTCCGGCTGCCCCGCACCCTCTCCGCCGAGGTGGTGTTCCTCGGCGCCGCGACCGCCTACTCGCTGACCCTGCCCCTGCGCAGCACGCTGACCCTCGTCGACACCCTGGTCCTGGTCGCGATCTTCGTCGCCTACGCGATCCGCCTCGCCCAGGGCCCGGCGGAGGAACCCGACCTGCACGGCAGCGCGAAGTGGGTCGCCGAGCGGCCGGCGACCTCGCGCCGCTGGCTCTACGGGGTGCTCTTCGCGGTCGCCGCGCTGATCATCCTGGCCACCGCCGAGCATTTCGCCGACGGCCTGGTGCAGACCGGCTCCGAGTTCGGCATCGACCGGTTCGTGCTGGTCCAGTGGGTGGCGCCGCTGGCGAGCGAGGCCCCCGAGCTGATCGTCGCCTGCCTCTACGCCAAGCGCCTGCGCGCCGGCGACTCGCTGGGCACGCTGCTCTCCAGCAAGGTCAACCAGTGGACGCTGCTGGTCGGGACGCTGCCGCTGGTGTTCGCGCTGGCGTCCGGCTCGATGCACGGCCTGCCGCTCGACGACCAGCAGCGGGTCGAGCTGCTGCTGACCGGCACGCAGTCCTTCTTCGCCGTGAGCATCCTGGTGACGCTCGGGTTGAGCTGGCGCGGTGCGCTCGCGCTCGTGGTGCTGTTCGCCGTCCAGTTCGCGACGTCGATCTCCCTGCCGACCGAGATCGTGCACAGCGTCTCGCTGGTGCTGTCCGGGGTGTACGCGGTGCTCGGTGTCGCGCAGTTGGTCCGGCACCGGCGACGGCTGCCGCAGCTCCTGCGCGACGGCGTGCGGACCGACCCGCACCGGCTCGCCGACGAGCCGGCCTGAGACCCGGGAGCGGGCGCCGGCAGGTCAGGCCGTCACGGTCAGGCGGTGACGTCAGGCGTGACCGACCTTGTGCGGGGTGCCGCGGAAGGCGCACCAGAAGGTGGCGACCTCCGGGTCCTCCGCGGGGCGTGCCTTCGCCTTCGCCGCGGTGGCCTTGCCGAACATCCGCTTCAACGCGCGCTTCGCCGCGCGCTCGGCCGCCGCGGCCAGCTCCTCCGCCCCCGCCTGCGCCGGCCCGCGCAGCACGGCGACGAACACGAACCGGCGCTTCGCGGCCGAGGCCGCGGGTTCGCGCCACGCCGGGACCCACTCCAGCTCCGCGCTGAGCGGACGCTCGGCGTTCGTGCAGATCGCGCGGGTGAGCGCGGCCTCGAGGACGTGCGGATCCACGTCGGCCGGCGCCTTCACGCGCAGCAGCGCCATCACGGGTTCGGTGGACGTGCGCACGTCGACCCCTTCGTCGTCGGTGGCCCCGCGCATGCGCGGGAGGCTGCGACGCTGCCTGCTCAACGTGCCTGACGCCCACCATGGCACATCGGGGCACTCCGTGCGGGGTGTAGCCGGGGACCGCACGGGTATCGCCGATCACGGGCCGTGCCGACCCCGCGGCCCGGGAGAGGAGAGCCACGATGGGTGCACTGGACGGCAAGCGCGTCGCGATCCTCGCGACCGACGGCGTCGAGGAGGTCGAGCTGACCCAACCGCGCAAGGCGGTCGAGGACGCCGGGGCCACCACCGAGATCGTGTCGGTCTCCGAGGGCGCCATCCAGTCGATGAACTCCGACATCACGCCGAGCGCGACCTACCCGGTGGACAAGCTGGCCTCGCAGGTCTCGGCGTCGGACTACGACGCGGTGATCATGCCGGGCGGCACCGTCAACGCCGACCGGCTGCGCATGGACCAGGACGTCCTGACGTTCGTGAAGGACGTCTTCGCCGCCGGCAAGCCGGTGGGCGTGATCTGTCACGGGCCGTGGACCCTGGTCGAGGCGGACCTGGTGAAGGGCCGCACGCTGACGTCGTTCCCGAGCCTGCGGACGGACATCCGCAACGCCGGCGGGACCGTGGTCGACGAGGAGGTCGTGACCGACCAGGGCCTGGTCAGCAGCCGCAACCCGGGGGACCTCGAAGCCTTCTGCGCGAAGATCGTCGAGGAGTTCGCCGAGGGCGAGCACTCCGTCCACCCGGAGGGCGCCACCGCGTGACCCCGGCCGCGCGCCGGGCCATGATGCCTGCATGACGGTGGGCACATGAGGGGGCCGACGTGACGGCGGGCGAGGAACGGGCGGGCGTCGCGCTCTCGAGCCTGGACTCCCCGCTCGTCGACGGGGAACCCGCGACCAAACGGGACCTCGTCGACTACCTCGACGCCGTCGCCGACCGGATGGTCCCCGTCCTGGCCGACCGGCCGCTCTCGGTGATCCGGGTGCGGCCGGGCCAGGAACCCTTCATGCAGAAGAACCTCCCCCGCTACACCCCCGACTGGGTGCACAGCACGGTCATGCGCTCGCAGACCGGCCGTGAGGTCCGGTACGCGCTCTGCGACGACCGGCGCACCCTGCTGTGGCTGGCCAACCAGCGGGCCGTGGAGTACCACCCGGCCCTGTTCACCGTGGGTGCGGCGCAGGCCTCCCAGCTCGTGCTGGACCTCGACCCGCCCGAGGGCGCCGGTTTCCCCGCCGTCGTCGCGGTCGCCCACCTGGTGCGCGAGGCGCTCGCGGGGGCCGGGCTGACCGGGGCGGTCAAGACCAGCGGGTCCAAGGGCGTCCACATCGTCGTCCCGCTCGCCCCCACCCCGTTCGACGACGCCGCGGCCGCCACCCGCGCCCTGGCCGCGCGGACCGAGAAGCTCGACCCCGGCCTCGCGACCACCGCGTTCCTGCGCGAGGAGCGCGAGGGCAAGGTCTTCGTCGACTCCACCCGCGCGGGGGGCGCGACCGTCGTCGCCGCCTACAGCCCGCGCATCCGCCCCGGCCTTCCGGTGTCGTTCCCCCTCGACTGGGCGGAGCTCGACACCGTCTCCCCCACCGACTTCACCCTGTTCACCGCGCCGGGCCTGCTGGCGGACCGGGTCGGCTGGACCGAGGCGCTGCCCGCCCCGCAGGAGCTGCCGGCCGACCTCCTGGAGGAGGGCCACGCGATCCCGGTCGCGCGGGTGCAGGCGATGCACGAGGGCAAGCGGCGCAAGCGCGCGGCGCGCGAGGGCTGACCCCGGCCGACGGAGACGGGACAGGGCCGGGGCCGCGCGTCCCCCACGCGCGGGCCCCGACCCCCCGTCCGGGCCCCCGACCTCCCGTCCGGCCCCCGTCAGCCGGTCACGGGCAGGTTCTTCCGCACGACCTCGGGCCGCGGCGCCTCGCCCGCCTCCGGCTCGTGCCTCTTCACCACGGGCTCGGCGTCCTGCTCCTCCTCGTCCTCGAGGGCGCAGGTCGCCGACCCGACGGTGATCCTCAGGAGGTCACCCTTCGGCGACAGCGCCTTGAGCAGGTCGTCGACGGTCCGCAGCGGGGTCTGCCGCAGGTCCGGCAGCTGGCCCCGGACCAGGCCGATCAGGTCGGGCGCGACCTGCTTCTCCTTGTCGTTCAGCTCCCGTCCCCGGTCCTGGCCGGGCAGCAGGGTCAGGGTGAACCCGGTGACCGTGACGGAGTCGTCGTCGCGGTCCTGCTGGTTGAGCGTGATCTCCAGCAGCGGGGAGAGCGGGAACTTCTGGTCCTCCAGCGGCACGTTCACCGGGGTGCCGAGGATGTCGGCGTCGAGCAGGTCGACGCCGGCCGAGCCGCCGTCCGCACCGTCGCACCAGGTCCGCATCGTGTCGGCGCGGAGGATCCCCAGCAGGTTCACCTCGGCCACGGTGGCCTCGGCCCGGTGGCCCTCGGCCTCGGCGACGAGCGCGGACAGCCCGATCCCGGGCTTGCCGTCCAGGGGGAGGGCGGAGACGTCCGCGACGCTCTGCCGGTCGTGTTCACCGTCCCGGGACTCGGCGTACGGGGTGGGGCTGATCGCCAGCAGGCCGTCCGTCTCGAACACGTAGGCGGACGAGTCCGGGCGGGGCGCGGCGGAGGCGGCGGTGGAGCCCAGCAGCAGCACCGCCGCGGCGGTGGCCGCACCCACGGCGGCCGCACCGGCACCGGCGAACGTGGAGGTCTTCACGCGTCGGGTCCCTTTCGTGATCATGCTTCGTCGATCGTCACGAGCGTGCCGAGCGGCACCTCGGTGAGCTGGCGCAACGCGTCCGCGGGGACGCGGATGCAACCGTCGCTGGTGGCGGTGCCGAGCACGTCGTCGGTCGGCCAGGTGTGGATGGCGACGGTCCCCGGGCCGCCGCCGAAGGTGTCGTGCGTGGGGCTGTGCGTGCCCAGCGGCAGGATCACCGGCGAGTACTGCTGCTGGTCGTCGCTGAACGCGCCGAGCAGGAAGGTGCGGCCGGTCGGGGTCGGCGCGGAGGGCTTGCCGATGCCGACCGTCCACTCCGCGAGCTTCGCGCCGCCCTCGTACAGGGCGAGCGTCCTGGAGCCCAGGTGCACGGCGATGCGGTACGGCGTGGTCTTCACGTCGAGGTCGGCCAGCGGCAGCCAGCCCGTCGACGAGCTGGGCCGCGAGGGCAGCAGGACCTGCGCCCACTCGCCCTGCTGGCCGATCACCGGGAGCCACGTGTCGCCGATCTGCGTCACGGGCATGCGGGCGATCGGGGTGCCGTCGGGGGCGTCGTGGACCAGCGTCTCGCGGACCGGGTGGGCGACCCGGCCGTCCGTGATCCCCTGCGGCGCCGGGTCGGGCACGGTGCCCTGCAGCGTGGTGTAGGTGGTGCTCTCCTGCAGCGAGGCCGGGTCGACGGCCGTGGCGACGGGGGCGGAGCCCGCGCCGGAACCGCCCTGCTGCGCGGCCGGCGACGGCGCACCGCCGACCAGCAGCCCGACGACGAGCACGATCGCCAGCACGGCGACGACGCCGAAGCCGGCCCGGAGGACGAGCCCGGACCGCGAGGGGCCGCGCTCCGCGCGCCGCCGGGCCCGTGGGGGGAGGGTGTGGTTGGCCATCACGCGCCCCACGACCGGTTGCGGGCGGGGGCGGGGACCGGGGAGACGTCCGACGCGCTGTGCACGTTCGGATGAACGACGGCTCCACGATCAGGTGACGCCGCGCCTCCTCGTGATTGCTCGCGTTCGGACGGACGGAGTCGATCACGCGGCGGACGGTCGTGACCCGCCGTTCGCCCGGTACCCGCCGCGCCGAACGGTCCACCCACCGTACCACTCACGGTTACGATCGCTCCGGCCGGAATGACGGAGCGTGACGAGGAGACGGTGTGCTGCTGGCGGACGAGCGGGTGCGGATCGTGGAGTGCTGCCGGCGGATGGCCGCCGCGGGGCTGACGGTGGGCACCTCGGGCAACGTGAGCGAGCGGCGCGGCGACCTCGTCGCGATCACGCCGACCGGCGTCGACTACGGCGAGCTCACGCCGGCGGGGGTGTGCGTGGTCGACCTCCAGGGCCGCGCGGTCGAGGAGGGCCCGCTCCCCTCCTCCGAGCTGCCCATGCACCTGGCCGTCTACGCCGGGACCGGGGCGCGGGCCGTCGTGCACACGCACCCGCTCTACGCGACGGCGCTGTCCACGCTGGTCGACGAGCTGCCCGGCATCCACTACCTGGTCATGCAGCTGGGCGGGCCGGTGCGGGTCGCGCCGTACGCGCGGTACGGGTCGGCCGAGCTGGCCGAGGCGAGCGTGCGGGCCATGGCGGGGCGCAGCGCGGTCCTGCTGCGCAACCACGGCGCCACGACGTGCGGCGACACGCTCCCGCGGGCCTATGACCGGGCCGTCACGCTGGAGTGGCTGTGCCGGCTCTACCACCAGGCCCGGCTGCTCGGGGAGCCCGCGCTCCTCCCCGACGACGAGCTCGCCGCCGTCGGGGAGCAGCTGCGGACCTACGGGCAACGCCCGTGAGCGGCGATCGTCGCCGGACGACGATCGCCGTTGGCGCGGTCAGGTGGTGCGGGACCGGCGGCGGGTCGCGTACCAGTAGTGGGCCGCGACGCTGACCGCGATCCAGAAGATCGGCCCGCCCGGCCAGAAGAAGGACACCGGACCGACCACCCAACGGACCAGGACCACCAGGACCAGGGCGAGCCCGAGGCCGGCGTGGATCATCAGCCGGCGACGGGCGTCCGGCGACAGGGTGCGCGGGCCCGGCGGGGCGGGCGGCGGCGCCGGCAGGTCGGCGGTCAGCGGGACCAGGTCGGCCTCGACCTTCGCCGCGTAGGCCGCCTGCTGGCGCTCGTCGGCCTCCTCGAGGGTCAGCCGGCCCTCGGCCGCGGCTGCGCGGATCCGGTCGGCGACGGCCTCGCGGTCGGCATCCGACAGCCGCAGGCCCGGCGACGCGGACCGGGTGGGCACGGTGTGCTCGCTCATGATCTCCCCCAACGTCTCTCGTGGTGTGCCACCACCGTGCCGGGACGGTGCACCGCGCGCGTCGCACCGCGGGCGGGACCTGCGCTGCGCCGGCGGGCGGGCGGCGGGACGGGGACGTACGCCCCGGGGAGTACGCCGCGCGTCCCCCGTGGACCGACGCGCCCCGGACCGGGCCCGTTCTAGGGTTCGGGTGTGTCCTGGGTGGGCGGGCTGGTGCGGCGCTCGTGGCAGAGCGTGCCGCACACCGTGCTGACCCCGGCCGCGTGGCTGGTCGTCGGCCTGGTCGCCGCGTTCAACGCGTCCCGCTTCGTGCCGACCGCCCGCCCGGTCGACGCCCTCGGCGTCGCCCTGCTCGTGCTCGGTCCGCTGCTGCTCGTGGTGCGCCGGGCCCATCCGCCCGCGGTGCTGGTCGGCTGTGTGGTCGTGCTGCTCGTCTACCTCGGCCTCGGCTACCCGTTCGGGCCGGTCGTGGTGCCGTCGCTGGTCGCGCTGGCCGAGGCGATCCTGCGGGGCCACCGGTGGATCGCCTACGTCACCACCGTCGTCGCCGTGCTGGCCGGGCTCGGGATCCAGATCGCGTTCCGCGGCGGGTTCGCCGGGCTCGAGGGCCGGCTCGGCTGGCTCGCGTGGTTGGCCGCGTTCGTCGCCGGGTGCGAGCTCTGGCGGGCCCGGGCCGAGCGCCGCGCCCAGGCCCGCGCGGCCCGCGAGGAGACGGCGCGGCGGCAGGCCGGCGAGGAGCGGCTGCGGATCGCCCGCGAGCTGCACGACGTGCTCGGCCACCACGTCTCGCTGATCAACGTGCAGGCCGGCGTCGCCCTCTACCTGCTCGACGACGATCCCGAGCAGGCCCGGCGCGCACTGGCCACGATCAAGGACGCCAGCCGGGACCTGCTCCGCGAGATGCGCTCGACCCTCGGCGTCCTGCGCGGGATCGACGAGGAACCGCCGCGCGCGCCGACCGCCGGGCTCGGGATGCTCGACCGGCTCGTCGCGGACAACGAGGCCGCCGGGCTGGCCGTCGAGACGGCGGTGTCGGCGCCGGACCTGCCGCCGAGCGTCGACCTCGCCGCCTACCGGATCGTGCAGGAGGCGCTGACCAACGTGCGCAAGCACGCCGGGGCCGGCCGCGCGCTCGTCCGGGTGAGCGAGGAGGAGGGCGCCCTGCGGATCGTCGTCGACGACGACGGCACGGGCCCGCCGGCGCGGCCCGGGGCGGGCGGCACCGGGCTGGTCGGGATGCGCGAGCGCGCCGCCGCGCTGGGCGGCACGCTGACCCACGGGCGCGCGCCCCGCGGCGGGTTCCGGGTGGAGGCGCGGCTGCCGCTGACGGGCGGCCGCGCCGCGGTCGGCGGCGCGGGGACGGAGGAGGCAGGGTGATCAGGGTCGTGCTGGCGGACGACCAGGCGCTGGTCCGGGCCGGGTTCCGGGCGCTCCTGGACTCGGCGCCCGACCTCGAGGTCGTCGGCGAGGCCGAGGACGGGGAGGCGGCGCTGCGGGTCTGCCGCGACACCGCGCCGGACGTCGTGCTCATGGACATCCGGATGCCGGGGCGGGACGGGCTGGCCGCGACCCGCGACATCGTGGCCGATCCGCGCCTGTCCGGCGTCCGGGTCGTCGTGCTGACGACCTTCGCCGAGGACGCCTACATCTTCGAGGCGCTGCGGTCCGGGGCCAGCGGGTTCCTGGTCAAGGACACCGAGCCGGCCGAGCTGCTCCACGCGGTGCGGGTGGTGCACGCCGGGGAGGCGCTGCTCTCCCCCGGCGTGACCCGTCGGCTCGTCGAGGAGTTCGCGGCGCGGTCCCGACCGCCCGCTCCCGACCGCCGGCTCGACGCGCTGACCGGGCGCGAGCGCGAGGTGCTCGCGCTGGTCGCCGCCGGGCTGTCCAACGACGAGATCGCCGAGAAGCTCGTGGTCAGCCCGGCCACGGCGAAGACCCACGTCAGCCGGTCCATGGTCAAGCTGGGCGTGCGGGACCGCGCCCAGCTCGTCGTCCTCGGCTACGAGACCGGCCTGGTGCGACCGGGCTGGCTCGCCTGAGGTGAACGGCCCTCTCGCTCACACCTACTGAGCGAGGGTGCCGCTCGTGCACCCTCGGCCCTGGCGTGCCGCCTCACGTCCGGCCCACGGCACGCGTCAGAGCGCCACGGCACGCGTCAGAGCGCCACGAACGAGGTCAGGCCGTCGAGGAGGCGGTCGACGTCCGTGTCGTCCGTGTAGGGCGACAGCCCGATGCGCAGCGACCCCGTGTCGCCCAGCCCGAGCCGGCGGCTGGCCTCGAGCGCGTAGAAGGAGCTGGCCGGGGCGTTGATCTTGCGCTGGGCGAGGTAGCGGTAGGCGTCCGCCGGCTTCTTGTCGGTGAACTCGACGAGCAGGGTCGGTGTGCGGTGCGCCGCCCGCGACCGCACGCGCACCCCGGGCAGCTCGGCGAGGGCCTGCTCGATCCGCACCCGCAGCGGCTCCTCGTGCGCCCGGATCGCCGCCATCGCGTCGAGCAGCGCGGTGCGCCGGTCCGCGGGCGAGCCCGTCAGCCCGGCGAGGAAGTCGACGGCCGCGGTGGTGCCGGCGAGCAGCTCGTAGGGCAGGGTGCCGAGCTCGAACCGCTCGGGGACGACGTCCGTGGACGGGTCGAGCTTGGCCGGGCGCAGCTCCTCGAGCAGCTCGGGCCGGGCGGCGAGCACGCCGCAGTGCGGCCCGAGGAACTTGTAGGGCGAGCAGGCGAAGAAGTCCGCGCCGAGCTCGGAGACGTCGACGGCGGCGTGCGCGGTGAGGTGCACGCCGTCGACCATCGTCAGCGCCCCGGCCTCGTGGGCCAGCGCGGCGATCTCGTGGACCGGCGGGATCGTGCCGACCAGGTTCGACGCCCCCGTCACCGCGACGAGCCGGGTGCGCCGGGAGAGCACGGCCGCCACGTCGGCGGCGGTGAGCTCGGCGGTCTCCGGGTCGAAGTCCGCCCAGCGCACGACGGCACCGGCCGCCTCGGCGGCGAGCACCCACGGCCGGATGTTGGCGTCGTGGTCCAGGCGCGTGACGACGACCTCGTCCCCCGGCCGCCAGGTCGCCGACAGTGTGCGGGCGAGGTCGAAGGTCAGCTGGGTCATGCTGCGCCCGAACACGATCCCGCGCGGATCGGCGTCGAGCAGGTCCCCCATCGCCGCCCGGGCCCGCAGCACGATCCCGTCCGCGTGCCGCTCGGCCTTGGTGACGGTGCCGCGGTTCGCGATCGGGCACGTCAGCGCGTCGTACACCGCCCGGGCCACCGGCTCCGGCGTCTGCGAGCCGCCCGGCCCGTCGAAGTGGGCCGCCCCCGCCTTGAGTGCCGGGAACTGGCTGCGGAGTGCGGCGACGTCGTATCTCGCGGGTTGGCTCACGGCTCCCACCCTGGCACGGCCGGTGCCGCTCGACGGCTGGCGCGGGACGGCTAACGCAGGACAGTGCCCCTGGTCTCGGGCAGCGTCAGGATCGTCAGGAACGCGATCACCGCGCCGGCGGCGACGTACCAGAAGAACGCCCCGCCCAGCCACTGGATCATCAGCGGGGCGGTGCCGCCGAAGAGCGCGACCGTGAGGTTGTACCAGGCGCCGATGCCCAGCCCGCGCACCTCCGTCGGGAACAGCTCGCTCATGACCGCCGGCGCGATGGAGGTCATCATCGTGTAGAAGCCGAGGCCGACGCAGAACACCACGAGCAGGCCCCAGAACCCCGGCCCCACCAGGGCGGACAGCGGCACGATGAGGATCGCGATGGCCGCCGACCAGGTCAGCAGCTGCGGCTTGCGCCCGAACCGGTCCGACAGCGCGCCCATCGGGTACTGCAGCAGGCAGAACAGCAGCGTCGCGATCGACAGCGCGAGGAAGACGTCGAACGGGTCGGCGCCGCGGGACTTCGTGGCGTACGGGGTCAGCGCGGAGAAGAAGGTGTAGTAGCAGAGCGTCGAGAGCAGGGTGAAGCCGACGAGCTGGCCGACGGCCTTCGGGTGCTCGCGCAGCGTCAGCAGCAGCGGGTTCTTGATCGTCCGGGCCTTCGACTTGTTCGTCTCGTACTGCTCGGTCTCCGGCATCGCCCGGCGCAGCCAGAGGCCGACGAACCCGAGCACGCCGCCGATCAGGAACGGGATGCGCCAGCCCCACGAGGCGATCTGGTCCTCGGCGAGCGTGCCGGAGAGGATCACGCCCAGCACGCTGGCGATCAGGACCGCCCCGCCCGTGGAGATGTAGAAGAAGGACGAGTAGCGCCCGCGGTGGCGCACCGGGGCGATCTCGCCGAGGTACGCCGACGCGTTGGACACCTCGCCGCCCAGCGACATGCCCTGGGCGATGCGGGCGAGCAGCAGTAGGGCCGGGGCGAGCCAGCCGACCATCGCGAAGGTCGGCAGGATCGCGATCACCAGCGAGCCGCCCGCCATCAGCAGGATGGTCAGCATCATCGCCGTGCGGCGGCCGTGGACGTCCGCGAAACGGCCGAGCAGGAACCCGCCGAGCGGCCGGAAGAAGAAGGCCAGCGCGTAGGTGGCGAGCGTGCTGACCAGGGCCAGCGCCTCGTTGCCGGGCGGGAAGATCTGGGTCGCGAAGTAGATCGAGAACGTTGCGTAGATCGTCCAGTCGTACCACTCGATCGCGTTGCCTATGGACGCCGCGACGAGTGTTCTGACCGGCAGTCGATGGCGGGTGCCGGTGGTGGTCTGCTGGCCGGTCTCGGTCATCGCTGCTACTCCTGTGATCCGCCGCAGGTGATCAGTACAGCCGGGCACGATGTGCGCGAAGGGTACGTCGGCCGGGTGACCCCTGCAGGGTCTGGCGTCACGCTCAGGAGCCGGCGAGGGCGGGCAGCGGGATCGTCGGCCCGTCGAGACGGGGAGGTCGGGCGGGATCCCCGGGCCGGTGTCGGTGACCGTGAGCAGCACGGCCCCCTCGACCGGGGCGGTGGCGTCCGCCGGCGTCCGCAGGCCCACCGTCACCTCCGTGCCGGCCGGGGTGTGCGCACGGGCGGCGTTGGCGAGCCATGCGCCCACTGTCCGGTCGCGGCGTGTGCCGTCCGTGGGCACTTCCTGTGCACCGCTGTCAGCCGTCACCCGAGGGTGGCGATCGGCCCGCCCGCGCCGGTCCGGGATGGCACGCTCGGCGCGTGACGCCCCGTTCGCGCCAGCTGCTCGAGACCGTGCTCGACGACGGGACCTTCCGGTCCTGGGACACCACCCCCGCCCCCGTGCCCGAGGTCGCCGACACCCCGGAGTACCGGGGGGAGCTCGCGGCGGCGCACGAGCGCAGCGGCGTCGACGAGGCCGTGGTCACCGGGGAGGGCCGGATCGCGGGGCGCCGGGTCGCGGTGGTGTGCAGCGAGTTCGCGTTCCTCGCCGGGTCGATCGGCGTGGCCACGGCCGAACGGCTGATCCGCGCGATCGAGCGGGCGACGGACGAGCGCCTGCCGCTGCTGGCCGCCACGGCGTCGGGCGGGACCCGGATGCAGGAGGGCGCCATCGCGTTCCTGCGCATGGCGGCGATCTCCGCGGCGGTCACCGCGCACAAGGCGGCGGGCCTGCCGTACCTCGTCTACCTGCGGCATCCGACGACGGGCGGGGTGTTCGCCTCGTGGGGCTCGTTGGGCAACGTGACCGTGGCCGAGCCCGGCGCGCTCGTCGGGTTCCTGGGGCCGAAGGTGTACTCGGCGCTGTACGGCGACCAGTTCCCCGACGGGGTGCAGAAGGCCGAGAACCTGCACCGGCACGGGATCGTCGACGCGGTGCTGCCGCCGGAGCGGCTGGCCGGGGTCGCGGCCCGGGTGCTGGCGATGCTCGATCCCGTCGACCCGATGCACCTGCCGCCCGCGGCTCCCGCACGGGGCGAGCCCGCGGGCCAGGACGAGGACGCCTGGACCTCCATCCGGCGGTCCCGGCGGCCGGAGCGGCCCGGGGTGCGGGACGTGCTGCGGCTGGCGGCCACGGACGTCGTCCCGCTGGCGGGGACCGGGGAGGGCGAGGCCGGGCGCGGTCTGCTGCTGGCGCTGGTGCGGTTCGGCAGCGTGGCGTGCGTGCTGCTCGGGCAGGACCGTCGGGCGCAGGCGGCGGAACCGCTCGGGCCGGGGGCGCTGCGGACCGCGCGGCGCGGGATGCGGCTGGCCGCCGAGCTGGGGCTGCCGGTGGTCTCGGTGATCGACACCACCGGGGCCGCGCTGTCGGTGGAGGCCGAGGAGGGCGGGTTGGCCGGGGAGATCGCGCGGTGCCTGGGCGAGCTGACCGAGCTGCCGGTGCCGACGGTCTCGGTGTTGCTCGGGCAGGGCACGGGCGGCGCCGCGCTCGCCCTCCTGCCCACGGACCGGGTGCTGGCCGCGCGGCACGGCTGGCTCACCCCGCTGCCGCCCGAGGGCGCCAGCACGATCGTGCACGGCACCCCGGAGAAGGCGGCGGAAGTGGCGGCGCAGCAGCACGTCCGCGCGGTGGACCTGCTGCGGGCCGGTGCGGTCGACACGATCGTCGACGAGCGGCCCGACGCGGCCGACGAGCCCGAGGCCTTCGCCCGCCGGGTCGCCGACGCCGTGGAGTCCGAGCTGCGGGCGCTGCTCCCCCTCTCCCCCGTCGACCGCCTCGTGCGGCGGCGCCGCCGCTACCGCACCCTCGGCCTCCGCTGACCCGCCGCTCCCGCCCCGCTCGCCCGTGATCGCGCAGGCCGCGCCTGCGGGAAGGCGACCTCACTCCCGGCGACGACGCCGGCCGGCCCCACCCCTCCGGGCTCGAGTGCTGGTCACGGCCGCCGCCGGCGGGTGATTCCGATCCGGACGGGCCGGACGAAATGGCGCCTCGCCATTCCGTGGGCCATTCGGGTGATTCGTGTCCCGCAATCGAATCGCAATCACTCTGCGCTCCGAATCCTCACCGTCGGTCGGCATGATGATCGTGGGGTGGGTGTGACGGGAGGGGGAAGCGTGAAGTCCGTGCGATGGCGGGCCGTGCGGCGGATCCTGGCCGGAGCGGTCGCGCTCGGGGTCTCCGCCGGGCTCGTGGCGGCCTGCGCCAGCGCCAACGCCGACGCCCGGCACACCGGCCAGGTCGCGGCGGCGCCCCGGGCCCCGGCGACGATCGTCCCGACGCTCGCTCTGCAGCCCGCGGCCGGCACCACCGATGTTCACCCCCTCGGCGCCGCCCGCGCCTCCGCCACCGCCGGCACCCTCCGGGACGTCGCGCTCACCGACTCGGACGGCGAGGCCCTGCCCGGCTCGTACTCGGGCGACCAGGCGCAGTGGACCGCCACCGCCCCGCTGGCCTACCACGAGACCTACACCTGGAGCGGCTCGATGGTCGCCGTCGACGGCACCGTCACCCCGCTCGCCGGCTCCTTCACCACGGTCGCGCCGAAGCGCCTGGTCAAGGCCTCGACCAACATCGGCGACGGCGCGACGGTCGGCATCGCGGCGCCGATCGCGATCCGCTTCGACCGGAACCTGTCCGACGAGGCGAAGGCCGAGGTCGAGCGCGGACTCAAGGTCACGACGTCGACCCCGGTCGAGGGCGCCTGGGCCTGGCTGCCCGACGACTGGGGCGGCTCGCGGGTGCACTGGCGGCCCAGGGAGTACTGGCCGGTCGGCACGCAGGTGTCGGTCGTCGTCCCGCTGTACGGCAAGGACCTCGGCACCGCCGGCTACGGCTCCGCCGACCTCACCACCCACTTCACCATCGGCCGGAGTCAGATCGTGAAGGCGGACGAGGACAGCCATCGCATCGTCGTCATCCGGGACGGGCAGCAGGTCCTGGACCTGCCGGCCAGCTACGGCCTGGAGAGCGACCCGCGCCGCGTCACCCGCAGCGGCATCCACATCGTGATGGCGAAGTCGGAGAAGGTCCTCATGTCCAACCCGGACTACGGCTACGTCAACATGCCGGAGTACTGGGCGGTGCGGATCTCCAACAACGGCGAGTTCATCCACGCCAACCCGGCCTCGCAGTCCGCCCAGGGCAGGCGGAACATCTCGCACGGCTGCATCAACCTGTCGATGGTCAACGCCAAGGCCTACTTCGACACCGCCATCTACGGCGACCCGGTCGAGGTCACGGGCAGCAGCGTCCCGCTCTCGGCGCAGGACGGGGACATCTACGACTGGGCCGTGCCGTGGGACGAGTGGAAGGCGATGAGCAAGCTCAGCGCCTGACCGTGCCCGGACGAGCGGCGCTCTCGCTCAGTAGGTGTGAGCGAGAGCGCCGTTCGCTCACTGGATGCGGCGTTCCACCCCCGCCCACGCCTTCTCGCGCAGCACGAACTTCTGGATCTTCCCGGTGGAGGTCTTGGGAAGCTCGCCGAAGATCACGGACTTGGGCGCCTTGAACCGCGCCAGCCGGCCCCGCACGTGCTCGACGATCTCCTCCTCGGTGGCGGACGCGCCCTCCTGCAGGGTCACGTACGCCGCCGGCACCTCGCCCCACCGCTCGTCCGGCACCGCGATCACCGCCACCTCCAGCACCGCAGGGTGGTCCATGATCGCCTGCTCGACCTCGACGGACGCGATGTTCTCCCCGCCCGAGATGATCACGTCCTTCGACCGGTCCCGCAGCTCCACGTAGCCGTCGGGGTGCACCACGCCGATGTCGCCGGTCCGGAACCAGCCGTCCGGCGCGGCCGCGGCCGTCGCCTCGGGGTCGTCGAGGTAGCCGAGCATCAGGTTGTTGCCGCGCAACGCGATCTGCCCCGTGGTCGTGCCGTCGGCCGGGACGTCGGCCCCGTTCTCGCCGATCACCCGGACCGCGCACGAGATCATGTTCCCGACGCCCTGGCGTGCCTTGAGCCGCGCCTGCGCCTCGGCGTCGAGGGAGTTCCACTCCGGGCGCCAGTCGCAGAGCATCGCCGGGCCGTAGGTCTCGGTCAGCCCGTACAGGTGGGTGACCTCGAAGCCCAGCTCCCCCATCCGCCGCAGGATCGCCGGCGACGGCGGCGCCCCGCCCGTCGCGATCCGCACCGTGTGCCCCTCCGGCAGCGGCGCCGCGTCCTTCGCGTACGCGATCATCGACAGCACCGTCGGCGCCCCGTTGAGGTGCGTCACGCCCTCCTCGCGGATCAGCCGCCACACCTCGGCCGGGTCCACCTTCGGCAGGCACACGTGGGTGGCCGCCGCCGCGGTCACCGCCCACGGGAAGCACCAGCCGTTGCAGTGGAACATCGGCAACGTCCACAGGTGCACCGCGCTCGGCGACAGCCCGGTGTGCCCCACCATCGACACGGCCTGCAGGTAGGCGCCCCGGTGGTGGTACATCACGCCCTTGGGCCGGCCCGTCGTCCCGGACGTGTAGTTGATCGACAACAGCGACCGCTCGTCCGCGGGCGTGCGGTGCAGCGGCTCCGCCCCCGCCAGCAGGTCCTCGTACTCCTGCCCGGCCCGGATCCGCCGTGGCGGGTCGTCGAGCTGCGCGAACACGTCGTCGACCAGGGTCTCGAACGAGGGATCGTGGATCAGCACGGCGGACTTCGAGTGCTGCAGGATGTACGCCACCTCGCCGGCCGAGAGGCGGGTGTTCACCGCGACCAGCGGCACCCCCGCCCACGGCACCCCGAAGTTCGCCTCCAGCAGCACGTGGGTGTTCGGCGCCAGCACCGCCACCGGCCGTCCGTCCGTCAGGGGCGCCAGCCCACCCGCCAGCCGGGTGCACCGCTCGTGCAGCTCGGCGTAGGTCCACCGCCGGTCCCCGTCGACGACCCCGATCCGGTCGCCGTGCGCGGCGGCGGCGCGGTCCAGGTAGGCGGTGGGGGTCAGCGGCTCGAACGACAGGGCGTCCAGGAGGGCGGGATCGGGGGCGGCGGTGTCGGCGGCGTTGCTCACGACGGTGAGCCTCACCCGGCGTGCCGCCCGTGCGCAACGGGAAGGCGCACACAGCCGATCCGTCAGGAGGGGGCGAGCGGACGGACCTCCCGGCGCCGCTGCGCCACCAGCTCCGTCACGCCGGACAGGAACCGGGCGACGGCGGCCAGCTCGGCCTCCGTGTAGCCCTCCAGCATCGCGTCCATGCCGGTGCCCAGCGGCCCGAAGAAGGCCTGGCCGATCCCGGCGGCGGCGGCGCCGTAGCGCAGCACGACCCGGCGGCGGTCGCGCGCGTCCCGGTCCCGGCGGACGTAGTCGTGCCGCTCCAGCCGGTCCACGAGCGCGGTCGTCGCCCCGGAGGACAGGCCGAGGTGGGCGCCGAGCCGGCCCGCGGTGAGCGGCTCGCCGACCCGG
The DNA here is from genome assembly GCF_039542425.1 of Pseudonocardia yuanmonensis. Lineage (NCBI taxonomy): Bacteria > Bacillati > Actinomycetota > Actinomycetes > Pseudonocardiales > Pseudonocardiaceae > Pseudonocardia > Pseudonocardia yuanmonensis. Next base: position 293,960 of record NZ_BAABIC010000006.1, read on the forward strand.
TCGGCGTTGAGCACGGCGATGAGCGCGTGCAGGTCGGTGGTGTGCAGCCCGTGCTGCTCGGAGAAGGCCTGCGCGAGCCGTGCGGACTCGGTCGCGTAGCCCTGGAGCAGCCGGACCAGCTCGTCCCGCCGCGCCCCGTCCGTCATGATCGCCAGGTTACCGACCGCTCCACCGCGGCTCGCGCTTCTCCAGGAACGCGGCCACGCCCTCCTGCCGGTCCGCCGAGGCGAGCACGGCCTCGGTCGCCTCCCGGGTGGCCGCCCAGCCGCGCTCGTCGGACTCGCCGGCCACCGTCTCCACCGCCCGCAGCGTGGCCCGCACCGCGACCGGGGCGTTGGCGCACACCTGCTGGGCGAGGGCGAGCGCCGCGGCCTCGGCGCCCCCGTCGTCGACGACGTCGGCGACCAGGCCCAGCTCGTACGCCCGGTCCGCGCCCAGGGGCCGGCCGGTGAGCAGCATCTGCTTGGCGACGTTGAGCGGCAGCGGCCGCGGTGCCCGGAACAGCGCCCCGCAGTTCGCGACCAGCCCGCGGGCCACCTCCGGCAGCCCGAACCGCGCCGACCGGCCCGCCACCACCAGGTCGCAGGCCAGCACGATCTCGAACCCGCCGCCGTACGCGACGCCCTCGACGGCGGCGATCACAGGGGTGGACCGCTCGCGCTTCACCACCCCGTAGTTGCCGCCGCGCGGGGTCGGCTCGCCCGCCCCGCCGGCCAGGTCCGTGCCGGCGCAGAACACCGTCGGACCGCCGGTGAGCACGCCGCACCACAGGTCCGGGTCGTCCTCGAGCTCGTTGAGCGCGGCGTCGAGCGCGGCGGTCATCGCCGCGTCGACGGCGTTGCGCTTGGCCGCCCGCTCCATCCTGATCAGCAGGACGCGGCCGTGCCGCTCGGTCGAGACCCGGTGCTCCGTCGCGGTGGAGGTGCTCACACCCCGACCTTAGGAGACCTAGAGTCCGGAGGGTGACGGACACGAGATCACGTTTGGCGCTCCCCGCCGTCGGCCTCTGGACCGGCGCCCTCGACGTCGTCCCCGCGGCCCGCGCCCGGGAGCTCGCGGCCGAGCTGGAGTCCCTCGGCTACGGCGCCCTGTGGATCCCGGAGGTCGCCGGCCGGGATCCCTTCGTCCACCTGGCGATGCTGCTGTCGGCCACCGACCGGCTGATCGGGGCGACCGGCATCGCGAACATCTGGGCCCGGGACGCGGTGGCCACCTCGTGCGCGACGAAGGCGCTCACCGAGGCCCATCCCGAGCGTGTGCTGATCGGGCTCGGGGTCAGCCACCAGAACCTGGTGAGCGGCCTGCGCGGGCACAACTACGACAAGCCGCTCACGGCGATGCGCGAGTACCTCGACGGCATCGAGAAGGCCCCGTACACCGCGGAGCGCCCGACGACCCCCGTTCGGTACGTCCTCGCCGCGCTGCGCCCGCGGATGCTCGAGCTCTCCGGCGAGCGGACGGACGGCGCCCACCCCTACTTCGTCACCCCGGAACACACCGCCCGGGCGCGGAAGACCCTCGGCGCGGAGCCGCTGCTCTGCCCCGAGCAGGCCGTCCTGCTGGAGACGGACCCGGGCAGGGCCCGCGAGATCGGCCGCCGCTACACCGCCACCTACCTGGCCCAGCCGAACTACGTCAACAACATCAAGACCCTCGGCTTCGACGAGTCCGACCTCGCCGACGGTGGGTCCGACGCCTTCGTCGACGCCCTGGTGGCCTGGGGCGACGTCGAGACCGTGGTGCGCCGGGTGCAGGCGCACCTCGACGCCGGCGCCGACCACGTCGCCGTGCAGGCGCTGCCGAGCGAGAAGCGCGGCGTGCCGGAGGACCAGTGGCGCGAGCTGGCGGCCCCGCTCACCGCGCTGCGGGCGGGCTGACGGCCTCCCGGCCGCCTCGGTGAGCAGGGCCGGTGAGCAGGTCGGCCCGCGGAGCCCGGCGGCCGGTGCGGCTGCCGGCGGCGTCGGCGTGCTGATCGGGGCTGCGGCGGTGTTCCGGCGGAACGGTCGCTATCTCGGCGTCGGACGGCCGGGCCGTACCCGGCGCCCGGCTGGGAGGCGGCTGAGACCGTCCGGCGATCTCCCGTCCGCCGCACTCGTAACCTGGAGTGCGTGGCCCGCCCTACGCCGCTCCCCCTCCGCACCGGGGTGCTGACCGCTCTCGCCCTCGCCGCCACCGGTGGCCTCGCCGCGGCCGGCGCGGCTGCATGGGGCATCCCGCACGCGATGGGGGCACCACCGGAGGAGCTGCGCCGGGCCGCCGACGGGTCGCCGCACGCCCGCGAGGGCCGTTTCCGCAACACCGAGCCCGGCACCGGGCTGCCGTCGGGCACCGTGCCGGCCGCCCTGCGCGCCGTCGTCGGGAGGCGGGCGGGGCGGCCGAGCCGGCCCGTCCCGCTCGCGGGCCCGGAGGAGGGTCCGGCCGCCGCCGGGGCCACGGAGGCCGGCGAGCTGGCCGTGACCTGGTTCGGGCACTCCAGCGTCCTGCTCGAGATCGACGGGCGGCGGGTGCTCGCCGACCCGGTGTGGGGTGAGCGCGTCTCGCCCTCCCGGCTGGTGGGGCCGCGGCGGCTGCACCCGGCCCCCGTCCCGCTCACCGCGCTGCCGCCGGTCGACGCGGTGCTGATCTCGCACGACCACTACGACCACCTCGACCTGCCCACCGTCCGGGCGCTGGTCGCCGACCCGCGGCACCGCGCCGCCCCGTTCGTGGTGCCCCTCGGCATCGGGGCGCACCTGCGGGCCTGGGGCGTGCCGGAGGACCGGATCGTCGAGCTGGACTGGGACGGCACCGTCGAGGTCGCCGGGCTGACCCTCACCTGCGCGGAGGCACGGCACTTCTCGGGTCGCGGGCTGCAGCGCGACACCACCCTCTGGTCCTCGTGGGCCGTCGCCGGCCCGCGGCACCGGGCCTACTTCGGGGGCGACACCGGCTACACCACCGCGTTCGCCCGGGCGGGCGAGCGCTGGGGGCCGTTCGCCCTCACGATGCTGCCGATCGGCGCCTACGCGGATCTGTGGCCGGACATCCACATGAATCCCGAGGAATGCGTGGCCGCCCACCGCGACCTCCGCGGCGGGGTGCTGCTGCCCGTGCACTGGGCGACCTTCAATCTCGGCCTCCATCCCTGGTCGGAGCCCGTGACCCGGTTGCGGGCCGCCGCGAAAACGGCCGGAATCCCGCTCGCCCTCCCCGTTCCGGGCCGCCGAATCGATCTGACGGGCCCGCCGCCGACCGCGGACTGGTGGACGCCGGTGGCCTGAGCCACGCCATTCGGGCCGTTCCGCGTCGCCGGCGCCTTCGGTTCCCGGCGCGCGGCGGTGCTATCCGGCGGATGCCTCCGAAGGAGTGATCCGCGCGACGCGCGGCCGCGGAACACGGGACCCGAATCGACTTTCCACGGCGCCTTCCTTTATCGTCTGTACCGACGCATTCTCCTGTTCCGCACGCCGATCCACTCCGCTCCCGGAAAGCACCCGGACACCCGCCGGGCGATGCTTCCTGCCCGCGTGGAGCCCGGTCCAGGGCAGGAGTCCGGAGAGCAGAAGGGCTGAGGGGACGTGGCGAAGCAGACCACGGTCACGCTGATCGACGACCTGGACGGCAGCGAGGCGGACGAGCAGGTCGAGTTCTCCGTCGACGGTAAGTCCTACGAGATCGATCTGTCGGCGAAGAATTCCGAGAAGCTGCGCGAGGCGCTGGCGCCGTACATTGCGGCGGCCCGCCGTGGCTCCGGCCGGCGGGCCTCCGGGGGCTCGTCCGCGCCCGCCTCCCGACCCGTTTCCGATCGTCAGCAGAACCAGGCGATTCGCGAATGGGCGGCTGCCCAGGGGATGAAGATCTCGGAGCGCGGGCGGATCCCGTCCAATGTTCTCGAGGCGTACCACGCGGCACACTGACCCCACGGCGGAACACGCGTCACGGTTCGGTGACAAGGCGGCGCCTTTCGTCACCGAACCGTGACGGCGCCGCCATTTTCCGCGCACCACGGGCCCGTTCCCGCCCGGCCCGGAACGCTCGTCCGTTGCGCTCGCCGACGCATCTCGTCCGCCCGTTCGGCGCATTCCACTCGTCGCGGTGATCCCGCCACGCTCCGTCGACCGGTAGACTCGTCCGACCCGCCCCGGTACCCCGATCCGGTGAGCGGCCCCGACGAGAGGCACGAGACGTGAACGCGAAGGTCACCGACGGCTACGGGACCTGTCCCGTCTGCGCACGGTTGAAGCACGTCACCCCCGAGTCCACCCTGCGCCTGCACAACCGGTTCTCCGCACGCGGCACCGTGGTGTCCGCGCAGCGCTGCGCCGGTTCCGGAGCACCGTCCGTCGAGAGCGGCGCGCGGTCGGCCGCGTCCGCCTAGCACCGCGAGGCCCTCCACCGCGTCCGGGCGGCACCCCGGCGCTCCCCCTCGTTCCCCCCGCCGCCCGACCGCGAGATCCGCCTCACCTGCGTCCGCCGCCGCCGATCGTCTGCCAGGATCGGACCCTCCGACATCCGGACGTCGATCGAGGAAGAGGACGGACATGTACCCGGGCACGCACGCCGCCACGACCCCCGACAAGCCCGCGGTGGTGATGGCGGGCAGCGGCGAGACGCTGACCTTCCGCCAGCTCGAGGAGGGCTCCGCACGCCTGGCCCGGTTCCTGCACGAGGCGGGCCTGCGCCGCGGCGACGTGATCGCCGTCGTCACCGAGAACACGCCGCGGGTCTTCGAGATCTACTGGGCGGCCCGCCGCTCCGGCCTCTACATCACGATGGTCAACCACCATCTGTCCGCGCCGGAGGCGGCCTACATCGTCACGGACTGCGGCGCCAAGGCCCTGATCGTGTCGGCGGGCGTGGCCGGGCTCGCCGCGGCCGTGGGCGAGCACGTCGAGGTCGGCATCCGCCTCGCGTTCGGCGGGCCGATCCCGGGTTCGGACGCCTACGCCGGCTACGACGAGGCGCTCGCGGGCGTGCCCGCCGAGCCGCTGCCCGAGCAGCCCCGCGGCGCGGACATGCTCTACTCCTCCGGCACCACCGGCCGGCCCAAGGGCATCAAGCCGACGCTGCCGGACTCGGCGGTCGACGAGCCGGGCGACACCTACATCGACCTGTTCGGCCCGATGTACGGCTTCGACACCGAAACCGTCTACCTCTCCCCCGCGCCGCTCTACCACGCCGCCCCGCTGCGCTTCTGCGCCACGGTCCAGGCGATCGGCGGCACGGTCGTCGTCATGGAGCGGTTCGACCCCGAGGCCGCGCTCGCCGCGATCGAGCGCTTCCGCGTCACGCACAGCCAGTGGGTGCCGACGATGTTCGTGCGCCTGCTCAAGCTGCCCGAGGAGACCCGCCGCGAGTACGACCACTCCTCGCTTCGGGTGGCGATCCACGCCGCCGCGCCGTGCCCGCCCGAGGTCAAGCAGGCGATGATCGACTGGTGGGGCCCGGTGCTCTACGAGTACTACGCCGCCACCGAGGCCAACGGCATCACCTTCGTCAACTCCCAGGAGTGGCTGGAGCGGCCGGGCACGGTCGGCCGGGCGGGCCTGGGCGTGGTGCGGATCTGCGCCGACGACGGCAAGGTCCTCGCACCCCACGAGGTCGGCACCATCTACTTCGAGCGGGACGACCGGCCGTTCGAGTACCACAACGACCCGGAGAAGACGGCCGGTGCCACGCACCCCGACCACCCGACCTGGACCACCACCGGCGACCTGGGCTACCTCGACGAGGACGGCTACCTGTTCCTCACCGACCGCAAGGCGTTCATGATCATCTCGGGTGGCGTGAACATCTACCCGCGCGAGGTCGAGGACGTCCTGGTCACCCACCCCGCCGTGCTCGACGCCGCGGTGATCGGCGTGCCGGACCCGGAGATGGGCGAGTCGGTGAAGGCGGTCGTGCAGCCCTCGCCGGGCGTCGACGCCGGCCCCGGGCTCGAGCGCGAGCTGATCGCCTTCGTGCGCGAGCGGATCGCGCACTACAAGGCGCCGCGCAGCGTCGACTTCACCGACTTCCTGCCCCGGACGCCCACCGGCAAGCTCGTCAAGCAGGAGCTGCGGGACCGCTACGCACACTGATCGCTCCGGTCGGCGGCGCCCAGGTCCTGCAGCCCGCGCGCCGCTGACCTGAACGGTCCGGCTCCGGCCCGAACGGACCTTGCCGAACGTTCGCTCAAGTGGGCAGGCTGTGCGCCATGACGACGCAGTCAGGCGCCATCGTCGGCCGTGGCATGAGCTTCAGCGACATCGTCGCGCGCTGGGCGCGCGTGACCCCCGAGACCCTGCTGTTCGTCGACGCCGGGTCCGGCGTCCGACGGACCTACGCCGAGTCGGACGCCCGGATCACCCGGCTCGCGAACGCCCTCACGGCCGGTGGCGTGACCCCGGGCGACCGGGTCGCGGTGCTGGGCCTGAACAGCGCGGACCTGCTCGAGGCCTACATCGCGCCGGTCCGCGCGGGCGCGATCTGCGTGCCGATCAACTTCCGGCTCGTCGCCGACGAGGTCGCCTACGCCCTCACGGACTCCGGCGCCGTCTCCGTGATCGTCGACGCGGGCCTGGCCCCCACCCTGGAGAAGGCGCTGGAGAAGGCGCCGGGCGTCCGGCAGGTGATCACGATCGGCGGGGACCTGGAGGAGGTGCTCGCGGCGGCGTCGCCGGACTACGTCGAGCTGCCGAACTCGGACGACGACACCGCGTTCATCATGTACACGTCCGGCACCACCGGGCGACCCAAGGGCGCGATGCTCAGCCACCGCAACCTCTACCTGCACTCCTACTCGAACATCGCCACGCTGGGCGGCACGAGCGGGCACGGCGTGTCGATGTCCGCCGCGCCGCTGTTCCACATCGCCGGGGTCGCGGGGGCGCACATCGCGATCACGGCGGGCGGCACGGTCGTCATCCCGCGGTCCGGGAACTTCGACCCGGTCGAGACCCTGGACATCCTCGAACGCGAGAAGGTCACCTCGTGCTTCTGCGTCCCGGCGCAGTGGGCGGCGATCTGCGCGGTGCCGGGGATCGCCGAGCGCGACCTCTCGGCGCTGACCCGGATCTCCTGGGGCGCGGCGCCCGCGTCCACCACCCTGCTGCAGACGATGATCGACACCTTCCCGCAGGCCCAGGTCACCACCTCCTTCGGGCAGACCGAGTGCAGCCCGGTCACCACCCTGCTGCGCGGCGAGGACTCGATCCGCAAGATCGGCTCGGTCGGCACCCCGATGGCGAACGTCGAGGTCCGGGTCGTCGACGACGAGATGAACGACGTCGCGCCGGGCGAGATCGGCGAGATCGTCTACCGCGGCCCGCTGATCATGAGCGGCTACTGGAACAAGCCCGAGGAGACCGCCGAGGCCTTCCGCGGCGGCTGGTTCCACTCCGGCGACCTCGTCCGGCAGGACGAGGACGGCTACTACTACGTGGTCGACCGCAAGAAGGACATGATCATCTCGGGTGGCGAGAACATCTACTGCGCCGAGGTGGAGAACGTGCTGGCCGCGCACCCGGGCATCGGCGACGTCGCCCTGATCGGGGTGCCGGACACCAAGTGGGGCGAGACCCCGCTCGCGGTCGTCGTGCCCGCGGACCCGGCGGACCCGCCGACCATCGAGTCGATCGAGGCGTACTGCAAGGAGCACCTCGCCGGCTACAAGCGGCCCCGCCGCGTCGCGATCGTCGAGGCCCTGCCCCGCAACCCGTCGGGCAAGGTGCTCAAGACCGCGCTGCGCGAGCAGAACCAGGCCGGCTCGCTGGTCTCGCAGCCCGCCGTGTGACGAGCGTGGGTGGCGATCGTCGCCGTGGCGGCGATCGCCACCCACGACCTAGGTTGCCGGGGTGCCCGATCTCGATCCCGAGGAGTTCCGCCGGCTCGGCCATGCCCTGGTCGACTGGGTCGCCGCGCACCGCGCCGGGCTGGCGGAGCTGCCCGTCCGGCCCGCCGTGCAGCCCGGCGAGGTCCGCGCGGCCCTGCCCGCGGACCTGCCCGACAAGCCCGCCGACGACCTCGGCGCCGCCCTGACCGGCCTGCTCGACGACGTCGTCGTCCCCGGCTCGCTGCACTGGCAGCACCCGGGGTTCTACGGCTACTTCCCCGCCCAGGCCTCGCTGCTCTCGCTGCTCGGCGACCTCGCCTCGGGCGGGCTCGGCGCGCAGGGGATGCTCTGGTCCACCTCGCCCGCCGGCACCGAGGTCGAGCAGGTGCTCGTCGACGGGTTCGCCCGCGCGCTCGGCCTCGGCGAGGGGTTCACCTTCGCCGGCGGCGGGGGCGGGTCGCTGCAGGACTCCGCCTCGTCGGCGGCGCTGGTGGCGCTGCTCGCCGCGCTGCACCGCGCGTCGCCGGAGTGGCGGGAGACGGGCGTCGAGGGCACCGAGCGCGTCTACGTCACCGCCGAGACGCACTCGTCGCTGGCCAAGGCGGTGCGGGTCGCCGGGCTCGGCGCGCGGGCCCTGCGCACCGTGCCGTTCGCCCCCGGCACCCGGGCGATGTCCGCCGAGGCGCTGGCCGCGATGCTCGCCGACGACCGGGCCGCCGGGCTGCGGCCGGTGCTCGTGTGTCCGACGGTCGGGACCACCGGCACCGGGGCGATCGACCCCGTCCGCCAGGTCTGCGAGGTGTCCGGGGACGCGTGGGTGCACGTCGACGCCGCCTGGGCCGGCGTGGCGGCGCTCTGCCCGGAGTTCCGGCACGTGCTCGACGGCGCCGAGCTCGCCGACTCGGTCTGCACGGACGCGCACAAGTGGCTGGCCACGGCGTTCGACGCGTCCTTCCTCTGGGTCCGGGACGGCACCGCCCTGCCCGCCGCGCTGTCGATCACGCCGGAGTACCTGCGCAACGCCGCGTCCGAGTCCGGCGAGGTCGTCGACTACCGGGACTGGCAGGTCCCGCTCGGCCGCCGGTTCCGCGCGCTCAAGCTGTGGTCGGTCGTGCAGGGCGCGGGGCTCGAGGGACTGCGCGACGGGATCCGCGGGCACGTGGCCCTGGCCCGCGACCTCGCGGACCGGGTCGCGGCCCACCCGCGGTTCGCCCTGGCCGCGCCGCCCTCGCTCGCGCTGGTCTGCCTGCACGTCCTCGGCCCGGACGGCGAGCCGGACGACGCCGCCGGGCGCGCCCTGCTCGAGCGGGTCAACGCCGGCGGGCGGGCCTACCTCACCCACACCACGGTCGACGGCCGCCACGCGATCCGGGTGGCCGTCGGCGCCCTCGGCACCGGCCCGGAGCACCTCGACGTGCTGTGGGCCGAGCTGACCCGCTGAGCGGGCGGCGTGATCGTCGGGTCGTGGACCGGGACGGTGATCTCCGCCCCCTCCCGTCCACGACCGACGATCAGGGAAGCGGCTCCGTGGTCGTGGCGAAGTGGGCGACGGTGCCGGCGATGGCGTGCAGGTAGCGGTCGAGCACCACCGGGTTGACGTTCCGGATCGTGTCGCACGCCGAGTGGTAGCAGGGGTCGTAGACCTCCCCGGCGTGCCCGCCCCAGGCCTGCGCCTGTTCCTCGGTCCGCCTCCCGCTGTCCCCGTTCTCCGCGCCGGCCGACGGGATGCCCGCCTCCACGAACGGCGTCTCGTCGTCCCCGACGAACTTGATGCGCTCCGGGGTCACCCCCGTGCCGGCGAGCTGGGCGGCGAGGACGTCACCCACCGCCGCCGAGCCGGGCGGACCGGCCGACGACGCGTCGTCCCCCGTGCCTCCCTGCACGAAGTAGCCGCCGCCGGGCGAGGCGACCATGTCGACGTTCAGGTAGAGCATGATCGCCCCGCGGGCCTCGTCCGACAGGCTCGTCACGTAGCCCGTGGAGCCCTGCGCGCCGGTCTCCTCGGAACCCCAGAACCCGAAGCGGACGGCGTTGCGCACCGCCGGCGACGGGCCGAGGCGCGTCGCGATCTCCAGCAGCGTCGCCACGCCCGAACCGTCGTCGACGATGCCGGGCCCCTCCTCCACGGAGTCCAGGTGGGCGCCGATCACCACGACGTGGGCGGGATCGCCCGTGCGGGTCTGCGTGACGACGTTCGGCAGGGTCGTCCGGCCGTCGGCGCCGACGTGCCGCCGGGACAGCTGGTACTCCGGGGTCTCGACCTCGAAGCCCGCGGCGCGCAGGACGCCGCTGACGTACTCCACGCTCGCCAGGTACCCGGGGCTCGGCGAGGCGCGGTTCCCCCCGTTCGAGTCCGCGATGGTCTGCAGCTCCTGGAGGTGCACGAGGGCCCCGGCGTCCGTCACGGCGTCCTTGAGCTGCCGTCCCAGCTGACCGTCCACGGCCGGGGCCGTGGGGGTCGGCGCCGGGGAGCCGGAGCCGCACGCGGACAGCGCCACCAGGGCGACGGCCAGGAACGCCCACCGCAGGCGCGTCCGGGTGCGGGACCGAGCCGGCAGGAATCCTCCTCGCCGAGGGCGTCCGACAGGCCCGCTCCGGGAGCGGAGGTGCCTGCGTGCAGGGACTCGGCGCCGGTCCCGGGATCGTTCCCCCGGTCCGGTCCGGATCACTCCGGGATCTCCCGCTGGTCCGCCACGACCACGCCGAACAGGTCGGCGAGGGAGGCGAGGCTCGCGGCCTGCAGCGCCGCCGCCGGGACCTCGGGCCCGCCCCCGGTGCCCGGCAGCGCGCGGGTGGCGGTGGCGCCCCCGACCACCGTCGGCGCGTAGCCCAGGCTGAACGCGCCGCGGGCGGTGGAGTTGACGCACATGTGGGTCATGAAGCCGGCGAGCAGCAGCGGGCGCCCCGGGTGCTGCCTGAGCAGCGTGTCCAGCTCCGTGCCCGTGAACGAGTTCGGGTAGTGCTTCACGACGGTCGCCTCGCCGGCCCGCGGGGCGACCCGGTCGACGATCGCGCCGATCTCCTCCCGGACGTCGTAGGGCGAGCCGGGACCGGCGTCGTGCTGGACGTGCACGATCGGGATACCGGCGCCGCGCGCCCGGTCGAGCAGCTCCTCGGCCTGGTCGAGGGCCGCCTGCACGCCCTCGAGCTCCATCAGCCCGCGCGTGTAGGTGTTCTGGCAGTCAATGAGGACCAGCGTGGACGCGGACAGCGCCGGCGGCTCGGCGGGCAGGCCGCTCACCGCACGCAGGGTCGTGAGGTCGGACATGGCACTCCTCGCACGTCGACGGGCAGGAGCACCGACGCTACCGACGGCGGGCGCAGCCGCAGAAGACCCGAACGGAGAAGGACCCGTCGCCGGAGGTCGCCGGCCGCGGCGCGGAACCGCACCCGGGACCGTCAGGGGGTGAGGTTAGCCTTCCCCACATGTCGAGGGGGGAGATCACCGGACGGTCCGTCCGGTGGGGGTCGTTGCGGCCCCAGCGGGGACACGTCCTCGCCGCCGTGCTGCTGCTCTGCGGGCACCAGGCCGGGGAGGCGCTGGTCCCCGTGCTGGTCGGCGTGGTGATCGACGAGGGGGTCGCGTCCGGCGACCTGCGGACGATGCTGCTGTGGCTCCTCGTCCTCGGCGTGGACCTCCTGTTCCTGTCCCACTGCTACCGGTTCGGGGCGCGCCGCGCCCGGCACGCGGAGCGGCAAGTCGACCGCGCGCTCCGGCTGCGGATCGCCGACCGGGTGCTGGACCCGCGCGGCGGTGCCGAGGCCGGGCGGCTGCCGGGCGCGCTGGCCAGCATCGCCACCGCGGACACCCAGCGGGTCGCCGGCCTGGGCTTCGGCCTGCCGCTGCTGCTCGCCCAGGGCACCGCCCTCCTGGTCGCCGCCGTCGCCCTGCTGCGGATCTCGCTGCCGCTCGGGCTGCTGATAGTGCTGGGCACTCCGCCCCTGCTCCTCCTGCTGCACCTGCTCGGCCGGCCGCTGGAGCGCCGCAGCGGGCCGGAGCAGGAGCGCGCGGCCCAGGCGTCGGGGATCGCCGCGGACCTGGTCACGGGCGTGCGGGTGCTCAAGGGCATCGGCGCGAGCCCGGCCGCCGTGGACCGCTACACCGGCACCAGCCGGGCGGCCCTGCGCGCGACGCTGCGGGCCAGCGGCTCCCAGGCCTGGTACCAGGGCGCGGTCCTGCTGCTCGACGGCCTGTTCCTCGCCCTGGTCGCGCTCGTCGGCGGGCGCCTGGCGCTGGCCGGCGAGCTCAGCGTGGGCGGGCTCGTCGCGGCCGTCGGGCTCGCGCAGTTCCTGATCGGCCCGCTGCGGGCGATCGGCTTCGTCAACGCCCGGCTGGCGCAGGCCCGCGCCTCGTCGGAGCGGATCGCCGACGTGCTGTCCGCCCCGCCCGCGGTGGGTGCGGGCGATCGCGAGCCGCCCGCGCACTCCCCAGGCGCGCTGACCGTCCGCGGCCTGCGGACCGGCCCGGTGACCGGGCTGGACCTCGAGGTCCGGGCGGGCGAGCTGGTCGGCGTCGTGGCCGAGCCCGCCACCGCGACCGCCCTGCTCGCGGCGCTGGCGCGCGAGACCGATCCGGACGAGGGCACGGTCGAGCTCGACCGGGTCCCGCTCACCGCCTACCCGCCCGAGCAGGCCCGGGCCGCGGTGCTCGTCGCCGCGCACGAGGCGGCCCTGTTCGCCGGGACCGTCGCCGAGAACGTCCGGGCCGGTGGGCCGGGGGACCCCGCCGCCGCGCTCGTGGCCGCGGGCGCCGACCAGGTCGTCGCGAGCCTGCCGGAGGGCGAGGCCACCGCCGTCACCGAACAGGGCCGGTCGCTGTCCGGCGGGCAGCGCCAGCGGGTCGCGCTCGCCCGCGCGCTGGTCGCCGACGCCCCGGTGCTCGTCCTGCACGACCCGACGACCGCCGTCGACACCGTCACCGAGGCGCGGATCGCCGAGGGGCTGCGGCTGCTGCGCGCCGGCCGCACCACCCTGCTGCTCACCACCAGCCCGACACTGCTCGCGGTGGCCGACCGGGTCGTCGTCGCGGAGGCGGGGCGGGTGCGCACCGAGGGCACGCACGCCGACCTCCTCGCCGCCGACGCCGACTACCGCGCCCTGGTGCTCGCGTGAGCGCGCGCCGGCTGCTCCCGGTCGCCGACGCCCCCGCCGTCCGGGCCGCCCTGGCGGAGCTGGTCCGGCCGCACCGGGGGCGCGCGGTCGCCGCGGTGTTCGCGCTGGTGGGCGGGGCGGCGGCGAGCCTGGTCACCGCTCCCCTGCTGGGCCGGATCGTCGACCTCGTGGTGGGCCGGGACTCGACCGGCGGCTCCGCGGAGGCGCTCACCGCCCCGGTGCTGCTGCTGGTCGCCGTCGCGGTCGCGCAGGGCGTGCTGGCCGTGCTCGGGCTGCGGCTGCTCGCCCGGGTCGGCGAGACCGTGCTGGCCACCCTGCGCGAGCGGTTCGTCGCGCGGGCCCTGGAGCTGCCGCTCGCGCGGCTCGAGGAGGCGGGTTCCGGCGACCTCACCGCCCGGGTCACCACGGACGTGACGACGGTCGGCGAGGCGGTCCGCGAGGCCGTGCCGGAGTTCGCGCGGGCGGCCCTGGTCATCCTGCTGACCCTGGTCGGCCTGGCCGCGCTGGACTGGCGGTTCCTGGTCGGCGCGCTGCTCGCCGTGCCCGTCCAGGCGTGGACCGCACGCTGGTACCTCGGCCGCTCGCAGGCGGTCTACGCGGCCGAGCGGATCGCCGCCGGCGCGCAGCAGCAGGAGCTGCTGGACACCGTGGGCGGGATCGGGACCGTGCGCGCCTTCCGGCTGCACACCCGGCGGGCCGAGCGGATCCGGGAGCGCGCGGGCGAGGTCGTCGAGCTCAACCGGCAGGTGGTCGTCCTCCAGACCCGGTTCTTCGGCCGGCTCAACGCCGCCGAGTTCGTCGGGGTCGCGGGCGTGCTGGGGGCCGGCTTCCTGCTGGTCCGCTCCGGCGGGGCGACGGTCGGCGCGGCGAGTGCGGCCGCGCTCTACTTCATCAACCTGTTCGGCCCGGTCAACCAGGTGCTCTTCCTGCTCGACGTCGCCCAGTCCGCGGCGGCGAGCCTGGCCCGGGTCGTCGGCGTCGCGTCGCTGCCCCCGGAGGCCGAGCCCGGACAACCGGGCGTCCCGGTCGACGGCGGGGTGCGCGCCAAGGAGCTCGAGCACGCGTACGTCGAGGGCCATCCGGTGCTGCACGGCCTGGACCTCGACGTCCCGGCCGGCACCCGGGTCGCGCTCGTCGGGGCCTCGGGCGCGGGCAAGACCACGCTGGCCTCCATCCTCGCCGGGGTGCACGAGCCGACCCGCGGCGCCGTCGACCTGGGCGGGGTCCCGCTGGCCGAGCTGGGCCCGGCCGGGATCCGGCGCACGGTCGCGCTGATCACGCAGGAGGTGCACGTGTTCGCCGGGTCGCTCGCCGAGGACCTCCGGCTCGCCCGGCCGGCGGCCACGGACGCCGACCTGCGCGCCGCGCTGGCCACGGTCGACGCGCTGGTCTGGGCGGAGGCGCTGCCCGAGGGCCTCGACACCGTCGTCGGGGCCGGGGCGCACCCGCTCACCGCGGTGCAGGCGCAGCAGCTCGCCCTGGCCCGGCTCGTGCTGGCCGATCCGCCGGTCGCGATCCTCGACGAGGCCACCGCCGAGGCCGGCAGCGCCGGGTCGCGGGTGCTCGAGGCCGCGGCCGAGCGGGCGCTGGCGGGGCGCACGGCGATCACCGTGGCGCACCGGCTGACCCAGGCCGCCGCCGCGGACCACGTCGTGGTGCTCGACGCGGGGCGGATCGTCGAGCAGGGCACGCACGAGGCCCTCGTCGCGACGGACGGGGTGTACGCGCGGCTGTGGGCGGCCTGGGCGGAGCGGGGGCCGAATTGACACCATCCATTGGTTAGGCAAACCTCACCGGGATCGTGATCGTCGTCCCGGAAGGACCCCGCATGTCGCACGTCCCCCGTCCCGGCCGCCGTGCCGGGCGTACCGCTCTGCGGGCGCTCGCCGCGGCCGCCCTGACCGCGCTCGTGGCCGCCGCGTGTTCCAGCCCCTCCCAGGCCCCCTCGACCGCGGCGCCCGGGTCCCCGGCCGCGCAGAACGCCTTCCCGGTGACGATCCGCCACGCCTACGGCGAGACGACGATCCCGGCCGAGCCGACCCGCGTCGTCACCATCGGCTTCAACGAGGGCGACTTCGCGCTGGCTCTCGGTGTGGTGCCGCTGGCCGAGCGCGAGTTCTTCGGCGGGTTCGACTGGCAGAACCGGCCGTGGGCCGCCGCGGCCAAGAACGGCGCGCAGCCGGTCCCGCTGGCGTCGAGCGAGCTGCCGCTGGAGACGATCGCCGGGCTGAGACCGGACCTGATCCTCGGCGTGTACTCCTACATCGACCAGCCGACCTACGAGCGGCTGTCCTCGATCGCCCCGACCATCGCCCCGCCGACACCCGCCGGCGAGGGTGCCGCCGCGACCTGGCAGGAGCAGACCCGGATCACCGGGCAGGCGCTGGGCCGCAGCGACCGGGCCGAGCAGGTGATCGCCGAGACCGAGCAGAAGCTCAGGGACACGGCGGCGGCGTCGTTCGCCGGCAGGACCCTGGCGATGGACTTCATGGTCGACGGCACCCCGTACAAGCTCGGCACGGACGACCTGCGGGCCCAGCTGTTCACCGGGCTCGGCTTCGACGTCCCGGCCGCCACCGAGACGCTCAGCCCCGAGACGCTGGCCCCGCTCGACCAGGACGTGATCGTGTCGATGGGCCGCACGCAGGAGCAGTACGACTCCCCCGTGTTCCAGAACCTCACGGCCGTGGAGCAGGGTCGGGTCGTGAACATGGGCGGCTACACGACGCCGTTCGCCGGCGCGCTGGGCTACTCCAGCCCGCTGAGCCTGCCGTACGCGGCGGAGGAGGTCTCCCCGAAGCTCGCCGAGGCGCTCGGCTAGGCCGAGCCGTGCCGATCAGGCCGTGAGCACCCGCGTGGGGGCGGGGGCGGTCGTGCCGGCCAGCGCCGCGGCGATCTCCCCCGCCCGTACCGCGACCGTGGAAAGCAGGGTCGAGGTGATGCCGTGGGTGTGCTCGGTCGCGCCCTGCACGAACAACCCGACCTCGACGGGCCGGCCCTGCGGGGTCGCGCCCGTCGACAGCCGGTAGTCGCGGCGGACCTCGGGGCGCCCGGCGTCGTCACGGGTGCACGCCGGGTCGAGCAGCCAGAGCGGGTCCGTCGGCCGGTAGCCCGTCGCGTAGACGACGACGTCCGCGGTCAGCACGTCCCGCGCGGCGTCGATCAGCGACTCCACGGCCAGCTCGACCCGGTCGCCGACGTCGACGACGTCGGCCACCCGGGAGACGTTGTGGAAGCGCAGCCGCTCCCGCCCGGCGACCCGCTCGTGGTAGTGCCGCCGGTAGAGCTCGGTGATCAGGTCCGGGTCGACCACGGAGTAGTTGGTGTTCGCGTGGTACCCCGTGATCATCTTCTTCACGGGGTCCGGCGCGGCGTAGAAGTCGTCGACGGCCGGGTCGAAGATCCGGTTGGCGAAGGAGCTGTCGTCCGCCGGGCTGTAGCCGTAGCGGGCGAACACCGCATGGACCTCCGCGTCCGGGTAGGTCCGGTGCAGGTAGTCCACGGTCTCGGCGGCGCTCTGCCCGGCGCCGATCACGGCGCAGCGCGCGGCGGTCCGCAGCTGGGGCGCCCGGTGCAGCAGGTCGCGGTTGCGCCAGACCCGCGGGCCCAGCGTGACCCCGCGCGGCACGTTCGGGGTGAGCCCGGTGGCCAGTACGACGTTGCGCGCCCGGATCCGCACCGGGCCGGAGTCGCCGTGGAAGCCGACCACCTCGGCGAGCCCGACGGTCCCGTCACCCTCGACCGGGACGACCTCGGTGACCTCGGCGCCGTACTCGACCACACCCGCGAAACGCTCCGCGGCCCACTCCAGGTAGTCGTGGAACTCCAGCCGGGTCGGGAAGGCGCTGCCGTAGTTGATGAAGTCGACCAGCCGTTCCTTGTCGTGCAGGTAGGCGAGGAAGGTGAAGGGGCTGGTCGGGTTCCGCAACGTGACCAGGTCCTTGAGGTAGGAGATCTGCATCGTCGCGTCCTCGAGGAGCATCCCGCGGTGACAGCCGAACCGCTCCTAACCACCTCCACACCATCGGCCGCCCGCTCGGCGCGCCGGTGGTCGGGGGAGTGCGTGGGCGCGACGGTCATCGTGTCCTCTCGGTGCCCGGGCGTCGGGCACGGTCGGCGAGGCTCTATACTGAGGGCAGGCTAACCTTCCTCCCTCCGGACTCACGGCTCCGGGTGGGTGATCCGGATCGCGCCTTACGCCTGCGTGATCGACTGCTGCGTCGGGCCGGACAGGATGCCGCCGAGGTTGATCGCCGGGCTCACGTCCAGGTCGAGCCCGAGCAGGCCGCCCTGCTGCGAGGCGAACCCGCCCGCCCCGGGGCCGTCCTGCAGGGTCCCGGAGTCGGACCGGTCGACCTGGCTGATCGACTGGCTCACCGGGCCGCCGCCGATACCGCCGACGTTGACGCCCGGGCTGACGTCGAGCGGCGTGTTCACGAGGTCCTGGCTCTGGAGCGCCACACCGGGCTCCGTGCAGCCACCGCCTGACTGCACGATCCCCGAGTTGGACAGGTCCGCCTGCAGGACCGGCTGGACGGTCGGCCCGTTGCCGAGCACGCCGCCGACGTTCAGCCCCGGGCTGAAGTCGGCGTCGAGCCCGAGCAGGCCGCCGTCCTGGGTCGCGACCGGGCCGGCGCCGTCGCAGTCGTGGCCGTGACCGTGTCCGTGCCCGCCCGACCCGCCCGCGAACGCCATCCCGGACGCCGCCAGGGCGAGCGGGACGGCGAGGGCCCCGACCGTCGCGGCCCTGCGTGCGGCAGTGCGCATCTGCATGGATGTCTCCCCTCGAACCCGGACGGGTGACGAGGCGTCGCCGTGTTCGGCGCCGGATCCGGTCAGAGCGCCAACAGCGTCCTGACCAGGTCCTTCCACTGTGCCACCAGCGGATCGGTGGCGTGGTCGCGCGGGTCGAAGGCGTAGGTCAGGGCCGCCCCGCGCATGCTGGTGAGCAGGACGTCGCGGAGCTGGCGGAAGCGCGGGTGGCCGGCGAGCTCGTCGCCGAACATGCGCGCCATGGACTCCCGGATGGCCGCGCCCAGACCGCGCTCGGTGGGGCGCAGCGCCTCGGCGATGTCCGGATTGGACCGCGCGGCCGTCCAGAGCTCGATCGCGGCCCAGAAGTGGGGCTCGGAGAAGCTCTCCCACAACAGCTCGACGACGCGGTCGGCCCGCGCGCGGACGTCGCGGGTGCCCTCCCCGTCGAGCAGCCGGGTGAGCCGGTCCTCGGTGTCCTGCACGCGCTTGGCGGCGAGGTGCCCGGCGGCGGCGACCAGCAGGAGGTCGCGCGAGGGGAAGTGGTGCAGCAGGCGGCCGCGGGACACGTTCGCGCCGGCCTGGATGGTGAGGGTGGTGGCGCCGGAGTAGCCGCCCTCGACGAGGGCGGCCACCGCGGCGTCCAGGATCCGGGCGCGGCTGTCGCTGGTCCGCTGCGCCCGGGTCCTGGGTTCGGTTCCGGTCATGGAGGGGTCACAGGCCGAGCGAGCGGCCGATGACCTCCTTCATGATCTCGGTGGTCCCGCCGTAGATGCGGGTGATCCGGGCGTCGGCGTAGGCCTTCGCGATCGGGTACTCGTTCATGTACCCGTACCCGCCGTGCAGCTGCAGGCAGCGGTCGACGACCCGGCCCTGCAGCTCGGTGCACCAGTACTTGGCCTTGCTCGCGTCGACGGCGGTGAGCTCGTCCGCGTTGAGCGCGCGGATGCAGTCGTCGACGTAGTGCCAGGCCAGGTCGATCTCGGTGGCGATCTCGGCGAGCACGAACTTGGAGTTCTGGAACGAGCCGATCGGCTGGCCGAAGGCCTTGCGCTCCTTGACGTACTCCAGCGTCCAGGTCAGCGCGGCCTCCGCGGCCGCGACACCGGCGACGGCGATCGAGAGCCGCTCCTGCGGGAGCTTGGTGACCAGCTGGGTGAAGCCCTGGCCCTCCGACTCCCCCAGCCGGTTCGCGACCGGCACCCGGACGTCGGTGAACGACAGCTCGGCGGTGTCCTGTGCGTGCTGGCCGAGCTTGTCGAGGTTGCGGCCGCGCTCGAAGCCCTCCATGCCCCGTTCGAGCACGAGCAGGGACATGCCCTTGTGCTTCTGCGTGGGGTCGGTCTTCACCGCGGTGATCACGACGTCCGCGTTGATCCCGTTGGTGATGAAGGTCTTCGCCCCGTTGACGACGTAGTGGTCGCCCTCGCGACGCGCCGTCGTCGACATGGAGGCCAGGTCCGAGCCGATGCCCGGCTCGGTCATCGCGATCGCGGTGATCAGGTCGCCCGAGACGATGCCGGGCAGCCAGCGCTTCTTCTGCTCCTCGTTCGCGTAGGTGAGGAAGTAGGGCATGCAGATGTCGTTGTGCAGCGTCAGGCCGAGGCCCGAGCCGCCGCACCCGGCGCGCATGAGCTCCTCGATGATCACGGCGTTGAAGCGGAAGTCCTTGACCCCGCCGCCGCCGTACTCCTCGGGCACGTCCATACCGAGGAAGCCGTTCTTGCCGGCCTTCGCGAACACCTCGCGCGGGACGATGCTGTCCCGGTTCCACTGCTCGTCGTGCGGGGCGATCTCGACCTCGACGAACTTCCGGAACGACTCCCGGAAGGCCTCGTGGTCGCTCTCGTAGAGGGTGCGCTTCATGATGCGGATCTCCTAGCGGGGCGCCATGCGGATGGCGCCGTCGAGGCGGATGACCTCGCCGTTCAGCATCGGGTTGGCGACGATGTGGGCGGCGAGCAGACCGTACTCGCTCGGCTTGCCCAGTCGGGCCGGGTGCGGAACCTGCTTGCCCAGCGACTCCTTGGCCTCCTCGGGCAGGCCGCCCAGCAGCGGGGTCTCGAACAGGCCGGGCGCGATGGTGTTGACCCGGATCTGCGCGCTCGCCAGGTCGCGCGCGATCGGCAGGGTCATGCCGACGACACCGCCCTTCGACGCCGAGTAGGCCGCCTGCCCGATCTGGCCCTCGAAGGCCGCGACGGACGCCGTGTTGATGATGACGCCGCGCTCGCCGTCGACCGGCTCGTTCTGCACCATCCGCTCAGCGGCCAGCCGGATCACGTTGAACGTGCCGATCAGGTTGACCGTGACGACCTTGGTGAACGCGTGGAGCGGGAACGCGCCCTGCTTGCCGACGGTCTTGATCGCGTTGCCGATGCCGGCGCAGTTGACCGCGACGCGAAGCGTGCCCAGCTCGGCGGCGACGTCGAGCGCCGCGGTGACCTGGGCCTCGTCGGTCACGTCGGCGGCGGCGAAGCGCGCCTTGTCGCCCAGCTTCTCGGCGATCTCGGCGCCCTGCGACGACGGCAGGTCGACGATCACGACCGACGCGCCGGCGTCGAGCAGGGTCTCGGCGGTGGCCAGGCCGAGACCGGAGGCGCCGCCGGTGACGAGCGCGACCTGTCCGGTGATGTCCATGGGGGAGGAACCTCCAGCTCGGTGGGGGAAGTGCCGAGGGCGCGGCGCCGGTCGGGCGCCGCGCCCTCGTTCGGATGGGGTCAGAGCAGCTCGAGGATGGTGGCGTTGGCCTGGCCGCCGCCCTCGCACATCGTCTGCAGGCCGTAGCGGATCCCGTTGTCGCGCATGTGGTGGACCATCGTGGTCATGATCCGCGCGCCGGAGCCGCCCAGCGGGTGGCCGAGGGCGATCGCGCCGCCGTTGGGGTTGAGCGCCTTGACGTCGGCGCCGATGTCCTTCAGCCACGCCAGGGGCACCGGGGCGAAGGCCTCGTTGACCTCGAAGGTGCCGATCTCGTCCAGCTTCAGGCCGGACTTCTGCAGGGCCTTCCGGGTGGCCGGGATGGGCGCGGTCAGCATGATCACCGGGTCGGCGCCGGCCAGGACCGCCGTGTGCACGCGGGCGATCGGGGCCAGGCCCAGCTCGGCGGCCTTCTCCGAGGTGGTCATCAGCAGCGCGGCCGAGCCGTCCGAGATCTGCGAGGCGTTGCCCGCGTGGATGACGCCGTCCTCCTTGAAGACGGTCTTCAGCTTGGCCAGGCCCTCGACGGTGCCGCCGGGGCGGATGCCCTCGTCCTTGCTGACGACGGTGCCGTCCGGCAGCGTGACCGGGGCGATCTGGGCGTCGAAGCGGCCCTCGTTCTGCGCCGCCGCGGCCTTCTCGTGGCTGGCGATGGAGAACTCGTCGAGCTCGGTGCGGGAGAAGCCCCACTGCTCGGCGATCATCTCGGCGCCGATGCCCTGGTTGGGGAACACCCCGTTGTAGCGGGCCAGGAACTTCTCGCCGAACGGGTTCTGGCCGTTGGACGAGGAGCCCATCGGGACGCGGGACATCGACTCGACGCCGCCGGCGACGACGACGTCGTACTGGCCCGCGATCAGGCCGGCGGCGGCGAAGTGCACGGACTGCTGCGAGGAGCCGCACTGCCGGTCGACGGTCACGCCGGTGACGGTCTCCGGGAAGCCCGCCGCCAGCGCCGCGGTGCGGGCGATGTCCAGGGTCTGCTCGCCGACCTGCGACACGCAGCCCCAGATCACGTCCTCGAGGACGGCCGGGTCGACGCCCGCCCGCTCGACGAGCGACGTGAGGACGTGCGCCGACAGGTCCGCCGGGTGGACCCCGGACAGGCCTCCGTTGCGCTTGCCGACGGGGGTGCGCACGGCTTCGACGATGACTGCATCACGCACGGTCGAGCTCCTTCTCTCGCGGGTGTGGTCGCAGCGGACTGCTGCCGACGGTGCCCGCGCGGGAGCGCCGTCGCCTTGAGGGAACGGTAGCAGCGAAACAGTCAGTTCTGACCGTCCCGAGGGTGTGGCGTACAGAACACTCGTTCAGATCACCTGGTCAGACACCGTCCGCCGAAGGCATCGAGCCCGCCGTGAGATCCCACATCACGGTCCCCATCTCCGCGAGTCGCGCTGTGGGCTCCCGCGAGTCGCGCTCTGAGCTTCCGCGAGTCGCGCTGTGAGCTTCCGCGAGTCGCGCTGTGGGCTTCCGCGAGTCGCGCCGTGGGCTTCCGCGAGTCGCGCCGTGGGCTTCCGCGAGTCGCGCCCTGGGCTTCCGCGAGTCGCGCCCTGGGCTGCGGTGACTCGGGCTCGCTCGGTCGCGCTCTCCCCTCGGCCGCCTGCCCCCGAGCATGATCGCCATTTCTGACCGTGAATCTGGCGGTGAAGCGGTCCGAGACAGCGATCATGCTTCGAAGCGACGGAGCCGGTGTCGCCGGCTGCTGCGCGATCAGCGCCGCGGTCTGCCCGCCCTGGGCCACGCCCTAGCCCGATGACGAACTCGAACTCCCCGCCCCCGCTGCCGGAACTCGCGACTCACAGGAACCCAGGGCCCGGCTCGCGAGCGGCGCGACTCGCGGAAGCCCAGCGCGCGACTCGCCGGAAGCCCAGGGCGCGACTCGCGGAAGCCCACGGCACGACTCGCGGGACGCCCGGAGGACGACGAGGCGCCCGGGCGCTGGCCCGGGCGCCTCGTCCCGTCAGGGTGGCGGTCTAGTTCCCGCCGGGGTTCAGGGTGACGGTCTCGGGCTGGTAGTTCGCACCCACCACGTCCACCCCCTCGCTCTTGAGCAGGTCGATCGCCCTGGTGACGTAGTCGTTGGTGTAGGCCTCGGGGTCGGGGTCCTTGGTCAGGACCGTCTGGCCGTCGGCGTTGACCGCGGTCCGGGCGACGTTCACCGTCTGCGCCCAGGCCGCCGGGTCGATCGTGCCGGCGCCCGCGGCGGGCGACGGCCAGATCAGCTTGTTGACCTCGTTGACCTGCCACAGCTGGTGGCTGGCCCCGAGCTTGGAGCCGGCCTTGACCACGATGTCGCGGCAGGCGGTGACGTTGTCCCGGCAGTACGCCCAGCCCTTGATCGACGCGGCGATGAACCGCACCGTCTGGTCCTGGTAGGCGGGGTCGGAGAGCTTGTCGGTGCTCGCCCAGATCGCGTCCTGCAGCATCGCGGTGCCGTCGGTGTTCCAGTCGACGACGGTGAAGTCCGACGGCTGGTAGAGCTGCCCCGTCGCCGGGTTCTGCGCCTCCAGGACCTGCGCGTACTCGTTGTACGACATGGCCTGCGCCGCGTCGATCTCGCCGGAGAGCAGCGCCTGCATGTCGAACTGCTGCTGCACGAGCGTGACGTCGGAGGGCTTGAGCCCGGCCTTGGTCATGCCGGCGAACAGCTCGAACTCGTTGCCGAAGCCCCAGTTGCCGATCTTCTTGCCGGCGAACTGCGCGGGCTGGGTGATCCCCTTCTCGGCGAACGCCACCTGCCGGGTGCCGGAGCGCTGGAAGATCTGCGCGACGTCGGTGATCGCGGCGCCCTGCTCGCGCGAGGCCAGGGCCTTGGGCACCCAGGCGATCGCGTAGTCCGCCTGGCCCTGCGCCAGCACCGTCTGCGGGACGATGTCGACGCCGCCCTCCTTGATCCGGACGTCGAGCCCCTTCTCCCGGTAGTAGCCCTGGTCGATCGCGGCGAGGTAGCCGGCGAACTGGCCCTGGGTGAACCACTGCAACTGCAGGGTCACCGGCTGCAGGCCGCCGGCCGCGGTCGTGGCACCACCCGAGGCCTGCTGTCCCGCGGGTGTGGTGGAGCAGGCGGCGAGCACGACGGCAGCGGCGGCGCCGACCGCCGCCAGGGCCGTCCGAAGGGATCGGGACGTTCTCACGAGCCACCTCCGGGGCGGTTGCGTGTCACGAGCCGCTCGGCGAGCAGCCCGGCGAGGAAGAACAGCAGCCCCAGGACGATCGAGGCGGCGACGAAGGCCCACGCGCGGGCGTAGGCGGTGTTGGCGGCGGCCGAGGAGATCCGGCTGCCGAGCCCGTTCTGCAGCCCGCCGAAGTACTCGGCGACGATCGCGGCGATCACCGCGGCGGGCGCGGCGAGCCGCAGCCCGGTCATCACGTACGGGATCGCGCCGGGCAGCCGGACGAACCGGGTGTACTGACGGCGGGTGGCGGCCAGGGCGACCATCAGCTCGTCGTGCACCGGGCGGACCTGGCGGAGCCCGCGGGCCGTCGAGACGTAGACGGGCACCACGACCACGACCATCACGACGAGCCGGCGCGGGATCTCCGTGGTGGAGCCGAACATGGTGGTGAACACCGGCGCCAGCGCGACGATCGGGATCGCGCTCGCGGCCAGCACCACCGGGGTGAGCAGGTCCGACACCACCCGCACACCCGCCGCGAGGATCGCGAGCAGCACCCCGAGGACGAACCCGAGGACCAGCCCGACCAGGGCGTTCCCCCCGGTGACCGCCGCGGTCTCGAGGATCACCGGGAGCTGCGCGCCGATCTGCGCGGCGATCGCCGTCGGTGCCGGGAGGAGGAAGGCCGGCAGCCCGCCGACCGTCACGACCAGCTGCCACACCACCAGGACCGCGATGCCGAAGACCACCGGCGCGATCACGACCGAGGCGCCGCGGAACCGGCGACCCGGCCCCGCGACCGCACCGACCCCGCCCGCGGCGGTCGCGGCCGGCGCGGCGGTCGCGGCGGTCGTCCCCTCGACCGGCGCGCTCATCCCGCGTGCCCCTCCGTTGCCGCGCCCTTGCGCAGCGCCTCCCGCACCGCGGTGACGGCCTCGAAGAACGCGCCCGTCTCGCGGACGTCCTCGACGGCGTCGGGCACGAGGTCGTCGCCGGCCACCGGCGGGCGCCTGCCGGACACGATCTCGGTGATCCGGCCCGGCCGCGGCGACATCACCACGACCCGGTCCGACAGCACGACCGCCTCGGGGATCGAGTGCGTCACGAACAGCACCGCGGCGCCGGTCTCCCCCGCGATCCGCAGCAGCTCGGCCTGCATCCGCTCGCGCGTCATCTCGTCGAGGGCGCCGAACGGCTCGTCCATCAGCAGCAGCCGGGGGCTCGGCGCGAGCGCGCGGGCGATCGCCACCCGCTGCTGCATGCCGCCCGAGAGTTCGGCCGGCCGGGACCCGGCGAACTCGGCGAGCCCGACGAGCTCGAGCAGCTCCACCGCCCGGCGCCGGCGCTCCGCCTTCCCGACCCCGTGGACCTGCAGCGGCAGCTCGACGTTCTCGGCGACCGTCCGCCAGTCCAGCAGGCCGGCCTGCTGGAACGCGATGCCGTAGCGCTGGGCGAGCCGCGCCTGCCGAGCCGTGAGACCGGTGACCGCGACCGTCCCGGTCGTCGGTTCCTCGAGGTCCGCGACAACCCGCAGGAGCGTCGACTTCCCGCAGCCGGACGGGCCGATCAGCGAGACGAACTCGCCCGCGCCGACGGTCAGGTCGACGCCCGAGAGCGCCCGCACGGAGCCGAAGCTCTTGTCGACGCCCTGCAGCTCGACGGCCTGCGTCCCGTGTGTCCCGTTCGTCTCCGCGGTGGCCTCCGTGCTCACGCGACACTCCCCCGGTAGCGGCGCAGCCCCAGCTCCAGCAGCCCGACCGCGCCGGCGGCCACCAGGCCCAGGACGGCCGCGCCGAGGATGGCGGCGTACATCTGCGAGGGGTCGCCGGTGGCGGACTGGGCGTACTCGATGATCAACCGTCCGATCCCGCCGCGGGTGCCGGTGGAGATCTCCGCGACGATCGCGCCGACGACCGCGGCGGCCGCCGCCAGGCGCACGGCCGGGACGACGTGGGGCACGGACGCCGGCAGCCGCAGCCGCAGCAGCGTGGTCCACCAGCCCGCGGCCAGGCTGCGGAACATCTCGACGTCCGCCTTCCGCGGCGAGGTGAGCCCGCGCAGCATGCCGACCGAGATCGGGAAGAAGGCCAGGTAGGAGGAGATCACCATGACGCTGGCCCAGGGTTCCCAGGCCCAGCCGGCGATGGCGATCTTGCCGCCCCACCCGACGACCAGCGGCGCGATCGCGATGAGCGGGACGGTCTGCGAGGCGATCACGTAGGGCAGCACCGCCTTCTCGGCCACGGCGAAACGCTGCATGAGCAGGGCGAGCAGCACCCCGGCGATCCCGCCGAGCACCAGCCCGCCCAGCGCCAGCCCGAGCGTGAACAGCGCGCCCGAGGCGATCGCCGCCCCGACCGACCGCGGGTCCGCGGCCCCCGCGACCTCCGGGGCGCCGAGCCTCGCGAGCACGGTCCACACGTGCGGCATCGCGGCGTCGTCCGTCCGGGGCAGGACCCGGGTGCCGCCGACCGTGACCCCGTCGGCCGGGAGCACGAGCTTGGCCAGCTCCCACAGCGCGACGAGCAGGACGAAGGCGGCCACGGCCCACGCCCCGCTGCGCAGCCAACCCCTGCTCCGCATCGCACCCCCTCGCTCGCCCCGGTGATCCGGACGAAGGCGAATCCTGAGAGGTTGGCATGACGGCGGCGTTACCGACAGGTTCCCAGTGCCCCCATCCGGCCCGGTGCGGTCACGACTCGGCAACGGGATCACGGGACGGGCACGGGCCGCGCACCGCACGTGACGATCACGGGTCGCGGTGCCGATGCCCCTTGCGCGGCGGGCCGTCCCGGCAGCAAGGTGACCGCCTCACGTTCCGTGCGAAGGGGGGCTTCGATGGCACGTACTGTCCGGGCCGCGATCCTGCAGGCCAAGTGGACCGGCGACACCGCGTCCATGATCGACGTGCACGAGTCCTACGCCCGCGCCGCCGCCGAGCAGGGCGCCCAGGTCATGGGCTTCCAGGAGGTCTTCAACGCCCCGTACTTCTGCCAGGTCCAGGAGGCCGAGCACTACCGCTGGGCCGAGCCGGTGCCCGACGGGCCGACCGTGCAGCGCATGCAGGCGCTGGCGCGGGAGACCGGCATGGTGCTGGTGGTGCCGGTCTTCGAGGTCGAGAGCGCCGGCAACTACTACAACACCGCCGCGGTGATCGACGCCGACGGCACCGTGCTGGGCAAGTACCGCAAGCACCACATCCCGCAGGTCAAGGGCTTCTGGGAGAAGTACTACTTCAAGCCGGGCAACCTCGGCTGGCCGGTGTTCGACACCGCAGTCGGCCGGGTCGGCGTGTACATCTGCTACGACCGGCACTTCCCCGAGGGCTGGCGGGCGCTCGGCCTGGCCGGCGCGGAGATCGTGTTCAACCCCAGCGCGACCAGCCGCGGGCTCTCGGCCTACCTCTGGCAGCTCGAGCAGCCGGCGGCCGCGGTGGCCAACGAGTACTTCGTCGCGGCGATCAACCGGGTCGGCGTGGAGGAGTACGGGGACAACGACTTCTACGGCACCAGCTACTTCGTCGACCCGCGCGGGCAGTTCGTCGGCGACGTCGGCTCCGGCACGGACGAGGAGCTGATCGTGCGTGACCTGGACCTGGACATGATCGAGGAGGTCCGGCAGCTCTGGGCCTTCTACCGCGACCGCCGGCCCGACGCGTACGGCCCGCTGGTCGAGTCATGAGCGAGCTGTACGACCGGACCCGCGCGGTCCTGCCCAGTTGGCTGGCGCTCTACTACGCCGACCCGATCGAGCTCGACCACGGTTCCGGCCGGCACGTCTGGGACGCCGACGGGAACCGCTACCTGGACTTCTTCGGCGGCATCCTCACCACGATGACCGAGCACGCGCTGCCGGCGGTCACCGAGGCCGTCGCCGCGCAGGCCGCGAAGATCGTCCATTCGTCGACGCTCTACCTGAACCGGCCGATGGTGGAGCTCTGCGAGGAGATCGCCGAGCTCTCCGGCATCCCCGACGCGAAGGTCTTCCTCACCACCAGCGGCACCGAGGCCAACGACGCCGCGTTGCTGCTGGCCAGCGCCCGCAACGGCGCCAACCAGATCCTGGCGCTGCGCAACAGCTACCACGGCCGGTCCTTCTCGACGATCGGGATCACCGGCAACAGCGCCTGGTCGCCGACCTCGCTCTCCCCCTTCCAGGTCTACTACGTCCACGGTGGACAGCGGTACCGGTCGCCCTTCGCACATCTGTCCGACGAGGACTTCGTGAGGGCGTGCGTGGCCGACCTCGAGGACGTGCTCGACCAGACGGACGGGCGGGTGGCCGCGCTGATCGCCGAGCCGATCCAGGGCGTCGGCGGCTTCACCTCCGGGCCCGACGGCGTGCTCGGCGCCTTCGCCGAGGTGCTGCGGGCCCGGGACATCCTCTGGATCTCCGACGAGGTGCAGACCGGCTGGGGCCGGACCGGCGAGCACTTCTGGGGCTGGCAGGCCCACGGGGGCACCCCCGACATCGTCACCTTCGCCAAGGGGGTGGGGAACGGGCTGTCGATGGGCGGGGTGATCGCGCCCGCGTCGATCATGGACGGTCTGCCCGCGAACTCGATCTCCACCTTCGGCGGCAGCCCGATCACCTCCGCGGGCGCGCTCGCGAACCTGCGGCACCTGCGGGAGCACGACCTGCAGGCCAACGCGGCCAAGGTCGGCCCGATCCTGCTCGACGGGCTGAGGGCGCAGCCGTCGCCGATCGTCGGCGACGTCCGGGGCAAGGGCCTGATGGTCGGCGTCGAGCTGGTCGAGCCGGGCTCCGGCACACCGGGCCGGCCCGCGCCCGCGCTCGCCGTCGCGGTGCTGGAGGGCTGCCGGGAGCGCGGGCTGCTGGTCGGCAAGGGCGGCCTGCACGGCAACGTCCTGCGCATCGCTCCCCCGCTGTCGCTCACGGCCGAGGAGGCCGAGGAGGGGCTGGCGATCCTGGTCGACGCCCTGTCGGCCGCGACCCCGGAGGAGGCGCCGTGAGCACCCTGGCGATCCGCGGCGGCACCGTGCTCACCGCCGCCGACGAGGTGGTCGCCGACGTCCTGGTCGACGGCGAGAAGGTCGTCGCGCTGGCCGCGCCCGGTGCGCTGGACTTCCGCGCCGACACCGAGCTCGACGCGAGCGGCCGGTACGTGATCCCGGGCGGCGTCGACGCGCACACGCACATGGAGATGCCCTTCGGCGGGACCTTCGCCGCGGACACCTTCGAGACCGGCACCCGCGCGGCGGCCTGGGGCGGCACGACCACGATCATCGACTTCCCGATCCAGTCGGTCGGCCGCTCGCTGCGCGAGGGCCTGGACGCCTGGCACGAGAAGGCGGCCGGGAAGTGCGCGATCGACTACGGCTTCCACATGATCCTGGCCGACGTCACCGAGTCCTCGCTCAAGGAGATGGAGGTGCTCGTCGGCGAGGGCGTGACCAGCTTCAAGCTGTTCATGGCCTATCCCGGCGTCTTCTACTCCGACGACGGGAGGATCCTGCGCGCCATGCAGAAGGCCGGCGAGACCGGCGGCCTGATCATGATGCACGCGGAGAACGGCATCGCCATCGACGTGCTCGCCGAGCAGGCGCTGGCCCGCGGGCAGACCGACCCGCGCTACCACGGCGACGTCCGGCACGCGCTGCTCGAGGCCGAGGCGACCTACCGCGCGATCCAGCTCGCCCGGGTCGCCGGGGCGCCGCTGTACGTCGTGCACCTGTCCGCCCAGCAGGCGCTCGCGGAGATCGCGCACGCCCGCGAGAGCGGCGTCAACGCCTTCGCCGAGACCTGCCCGCAGTACCTGTTCCTGTCCACGGACGACCTGGCCCGGCCGGACTTCGAGGGCGCCAAGTACGTCTGCTCGACGCCGCTGCGCCCGGTCGAGCACCAGGCCGCGCTGTGGCGGGGGCTGCGCAACGACGACCTCTCCGTGGTCTCCACCGACCACTGCCCCTTCTGCTTCAAGGGACAGAAGGAGCTGGGGCGCGGGGACTTCACGAAGATCCCGAACGGGCTGCCGGGCGTCGAGACCCGGATGGACCTGCTGCACCAGGGCGTCGTCGACGGGCACATCTCGCGGCGGCGGTGGATCGAGCTCGCGTGCGCCACCCCGGCGCGGATGTTCGGCCTGTACCCGCGCAAGGGCACGATCGCGCCCGGGTCCGACGCGGACATCGTGATCTACGACCCCACCGCGGAGCACACGCACTCGGCGGCCACACACCACATGGCCGTCGACTACTCCTGCTACGAGGGCCGGACCACGACGGGGAAGGTCGAGACGGTGCTCTCCCGCGGCAAGGTGATCATCGCCGGCGGCGAGTACCTCGGCTCGCCCGGGCACGGCACCTTCCTGCCCCGCGACACCTGCCAGTACCTGCGCTGATCGGAGTGAGGGCGATGGACATCGGCCTGGTGCTGCAGACGGACCCGCCGGCGTCGACGGTCGTCGACCTCATGGTGCGGGCGGAGGGGCTCGGGTTCGGGTACGGCTGGACCTTCGACTCGCACGTGCTCTGGCAGGAGCCGTTCGTGATCTACAGCCGGATCCTCGAGCGGACCTCGCGGCTCGTCGTCGGGCCGATGGTGACCAACCCGGGCACCCGGGACTGGACCGTGCTCGCCTCGCTCTTCGCCACGCTCGACGACATGTTCGGCCCGCGCACGATCTGCGGGATCGGGCGCGGCGACTCGGCGATGCGGGTGCAGGGCCGCCCGCCGACCACCCTGGCCCGGCTCGAGGCGTCGATCGAGGTGATCCGCGGGCTGACGGCCGGGCGGGCCGTGGACCTCGGCGGCACCGAGGTCCGGATCCCGTGGGTCCGTGAGGGCGCGCAGGCCGTCCCGGTCTGGGTCGCCGGGTACGGGCCCAAGGCGCTCGCGCTGGCCGGGCGGTGTGCGGACGGGTTCGTGCTCCAGCTCGCCGACCCCTACCTGGTGGAGTGGACGATCAAGACCGTGCGCGCCGCCGCCGCGGACGCGGGCCGCGACCCCGACGCGATCACCATGTGCGTCGCCGCGCCCGCGTACGTGACCGACGATCTCGCCCACGCCCGGGACCAGACGCGCTGGTTCGGTGGCATGGTCGGTAACCACGTGGCCGACCTGGTGACCCGCTACGGCGAGACCTCCGCGGCGGTCCCGGCCGAGCTGACCGGCTACATCAAGGGCCGTGCCGGCTACGACTACAGCCACCACGGCCGGGCCGGGAACCGCTCCACCGACTTCGTGCCCGACGAGGTCGTCGACCGGTTCTGCCTGCTCGGGCCGCCCGCGGCGCAGCGGGAGCGGCTCGCCGAGCTGGCCGCGCTCGGCGTGGACCAGTTCGCGATCTACGCGATGCACGACGACCGGGAGGCGACGATCGAGGCCTACGGGGCGGAGGTCATCGGCCGGGTGTGAGCGCGGCGTCCCGCCCGGGCCGCCGGGGCCGGCCGGATGCCGAGCGCCGGGACCAGCCGGCGGTGCAGGTAGCCGCGCAACGCGTCCTCGTCCGCCGCGTCGCCGTCGAACCACACCAGGGACAGCAGGAACCGGATGACGGTCTCGGCGATCTCGTCGAGCTCGGCCTCCAGCTCGGGCTGGAACCGGAGCACCGGGCTGAGGAACCGCTTCGTCATGGTCAGCGCCTCGGCCGAGAGACTGGCCCTGGCCAGCGCGAACGTCGAGCGGTCCGGGAAGGCGACCGGGGCGAGCGCCGGCTGCGTGCGGAACTCGTAGCGGGCGCGCAGCGTGGTCTCGACGACGAGCTCGGCCGCCGAGCCCGCCCCGCGCGCGCTGTCCCAGATCCGCTCCACGATCTGCTCGGAGAGCCGCAGCAGGGCCGACTCCACGAGCTGCTCGCGGGAGCCGAAGTGCCGGTACACCGTGGGCCGGGACACCCCGGCCCGCCCGGCCACGGCGCTCAGCGACGTGCCGTCGAACCCCGTGGCGGCGAGGCACTCCACCGCGGCGTCGAGGATCCGCGTGCGCACGTCCACGATCGCATTCTCGCAGCTCAGTCGCCGGGACGGATCACCGGCTTGATCGCGGTACGGTCACGGCTGTCCGGCCGGTGCCACCGGTCGTGCGCTCAGGGCGCCATGACCTGGCTGACGTCGAGGTTGCGGAAGGTCGGGCCGCCGCGGGTCAGGCCCGCCAGCTGCTCGGCGATCCGCTGGGTGGCGGGGTGCTTCGAGTTGCGCATCGCGGCCTCGTAGTCCGGGAAGCCGACGAACTGGACGTAGTGGCCCGGCCGCTCCCGGTCCACGGTCATGACGGACCACATCGCCGTCCGCGCGTCGCCGATCCCCTCCAGCCACTCCGCCTCGATCTCGCGGAAGCGCCCGAGATCGTCCGCCTCGAACTCGATGACCTGCACGAACCCACCCTCGGCGACCTCCAGCTGCTCGGCGGCCGGGGTCATCCCCGCGCGGATGCCGTCCCGCAGCTCCTCGTCGTCCGTGTGACCGTGCACGTCCACCGCGTGCGCGACGGCGGCGCGGAGCACCTCGTCGGGCTCGCCGGCGATCGTCAGGCTGCAGTTCGACTCGCTCGGCATGGTGCGACAGTCGACCATCATCCTCGCCATGGGGACCTCCGGGTCCGGGCCGCGCGACGCGCGGGGGCCTCACTGCACACCCGCCATCCGGAGCCGTCCATACGTAGTTCAGGACACGACCGTCCGGGCCAACGGCAGTGAGCCGGACGGCGGGCCGGCCGAGCGCCCCGCGTGATGCACGGCGCACGCGCCGCATCTCGGTTTCGCCGTGTGTTCACCTTCCGTTCACTGCGTGAACCTACCGTTTCATCCGGCAATACCTCGGGAGAAGCGGCGGCGTCATGGATCTGACCCTCATCGTCATCGTGGTCGTGGTGACCGCGTTGATCTTCGACTTCACCAACGGCTTCCACGACACCGCGAACGCGATGGCCACGTCCATCGCCACCGGGGCCCTGCGGCCCAAGGTCGCCGTCGCCGTGGCGGGCGTGCTCAACCTGATCGGCGCCTTCCTCTCGGTGGAGGTCGCGAAGACCATCTCCAGCGGCATGATCGACGAGTCCCGGATCACGCCCGTGGTCATCTTCGCCGGGCTCGTCGGCGCGATCGTGTGGAACCTGCTGACCTGGCTGCTGGGGATGCCGTCGAGCTCCTCGCACGCGCTGTTCGGCGGGCTGATCGGCGCGTCGCTGGTGGCCGCCGGCGTCGGCGCCGTGCACTTCGGCACCGTCGTCACCAAGGTCGTCATCCCCGCGCTGATCTCCCCCGTCCTCGCGGGGCTCGTCGCGCTGATCGGGACCTACATCGGCTACCGCGCCACCGCCCGCGCCGACCGCGGCACGGTGACGAAGGGCTTCCGCGCCGGGCAGATCGTGTCCGCGTCCATGGTCGCGCTGGCGCACGGCACCAACGACGCGCAGAAGACCATGGGCGTGATCACGCTGACGCTGATCACCGCCGGCGTGCTGGCCCCGAACTCGGGCCCGCCGTTCTGGGTGATCGCCTCGGCCGGGATCGCGATCGCGCTCGGCACCTACCTGGGCGGCTGGCGGATCATCCGGACGCTGGGCAAGCGGGTCAGCCACATCGAGTCGCCGCAGGGCTTCGCGGCCGAGACGGCGGCGACGGCGGTCATCCTCAGCTCGTCGCACCTGGGCTTCGCGCTGTCCACCACGCAGGTCGCCACCGGCGCGATCTTCGGGGCCGGCGCCGGCCGGCGGCTCGCCGGGGTGCGCTGGGGCGTCGCCGGGCAGATGGCGATCGCCTGGATCCTGACCCTGCCGGCGGCCGGCATCGTCGGCGCCGCCGCGGCGTGGGTCGCGTCGAGCGGCACCGTCGGCACGATCGTCGTGGCGGTCGCCGGCGTCGCCGTGGCCGCCGGGATCTACGCGGCGTCGAAGCGCAAGCCGGTCACCGCCGAGAACGTCAACGACGTCCCCGCCCCGCAGCCGGCCGAGCCGCCGGTCCGGATCGCGGCCTGAGGGAGGAACGCATGAGCATCGCCTGGGGTGCCCTCGGCACCGTCGTGATCGCGTCGCTGGTCATCGGGGTCGCGCTGATCGCGCTGGTCTCGTTCGCCCTGGTCGGGCTGTCGGCCCGGAGCCAGCCGGCCACGGCCGGGAAGCGCGGGCTGAGCCCCGCCGCGGGCACCGCCGTCGCCGGGCTGTGCCTGGCCGCCGGCGCCCTGATCGTGGGATACGGGCTGTACGTCATCGTGTCCTGACCCGCGCCCGGAACAGACGAACGGCGCTCTCGCTCACATCAAGTGAGCGAGAGCGCCGTTCGTGCGTGCGGGGTCAGCCGGTGGCGATGGACGGGGCGCCCTCGCCCGAGGCGGTGTCCAGCACGAGCCGCGCGATCCGCGCCCGGTGCTGCTCCGCGCTGCCCAGCAGGGCGGCGTCGGTGATCGCCCGCTTGTAGTACAGCTGCGCCTGGTACTCCCAGGTGAAGCCGATGCCGCCGTGCAGCTGGATGGTGTCTGCGGCGATCCGCGCGAAGGCCTCCGACGCGGTGCCCTGCGCGATGCTGGCCGCCAGCGCCGGGTCGTCCGAGCCGTCGCCGAGCGCCCACACCGCGTGGTAGGCCGCCGACCGGGCGTGCTCGAGGTCGACGAGCATGTCCGCCAGGCGGTGCTTCACGGCCTGGAACGAGCCGATCGGCCGGCCGAACTGCAGCCGCCCCTTCGCGTACTCCACGGTGAGGTCGAGCAGGTGCTGCGACGCGCCGACCTGCTCCACGGCGAGCAGCGCCGAGCCCACGACGAGTGCGTGCCCGATCACCCGCTCCGCCTCGTCCGGGCCGGCGAGCAGCCGGGCCGGGGCGTCCGTGAGGCGCACGGTGGCCTGGCGGCGGGTCAGGTCCAGGGTGGTGAGCGCGGTGCGCTCCACCCCGCCCGCCGCCGCGTCGACGGCGAACAGGGCCACGCCCTCCGGACCGGTGGCGGCGACCAGCAGGTCGTCCGCCGCGGCCGCGTCGACCACGCGCTCGACGGTGCCCGAGAGCGTCCAGTCGTCGCCGGCGCGGGTGGCCTGCACCGTCACCGCGGCCGGGTCGAACGCGCCCGCCCGGTCGGCCACGGCCACCGCGGCGGTCCGGGCGCCCTCCACGAGCGGGCCGAGCAGCTCGGACCGCACCGGGCCGTCCGAGACCGCGACGAGCGCGGGGATCGCCAGGAAGACGGTGCCGAACACCGGCCCCGGGTACAGCGCGGCGCCCAGCTCCTCCACGGCGACGGCCTGGTCGACGAGCGTGCCGCCGACCCCGCCCTGCTCCTCCGGCACCGACAGCCCCAGCACGCCGAGCTCGGAGCCCAGCCGGGTCCACGCCTTGGGGTCGAACCCGGGCTCGGACTCCATCAGCCGCCGGACCGTCTGCTCGTCGGCGTTGTCGGCCGCGAACCGGCGGACCGCGGCGCGCAGCTCCCGCTGCTCCTCCGAGAACACGAAGGGGCGGGCCTCCTGCTGGTCAGCCACGGGGGATCTCCTTCCAGGGCTTGCCGGCGTCGGCGCGCAGGTCACCGGGCAGGCCCAGCACCCGCTCGCCGAGGATGTTGCGCAGCACCTCGGAGGTGCCGCCCTCGATGGTGTTGGCGCGGCTGCGCAGGAAGCGCTGCTGCAGCGGCCCGCGCCAGTCGTCCGTGCGCTCCATGTCCCGCATCGTGTAGTCGTCGTACAGGATGCCCTCGGGTCCGAGGAGGTCCATGCAGAACTCGTAGACCTGCTGGTTCAGCTCGGCGCCGACGAGCTTGCCCACCGAGCCCTCGGGGCCCGGGCCGCCGACCGTCGCCGTCGCGCGGGAGCGCTCGGAGGTCAGCCGCTGGGCCTCGGCCCGCAGCCACAGCTTCGTCAGCCGGTCCTCGAGCACCGGGGTGTGCAGGTCGGGCCGGGAGGCCCAGAGCGCGACCGCATCGGCGATCGTGCCGGTGCCGCGGCGGCTGCCGCTGGCCCCGATGGAGCTGCGCTCGTTCATCAGCGTGGTCATGGCGACCCGCCAGCCGTCGCCGACCGCGCCGAGCCGGTGGGCGTCCGGGATGCGGGCGTCGTTCAGGTAGACCTCGTTGAACTCGGCCTGGCCGGTCATCTGCCGCAGCGGCCGGGTCTCCACACCCGGCCCCTTCATGTCGACGACGAAGTAGCTCAGGCCCTTGTGCTTGGGCGCGTCCGGGTCGGTGCGGGCCAGCAGCAGCGCCCACCGGGCCCGGTGTGCCAGCGAGGTCCACACCTTCTGCCCGTTGACCACCCAGTCGTCGCCGTCGCGGACGGCGGAGGTGGCCAGCCCGGCCAGGTCGGAGCCGGCACCGGGCTCGGAGAACAGCTGGCACCAGATGTGCTCGGTGGTCGCGAGCGGGCGCAGCCACTCGCGCTTGAGCTCGTCCGTCTGGGCGTGCTCACGCAGGGTCGGCGCGGCCATGCCGTAGCCGATGGGGTTCAGGGCGAACGGGACGGGACCGCCGGCGTCCTGCAGGATCCCGTCGGCCACGGCCTGCAGGCCGCGGGAGACGCCGAGGCCGCCGAGGCCCTCGGGGAAGTGGACCCAGGAGAGGCCGGCGTCGAAACAGGCGGCGAGGAACTCCCGCGTCGGGACGCTCGTCGGGTCGTGCTCCTGCACGACCTTCCGCGCGGCGTCCGCGACCCGGGACGAGTCGGCAGCGGTGCTCATGCCGCGACGATATGTGATGAACGCTCGTTAAGATAGGGCCCTCCCCCAGGGTGTGGCCGCTCGCCCCGCACGGAGGGCTGTTCACCGACCGGGTGACGGTCCCGAGGCCCCAAGAGTGTCGGGATCCGCACGTCAGGGGTATGCAGGAGGGGTGAGCGTCCCGGAGTCCCGCCCCCCGCGCCTGACCGATGCCGAACGCCAGCAGCTCGAGGAGCTCGAGCGCCGCCTGGTGGGTCAGTTCCCCGATCTCGACCACCGCTTCCGCAACACCGCCGGCGCCGGTCGCGCCGCCCCCGCCGAGGTCCGCACCGCCCGCGCCGTCTTCGCCGTGATCGCCCTGGTCATGGTGATCGTGGCGGCCGCCGTCGGCGGTGCGGGCGGAGCGCTCGCCGTGCTGCTGAGCGTCGGCGGCACCGTCGGCATCCTCGCCCTGGTCGGCCGCAACCTCGCGCGCGCCCGCGCCGCGGTCGATGCCACGACGCGGCGCCGCGCCGACAGCGGCACCGAGGTCTGACAAGACCCACCCGGACCGGCGGGCCCCGGCCCGCCGCTGCACCACCCGGCGCCCGCGCCCGCCCCTGCCCCGCGGTGCGCGCCCCCGGCCGGACCTTCCGCTCGTGTCCCCTGCTGTGCCCACCGCCGTCGCTCACCGGTCCGGCGGGCACACTGCGGACGTGCCCGCCCTCGTCGCCGATCCCGGCGCGCTCCCCGACCTGCCCGTCCGGGCGGCGCTCGCCGCGGTCACCGGCACGCTCACCGCACACGGCACCGCCGTCCTCGTCGCGCCGCCGGGCACCGGCAAGACCACGCTCGTCCCGCTGGCCCTGGCCGACGCCGTCGACGGACGGGTCGTGGTCGCGGAACCCCGGCGTGTCGCGACCCGGGCAGCCGCCCGGCGGATGGCCGCACTGCTGGGCGAGGAGGTCGGCGGCCGCGTCGGCTACTCGGTCCGCGGCGACTCCCGCACCTCGGCCGGCACACGCATCGAGGTGGTGACCTCCGGGCTGCTGCTGCGCAGGCTGGCGCGCGACCCCGAGCTCCCGGCCGTCGGGGCGGTCGTGCTCGACGAGTGCCACGAGCGGCACCTCGACGCGGACCTGCTGCTCACCCTGCTGCTCGACGCGCGGGAGGGGCTCCGGCCGGACCTGCCGGTGCTGGCCGCGTCGGCCACCGTCGCGGCCGGCCGGCTCGCGGCACTGCTCGGCGGCGCGTCGCCCGCGCCGGTGGTGGAGGTCGAGGCGCGGACCCACCCGGTCGCCGTCCGGCACCTGCCGCCGCAGCGGGGCGAGCGGATCGAGGCGTGCGTGGCGCGCGCGATCCGCGTGGCGCTCGACCGGACGGACGGGGCGGTGCTCGCGTTCCTGCCCGGCGTGCCCGAGATCCGCCGGACCGGGTCCGCACTGGCCGGGCAGCTCGACGGGCTCGGGGTGCCGGTGCTGCCGCTGCACGGTCGGCTGCGGCCCGCCGAGCAGGACGCCGCCCTGCGCGGTGACGGGCGTCGGGTGGTGCTGGCGACCTCGATCGCCGAGTCGAGCCTGACCGTCCCGGGGGTGCGCGCCGTCGTCGACTCGGGGCTCGCGCGGGTGCCCCGGGTCGACCACCGCCGCGGGCTCGCCGGGCTGGTCACGATCCCGGAGTCCGCGGCCGTCGCCGACCAGCGGGCGGGACGGGCGGGGCGGGAGGCGCCGGGCGAGGCGTACCGCTGCTGGGCGGAGGGGCAGGTGCTGGCCCCGTTCCCCGAGCCGGAGATCCGCACCGCCGATCTCACCCGGCTCGCCCTCGACCTCGCCGTCTGGGGCACGCCGGACGGCTCGGGTCTGCGCTGGTGGGACGCCCCGCCGGAGGGCCCGCTGGCGGCCGGGCGCGAGGTGCTGCGGGCGCTCGGGGCGGTCGACGCCGACGGCGCCGTCACGCCGCGCGGCGAGCGGATGGCCGGTCTCGGGCTGCACCCGCGGCTGGCCCGCGCCCTGCTCGACGGCGCCGCGGCCGTCGGCTCGCGCACGGCCGCCGAGATCGTCGCCCTGCTCGACGACGACACCCTCGCCGCCGGCCCGGACCTCGCCGCCGAGCTGGGGCGGCTCCGCGGCGGCGCCCATCCCGCCACCGGGCGCTGGCGGGCGGAGGTGACCCGGCTCGCGCGGCTCGTTCCCGAGGCGCGCGGCACCCGGGACGACGACGGGCGCGCACCGGCCGCGCTGGTGGCGGGGCTGGCCCACCCGGAGCGCCTGGCGCGGCGGCGGTCCGGGGAGGCGCCGGTGTTCCTGATGGCCGGTGGCACGGCCGTCGAGGTGCCCGATCCCGCGCTCGGGGCCCAGGAGTGGCTCGCCGTCGCGGTCGCCGACCGCGCGCCCGGGGCGGCGCACGGTCGGGTGCGGCTGGCGGCGGCGGCCGACCGGGCGCTGGCCGAGGAGGTGGCCGCCGCGCTGGTCGGCGACGCCGAGGAGGTCGCCTGGGCCGACGGTGACGTCCGCGCGCGGCGGGTGCGCCGGCTCGGCGCGATCGTGCTGGAGGAGCGGCCGCTGCGCGATCCCGACCCCGCACTCGTGCGGGAGGCGCTGGTCGCCGGGCTGCGTGCCGAGGGCACCGGCCTGCTGCGCTGGTCGGCCGCGGACCGGGCGTTGCGCGCGCGGCTCGCCTTCCTGCACCGCACGCTCGGCGGGGAGTGGCCGCCGGTCGACGAGGAGGACCTGGTGGCGGGGGCCGCCGACCCGGCGGGCTGGCTCGCCGCCCCGCTCGCCTCCGCGCGGCGCCGGGCCGACCTCGCCGCCGTCGACGCCGGGGCCGCGCTGCGCGGGCTGGTCGGCTGGCCGCTCGCGGGCCGGATCGACGGGCTCGCCCCGGAGCGGATCACGGTGCCGAGCGGTTCACGGGTCGCGGTGGACTACTCCGGCGACCGGCCGGTGCTGCCGGTCCGTGTGCAGGAGGCGTTCGGGTGGACGGCCACGCCGCGGATCGCCGGGGTCCCGGTCCTGCTGCACCTGCTCTCACCCGCGGGCAGGCCCGCCGCCGTGACGGACGACCTGGAGTCCTTCTGGGACACCGGGTACCCGCAGGTCCGCGCGGAGCTGCGCGGCCGCTACCCGAAGCACCACTGGCCGGAGGACCCGCGGTCCGCCACGCCGACGCGGCGGACCGGGCGCCACCGGCCCCAGGACTAGGAGCTCAGCAGGAGGTCACTCGCCCCCGTCCCCGCCGGAGGGCAGGCCCTCGTAGATCTTCTTGCAGTCCGGGCACACCGGCGAGCCGGGCTTGGGCGAGCGGGTGACCGGGAACCGCTCCCCGCACAGCGCCTCCACCATGTTGCCCAGGACCGCGCTCTCGGCGATCTTGGACTTCTTCACGTAGTGGAACATCTTCGGCTCGTCCGAGCCGGTCGAGTCGGTCCCCTGGGGCCGGGTGTCGACGTCGGGCAGCGTCTGGGTCGGCATGTGCTCCATGATGCCCCACGTGCCCGATCTCGTGCTCTCACCCGCCGTCCGCGCCGCACTCGGGTCCGGGGGTGCCGTCGTCGCGCTGGAGAGCACGCTGCTCGCGCACGGGCTGCCCGCGCCGCGCAACCGTGAGGTGGCCGACGAGCTGGAGGAGGAGGTCCGTGCGGCGGGCGCGGTGCCCGCCACGATCGCGGTGCTCGACGGGCGTCCGCACGTCGGACTCGCGGCCGCCGAGCTCGACCGGGTGTGCGCGGCCGGGCTGGAGAAGCTGTCGGTGCGGGACCTGGGCGCCGCCGCCGGGCTGGGGCGCTCCGGCGCGACGACGGTCGCCGCCACCGCCCGGCTCGCCGCCCTCGCGGGGATCCGGGTCTTCGCCACCGGCGGGCTCGGGGGCGTGCACCGCGACGCCCGAGAGACCTGGGACGTCTCCGCCGACCTGCCCGCCCTCGCCGCGACACCGGTGCTGGTCGTGTGCGCGGGCGTGAAGTCGATCCTCGACGTCGGCGCGACCCTGGAGGTCCTCGAGACCTCGTCCGTGCCGGTGCTCGGCTACCGCACCGACCGCTTCCCCGGCTTCTACCGGCGCGACGCCGGCTTCCCCGTGCCCTGGCGGGTCGACTCGCCCGAGGACGCCGCGGCGGCCTGGCGGGCGCACGCCGTGCTGGGGCCGGGGTCCGGGATGGTGCTGGCCCGGCCCGTGCCCGAGGCCGACGAGCTCGACGCGGCCCTCCACGAGCGCCTGCTCACCGAGGGGCTGCGGCTCGTCGCCGACCGCGGGATCACGGGCAAGGACGTCACGCCCGCGCTGCTCGAGCACTTCCACTCCGCCAGCGACGGGGCCAGCCTCGCCACCAACGTCGCCCTGGTCCGGGCCAACGCCCGCCTCGCCGCCCGGGTCGCGGTGGAGCTCGCGTCGTGACCGGTCACCACCCCGCAGAAGCACAGAGCCCGACTCGCGGAAGCCCAGACCCCGACTCGCGGAAGCGCAGAGCCCGACTCGCGGAAGCGCAGAGCCCGACTCGCGGAAGCCCACACCCCGACTCGCGGGCCGGCGCTCAGGGGTTGTTGCCGCTCTCGATGACCGGGTGTTCCTTCGACTCCAGCTCGAGCCGCTCGCCCCGGTACCGGTTGACCTTCTCCGTCTTCAGCGGCAGGCGGTCGTTGGCGATGAGCACCGCGATCCACGGGAGCGGGATCGAGATGACCAGGAGCGTGACCGCGAGCCACGGGATCTGGTAGAAGACGGCGGCGAGGATCATGAAGGGGATGCGCATCCCCATCATGATCTTGTAGCGTCGCTTCCGGGTGGCGAGCTCCTCCTCGTAGGAGCGCTGCGCGTCCGTGATGAGAACGGGATCGGCGCCCCGTCCCGTCGAGCGACTGGGTTCGGTCGTCACCGGACCACCTCCTTCCCCATCGTGTCACTCGCCTCGACGGTACGCGCGTCGACCCGAGAACGGTCTGCGTCCCGCCACACGTCCGGGAAGCACCTGCGCAGGAGCGGTGATCAGCCCGCCCGTCCGGGCTCCGGGGCGCCGCCCTCGGACTCGTCGTGCGCGCCGTGCGCGTGCAGCCGCACCGGCCCGACGGCCTCCTCCGAGACGACCTCGAGCAGCCGCTTCGCCAGGCCCCCGGAGATGCGGTAGCGCACCAGTCTGCCCTCGCGGTGCGCGGTGACCATGCCGTGCGCCCGCAGCAGCCGCAGCGCGTGCGACACGGCGCTGTCGCTCATCCCGACGGCGACCGCGAGATCGGACACGCAGAGATCGCCGGCGTGCTGCAGCGCCAGCAGGATCGACAGCCGGTTCACCTCGCCGAGCGCGTCGAGGACGGTGGCCGCGTGCTGGACCTGTTCGGTGTCGGCGAGCACGGCGGTCGCGTCGCACACCTGATCCGGGTCGATGACCCGCATCTCGCGGCGGTCGGTCGGGACCTTGTGCACGTCGCCGATGCTACTGCGGGGCGATCACGGCGCGGGGCACGTCCCGCACCGCGTCACGCCGCCGACCCGGCCGCTCCCTACGTCGCCGCCTTCTTCGCCGCCTTGGCAGCCTGCTTGAACTCGCGGACCTTCTCCAGCGACCCGGGGTCGACCACGTCGGCCACCGACCGGAACGAGCCCTCCTCGCCGTAGTTCCCGGCGGCCTCGCGCCAGCCCTCGGGCGTGACCCCGCGCTGCTTGCCGAGGAGCGCCACGAAGATCTGCGCCTTCTGGGTGCCGAACCCGGGCAGCGCCGAGAGGCGACGGAACAGCTCCCTGCCGTCCGCCGCGTCCGACCAGAGGCCGGTGACGTCGCCGTCGTACCGCTCCACGATCGCCTGGTGCAGCGCCTGCACGCGGCCCGCCATCGAGCGCGGGTAGCGGTGCAGAGCGGGCTTCTCCGCGAAGACCTCGACCAGCTTCTCCGGGTCGTAGCCGGCGATCTGCCGGGCGTCGAGGGTCTCCGTGCCCAGGCGCCGGGCCAGCTCCGCGGGCGCGGCGAACGCGCGCTCCATCGGGATCTGCTGGTCGAGCAGCATGCCGGTGAGCAGGGCGAGCGGGTCGCGGTCGAGCAGCGCGTCGGCGGCGGCGTCCTGGGAGAGGCTCAGCACGGGCCCACGGTACCCGGTGACCTGCGCGAACCGGCATCGGTGAGGATGGGCCGGTGAACGCCCCCGCGCCCACCCCGGCCCCCGACCCGACCCTGTCCGACGATCTCTGCGCCCGGCTCCGGGACAGCCTGCTGGAGCAGGGGTTCACCACGACCGGGGTGCGCGACCTGCTCGGTGCGGGCGCCCACGCGGCCCTGACCCGTGGCGAGCCCGAGGCTGCCGCCCGGGCCACCCGCGAGGCCGGCGGCCTGGGCGCGCTCGTCCGCCTGTTCCTGCTGGGGGGCACCGAGGCCGCGCCGCCGCTGCCCGAGGTCGACGCGCTCGTCGAGGGCGGCCTGCTCAGCCGGACCGCGGACGGCGTGCGTGCGGCCATGGACCTGCGCCCCTACGGCGAGGAGGACGCCGGGGGCGAGGCGCTCTGGTACGTCCTCTCCGACCTCGACACCCCGGCCGCCCGGCAGGACCGCGACCACGTGACCGGCGTCGGCGGGGCGTCGCTGACGCTCGCGTCGTCGCTGGTGCGCACGCCGGTGCGGGACACTCTCGATCTCGGCACCGGGTGCGGGGTCCAGGCCCTGCACGCCAGCCGGTTCTCCGGACGGGTCACCGCCACGGACGTGGCGCCGCGCGCCCTCGCGACGGCCCGGGCCACGCTCGCGCTGTCCGGCGTGCACAACGTCGACCTCGTCGAGGGGCCGTGGCTGGAGCCCGTCGCCGACCGGCGGTTCGACGCCGTCGTGTCCAACCCGCCGTTCGTGCCCGGTCCCGCGCGGGTCGAGTACGTCTACCGCGACTCCGGGAAGGCCGGCGACGCGGCGCTGGCCGGGCTGCTGCGCGACCTCCCCGACCGGCTGCGGCCCGGCGGACGGGCCCAGCTGCTCGGGTCCTGGCTGCACGTGCGCGGCGAGGACTGGCCGGACCGGGTGCGGTCGTGGGTCCCCGAGGGCTGCGACGCGTGGATCGTGCAGCGCGAGGTGACCGATCCGGCGCTGCACGTGGGCACCTGGCAGCGCGACGCCGGGCTGGACCTGTCCGCGCCCGCCACCCGCGCGCAGGCGGCGGCGTGGCTGGACTGGCTGGAGGCCGAGCGCGTCGAGGCCGTCGGCTTCGGGTTCCTGCTGCTGCGCACGGTGCCCGACGGGCGGGCCCCCGAGATCGTCGTCGAGGACCTGCCCGGCGAGCTCGCCGACCCGCTGAACGCCGAGATGGCGGGCTGGCTGGATCGCGTCGACTGGCTGCGGGACCACGCGGACGACG
Source organism: Pseudonocardia yuanmonensis (assembly GCF_039542425.1). NCBI lineage: Bacteria > Bacillati > Actinomycetota > Actinomycetes > Pseudonocardiales > Pseudonocardiaceae > Pseudonocardia > Pseudonocardia yuanmonensis. The sequence goes on from NZ_BAABIC010000006.1 coordinate 337,328, forward strand.
AGGCGCTGCTGGGCGCCCGGCTCATGCTCTCCCCGAGCGCGACCCTGGAGCGTTATGCCGTGGCCGGCGACGAGGGCTGGTCCGACGCGGGCGCGGCGGTCGTGCTCGCCGACGGGCCGCAGTGGCGGCACGAGGTCGACGAGCCCGCCGCCGCGCTGCTCGCGGGCTGCTCGGGCGCGCTGCCCCTGGCGGAGCTGTTCGCCCTGCTGTCCTTCGCCCACGACCGGCCGGTCGACGCCCTGGTGCGGGCCGCGCTGCCCGCCGTGCGGGAGTTCGTGCGGCACGGCGTGCTGCTGCCCGCGGCCGGGCCGACCAGGAGCGCCGCATGAGGGCGGTCGCCTCCCGGGTCCGCGGCGCCTCGGTCGCCGTCGACGGCCGGACCGTCGGCGCGTTCGAGGGCGAGGGCCTGCTCGTGCTGCTGGGCGTGACCCACGCCGACGGCGCCGAGGACGTCGAGCGGATGGCACGCAAGCTCTGGGAGCTGCGGCTGCTCGGGGGTGAGCGGTCGTGCGCCGACGCGGGCGCCCCGCTCCTGGTGATCAGCCAGTTCACCCTCTACGGCGACACCCGCAAGGGCCGCAGGCCCTCGTGGTCCGCCGCGGCCCGGCCCGAGGTGGCCGAGCCGGTGATCGACGCCGTGGTGGCCGCCCTGCGCGCGCGGGGCGCGCACGTCGAGACGGGGGTGTTCGGCGCCGAGATGGCCGTCGCCTCGGTGAACGACGGCCCCTTCACGGTGCTGGTCGAGACCTGACCCGGCCGGGGTCAGACCGACGGCGTGCGGGTCGCGGTGGTGCGGGCCTTCGCGGAGACCTTGTCCGCCTGCTCGCCCACGGTCTCGACGACCTGCACGCCCGCCTCGAGCACGCTCTTGGCGAAGTCGCGCTGGCTGGCGAGGACCTTCTCCGCGGCGCCGTAGGAGCTGTCGAGCAGGCTCTGCGCCTCCGCCGCGGACGGGCGGAACGAGGCGAGCGAGCCGACGGCGTCCGTCCAGGCGTCGAACGCGGAGCTGACGGCCTCCTGGCCGCGCTTGGCGAAGTCGGTGAGCTTCTCGCTGGTGCCGGCCATGACGGCCTCCTTTCCTCGACCCCGGTCGGGGCCCGATGTCGGTGGCGCACGCCGATCGGCGGCGCGCTACCTAAACTACGCACCAGCGTTAAGTATGTCAATCAGCGCTGCTCGTGGGCCCCGTCACGGCACGCCCCCGCCCCGTCAGGAGTCGAGGAAGCTCCGGTAGACCCCGAGCAGCGCCGTCTTCTGCTCCTCGGTCAGCCGCGACTCCGCCCGCACGGCCTCCTCGACCGAGCACGGGCCGGCCGCGGGCTCCTCCGCGGCCGGCTCCGTGCGGCCGTTCGCCCCGGCGGCGCCGGCGCTCCAGCCCGCCTGCTGCAGCAACTGCTCGGCGTTGAGGTGCAGCGCGTCGGCGATGGAGTGCAGGACCTTGAGCGACGGCTGGTGCAGCCCGCGCTCGACCTGGCTCAGGTAGGCGTTGGAGACGCGGGTCATCGAGGCCATCTCGCGCAGCGACAGCTTGGCCATCTGCCGCTGGGCACGGATGAACCCGCCCAGCGCGTTGACCTGATCGGACCAGCCCCCGTCCCGGACCCGACCCTCCGTCGGACCGGCACCACCACCCGTCGTCATGCCCCCAGTCTCCCCGATCCGGGGCCGCGGTGTCGCGGCCCCGGATCGGGACGTACCGAAGGGGGGTCGGGCGGTGTCGACGGGCTCAGCTCCGCAGCACGTAGGTGCCCGGCGCGTCGCCGAGCGGCGGGTGGGCGTCCGAGCCCAGCGACGGCGGCGTGATCTTGTCGCCCCCGTGCTCCTCGGCCCAGTTCGCCCAGTCCTCCCACCAGCTCGCCCGCTGCTCGGTGGCGTCGTCGCGCCACTCCTGCGAGCTCTCCGGCAGCTCGGACGACTCGGTGAACCAGTGCCGCGACTTCGGTGAGGGCGGGTTGACGACGCCGGCGATGTGGCCGGAGTTCGACAGCACGAACCGCACGGTGCCGCCGAGCCGCCGGGCACCGAGATACACCGACTCCCACGGCGCGATGTGGTCCCGCTCGGCGGTGATGACGTACGCGTCCTGGCGGACGTTCTGCAGGTCCAGCCGCTCCCCGGCGAGCTCGAGCTTGCCCTCGGCCAGCTCGTTTCGGATGTAGCAGGTGCGCAGGTACTCGGCCTGCATCTCGGCCGGCATCCGGGTGGAGTCGGCGTTCCAGGTGAGCATGTCGAACGGCTCGGGGTCGCGGCCCTGCAGCCAGTTGGCCTCGACGTAGCGCCACAGCAGGTCCGTGGCGCGGAGCAGGTCGAAGGTCATCTTCATGCTCGACGCCGGCAGGTACCCGTCCTTGCGCATGGTGTGCTCGAGCCGCTTGACGGTCGCCTCGTCGGTGAACACGCCGAGGATGCCCGGCCCCGTGAAGTCCAGCAGGGTGTTCATCAGGGTGAGGCTGTTGACCCGGTCGTCGCCACGGGCCGCGAGCCAGGCCAGCATCGAGGCCGCGATCGTGCCGCCGAGGCACAGCCCGGCCACGTTGACCTTGGGCGCCCCGGTGATCTCCTGGACGACGTCGAGCGCGGCCAGCGGGCCCTCGAGGAGGTAGTCGCTCACCGTCAGGTCGCGCAACGACGAGTCCGGGTCCCGGTAGCTGATCATGAACACGGTGTGCCCGTGCTGCACCGCCCACTCCACGAGGCTGCGCCCCGGGGCGAGGTCCATGATGTAGAACTTGTTGATCCACGGCGGGCTCATGAGCAGCGGGATCTCGTGGACCTGCGGGGTCTGCGGGGCGTACTGGATCAGCTCGATCAGCCGGTTGCGGTAGACCACCTTGCCGGGAGTGGTGGCGAGGTGCTCCCCCACCACGAACTCGCCCGGCGTGTGCTGCTGCGGCAGCCCGCGGTTCTGCACGAGGTCGCGCAGCGCGTTGCGGGCGCCGCGGACCAGGCTGCGCCCGCCGGTCTCGAAGGCCCTCTGGACCATGCCGGGGCTGCCGGCCGGCCAGTTCGGCGGCGCCGCGGCCTCGATGAGCTGGTCGACCAGGAAGTCGATCTTGCGGCGGGTGATCGGCTCGAGCTCGACGGACGCGGCCAGCTCGCGCAGCCGGGCCGCGAAGAGGCCGTACTCCTGACGGCAGAGCCAGTACCAGGCGTTCTCCTCCCAGACCGGGTCCTTGTAGCGCGGGTCGCGCTCGGCCAGCACGGCCGGACCCTCGGTCGTGGCGCCGAGCGCCCGCAGCGCGGAGACGGCGCCCGCGCGGGACGCGTCGAGACCCCAGCCCAGGCCGACCTTCGCGGCGGTGGCCGGGTGGGTGGCGACCGCCTTGGCGGCACCGGCGAGCGCGGGCACGAAGCCGATCGGGTCCACGCGCGCGGCGACGGTGCGCGGGTCGAGCCGGTCCTTCACCGCGTCGGCAACCGAGCCGACCAGCCGGCGGGCACGCTCCTCGGCCCGCACCTGCTCGGACGCGCCCTCTCCCCGGGCGTCGCCCGCAGTCGGCGGGACTGCAGCGAGTGTGTTCCTGGACGTCATCGGCCGTGGCCTCCCCCATGTGCGACGTGTGCCCGCCCCGGGCCGATCGGGCTCTCCGGCGGGCGGCCGCCCCATGGTGGGGGGTACTCGACGGTAGGTGGTGGCGGAGGATCCAGGTCACTCCGTAAGCCCCGTCACCTGCGCTTGGCATAGCAAGCACTACTGCCGGGTAGGTCTCCGGTTGCTCGGGATACACACCACGACCTACCGTCGAGTAGCACACACGAAGGTCGAGCATCACCGGCGATGGGAGACGACCATGACCACCGCGCTGACGGGCGACCCCGGCGAGAGCACGCTCGAGCGGGACGCCACCGAGGATCTCGCGGGCACCCCGGTCGGCGGCCCCGCCGCCGACCACCCCTACCGCTTCCTCCTCCGCTACGGCACCGAGACGACCGCGCGCACGCTGGCCGAGGCCGGCCGGGCCGCCGGCGCCGCCTGGTGGTCGCTCGCCCGCCGCCCGTGGGCCGCGCCCGCGCGCGCCGCGTCGTGGTGGACCACGGTGCTCGACCGGGCCGAGCCGCGCTGGCACCTCCCGCACCGGATCACGCTCGAGACGGACTTCGCGGTGCTGCGCGACTTCACCGCGGACGGGCACCGCGCCGATCCGGTCGTCCCGACGCTGCTGCTGCCGCCGCAGGCCGGGCACAGCTCGACCGTCGTCGACTTCGCGCCGGGGCAGAGCCAGCTCACGGCGCTGCGCGAGTCCGGCCTGACCCGGCTGTACTCGCTGGACTGGCGGCCGGCCACGCCCGCCACCACGCGGGTCACCATCACCGACTACATCGACGTGATCGACCGCTCGATCCGCCGCATGGGCGGGCGGGCCAACCTCGTCGGCGACTGCCAGGGCGGCTGGCTCGCCACCATCTACGCGACGCTGCACCCCGAGCGGGTCCACACCCTGACCCTCGCGGGCGCCCCGATCGACTTCCACGCGGGCGACTCGGTCATCACGGCGTCGACGCAGGCCCTCGCCGGCCGGTTCGGCCTCGCGCCCTACCGCGCCCTGGTCGCGGCCAACGGCGGGAACATGGCCGGCGCCGCGGTGCTGGCGAACTTCGTGATGATCCAGCCGCAGGCGGAGGTCGGCCGCCAGCTGCGCCTGCTGGCCGACGTCGACGACCCGGCGCACGTCGAGCGCTACCGGGTGTTCGAGGACTGGTTCAAGCACACCCAGGACGTCCCGGGGGCGTTCTACCTCTGGCTGGTGGAGAACCTGTTCTGGCGCAACCGTCTGGTGCGCGGCGAGCTCGAGGTCGAGGGCCGCCCGGCCCGGCTCGACGCGATCTCCTGCCCGCTGTTCCTGCTCGCGGGTGCCACGGATCACATCACGCCGCCGGCGCAGCTGTTCGCGATCGCCGACCACGTGTCCACGCCGGCGGAACTGATCACGAAGCGGATCGCCGCCGGCGGGCACCTGGGCCTGTTCACCGGGCGAAACGCCCTGCACAGGGACTGGCCGGCGCTCATGGCGGAGGTCCGGTCGCTCTCCACGAGCGGCATCTCCGGCGTCGCCTGACGGGCGGACACGTTCCCGGCTCCGTCACCCGCACGGCGGATGCGCGGAGCCGGGAACGTTTATCCGCACCTGTGCGTTCAACCCTGTAGAACCCCGGCGGAGGGCCTGGTCCCACTGGCGAACCGCCCGGGTCGCGTTAGGGGAGGAACGTCCATGACAGTGGCACCGACGGTGGATCCCGCACTGGACCCTGCACACGCCGGATCCGCACGCCGGAGCACCGGTAGCGACACCGCGCCCGCGCCCACCCGGCGCCGCGCGCCGGCTCGCGTTCCCGGACAGCGTACCTCGTCCTCGCGCTCCGGCGCCGTGAAGAAGTCGGCCCGCGCGCAGGGCACGTCCGCCACGGCGTCCCCCGAGGCGCCCGAGGAGGTCACCGGGGCGACGGTGACTGACGAGACGACCGACGAGGTGACCGACGAGGTGCAGGAGACCGGCCGGCCGGAGCTGACCGCCGAGGATCTCGACGCGCAGAGCCCGGCCGCCGACCTGGTCCGGGTCTACCTGAACGGCATCGGCAAGACCGCGCTGCTCACCGCGGCGGAGGAGGTCGACCTCGCCAAGCGGATCGAGGCCGGCGTCTTCGCCTCGCACGTGCTCGACAGCGCGCGCGTCGAGGGCCGCGAGCTCGACCCCGCCTACGCCCGGGACCTGCGGGCCGTGGTGCGGGACGGCGAGCGGGCGCGCAACCACCTGCTCGAGGCAAACCTGCGCCTGGTCGTCTCGCTGGCCAAGCGCTACACGGGCCGCGGCATGCCGCTGCTCGACCTCATCCAGGAGGGCAACCTGGGCCTGATCCGCGCGGTCGAGAAGTTCGACTACGCGAAGGGCTTCAAGTTCTCGACCTACGCCACCTGGTGGATCCGGCAGGCGATCACCCGCGGCATGGCCGACCAGGCCCGCACCATCCGGCTGCCCGTGCACCTGGTGGAGCAGGTCAACAAGCTGGCCCGGATCAAGCGGGACATGCACCAGCGCCTCGGCCGCGAGGCCACCCACGAGGAGCTGGCCGCCGAGTCCGGCCTGCCCGAGGAGAAGATCGCCGACCTGCTCGACCACGCGCGGGACCCGGTGAGCCTCGACATGCCGGTCGGCAGCGACGAGGAGGCCCCGCTCGGGGACTTCATCGAGGACGACCAGGCGGCGGACGCCGAGAACACGGTGATCTCGCACCTGCTGCACGACGACCTGCGCCGCGTGCTCGGCACGCTGGAGGAGCGCGAGCAGGCGGTGATCCGGATGCGCTACGGCCTCGACGACGGCCAGCCGCGCACGCTGGACCAGATCGGCCGCCGCTTCGGGCTCTCCCGCGAGCGGGTGCGCCAGATCGAGCGCGAGGTCATGGCGAAGCTGCGGGTCGGCGAGCGGGCGGATCGCCTGCGCGCCTACGCGAGCTGAGCGTTCACGATCCGAGCGCCGCGGCCCCGCACCCCACCCGGGTGCGGGGCCGCGGCGTTCTCGCGCGTCGCGGGGCCGACGCCGCCCCACCGGGCTCCCCACGAGACGGGGGCGCCGTCGGCCGGTGATCATTCTCGGGGCGGGCCGCCGTCGGGCCGGAGCGACAGGCGGGCCCGATCGGTGGATGTCCCGCCGGGCGCCGGGCCGGGTGTGTCACACCGCACGCGGGGCATGGTGATCCGGCCGCCCGCTGCCTAGGCTCGGGACATGCCGAGTACGACGGAGACTCCCCAGCCGGTGACCCCCGAGGCGATGCGGGACGTCCTGGGTCACTTCGTGTCGGGCGTCGTCGTGATCACCGCGAAGGGACCGGACGGGCCGCTGGGCTTCACCTGCCAGTCGTTCGCCTCGCTGTCGCTGGACCCACCGCTGATCTCCTTCTCCCCCGCACGCACCTCCTCCACCTGGCCCCGGATCCGGGAGGTGGGCTCCTTCTGCGTGAACGTGCTCGCCGAGGACCACCAGGAGTACAGCAACGGGTTCGCGCGCTCGGGCACGGACAAGTTCGCCGGGGTCACCTGGCAGCCCGCGCCGTCGGGCTCGCCGGTGCTCGAGGGTGTCAGCGCCTGGATCGACTGCACACTCTGGAACGAGTACGACGGCGGCGACCACACCGTCGTGCTCGGCCGGGTCTCCGACCTCGGCGCCGACCCCAGCCGGCTGCCCCTGCTGTTCTATCGGGGCAACTACGGGCTGACCCCGCCGGTGGCCAGCGAGTCCGAGGAGACCAGCTGACCCTGCGCCGCCGGCCGCGGGACCACCGGCGGCTGGGGCAGGCCCAGCCGCGCCGGCAGCTCCACGACCGACTCCAGCACGTCGTGGGCGCCCGCCGCCCGCAGCCGCGCGGCTGAGTGCGCCCCGCTCTGCACCCCCAGCGCCAGCCCGGCGCCCGAGCGCGCCGCGGCGGCCATCCCGGCGGTCGAGTCCGCCACGACCACGCAGTCGGCGGGCTCGGCGTCGACCGCCCGTGCCGCGGCCAGCACCAGGTCCGGCTCCGGCCAGCCGCGCCCGCCGACGTCCGCGGGCGCGAGCAGGAGGTCCGCCGCCAGTCCCGCACGGGTGACCAGCACGTCCCGCGTCTCCGCGCCGACCCCGCCGACGAGCGCCACCGCCGTCCCGGCCTCGCGCAGCGCGGCGATCGCCGCGCCCGCCCCGGGCACCCCCCGCACCCGGCCCCGCTCCGCCGCCTGCCGCAGGTGGGCCTCGTAGGCCTCGGCCGCGAGCCGCGCCCGGCGCAGGTCGCCGTCGAGCAGGTCCGCGAAGACCCGCAGCACCGGCCGGTCGGTGGTCGCCCGGGCCTGCCGCTGCAACGCCGGGAACCGCGGCCCGGCCACCGGCACGCCGACCGACGTCAGGCCGCGGCGCACCGCGTCGAGGACCAGGCCGCCGTCGGCGACCGTGGTGCCGACGAGGTCGAGGACCGCCAGGCGCATCGGAGCACTCCATCGCGCCCGGGTGAGCGGCGGGCGGCCGGCGGGCGGCGTCCGGGTGAACGGCTCACCGCTCCCGGGTGTCCCCGTCCCGGTCGGGCCGGCCCGCCCCGCTCGACTCCGAGACGACCTTCGCACCCGTCCCGCCGCCCGCGGCGGTGCGCGCGGCCATCACGCCCAGGCTCAGCAGCAGCCGGTCGCGCGGCTCGGAGATCCGCCGCCCGGTCACCGCCTCGATCCGCCGCATCCGGTAGATCACGGTGTTGCGGTGGCAGAACAGCGCCTGTGCCGCGTGCGTGGGCGAGCCACCGTGCGCGAGCAGCGCCTCCAGCGTCTCGAGCAGGACGGCGCGGTCCGCCTCGGGCAGGGCGGGGAGCCCGCCGAGCCCCGCGTCCAGGACCCGCGGGAGCAGCTCGGGGCTGTCGGCGAGCAGGGCCTCGGGCAATCGGTCGTCGAGCACCGCCAGCCCCGGCCCGACCAGGGTGCGCAGTGCGGTGCGGGCCATCCGGTACGCCGCGTCGGCCGCGCCGAGGTCCGCCACCGCCGCGGACAGCCCCACCCGCCCCACGACCTGCGGCTCCAGGATCCCGGGCACCTCCGCCGCGCGCCGCGGCGTCGGCGCGACGAGGCCCACCAGCTCGTCCTCGCGCAGCATCCAGAACGAGGCGATCCGGTGCGCCGCCAGGGTCTCGTGCGGGTCCCGCAGCGGGTCCTGCCCGGCCCGCTCGATCCCGCCGACCACGCACAGGACCGGGCCGCCGGACGGCAGGCCCAGGACCGCGGCGGCGTCCCGCGCGAAGCCGGGATCGCGGCCGCGCCCGGCCAGCAGCGCGTCGAGCGTCGCCCGCCGGCGGCCGAGGTCCTGGCCCCGCATCCGCTGCTCCTCGTGCCGGTAGGCGTCGACGAGCGCGGCGGAGCTGCCGTCGTTGGTGCGCAGGACGTATCCGGCGGCGTCGAGCAGCCCGGCGTCGTGGGCGCCGTTGAAGCGGGTCCGCGAGGCGGTGCGCAGCGCGTCCCACAGGATCCGGCACCCGAGCCGGTAGGCGTGCAGCACGGCCTCGAGCGGGACGCCCTGCCGCGCCCGCCGGCGCCCGGTCTCCCGGGTGGTGTCCCCCGGGTCGATCCCCTCCGGCACCACGTCGGCCAGCACCTCGATGCCGCGCAGCAGGTTCACCCGGCAGGCCTGGCGCAGCTCGTCGACCAGGTCCAGCTCCAGGTAGCAGCGCTCGTGCCGCAGGACGCTCAGGGCCAGGCGGTCCGCCAGGGCGTCGAGCTCGTCGAAGAGCGCGGCGCCCAGCACCCGCAGCGCCTCGTCCGCAGCCGCGTCCAGCTTGCGGTCGGTCCGGCCCGGCTCCGGGGCGCGCCTCTCCTCGTCGACGGGACGCACCCGGTCACTGTGCAGCAGGTCACAACGAGCCGTCCACTCATTCGGGCGTTCCGCCCAGGATCCGGGCACGATTCCTGGGCGCTGCGCCCATGGCCTTCGCTGGTCGCTGCGCCCAATCTGTTCCCCGTCCGAGTGATCTCGCTCACCGGCGGGTACCGGATTCCCGCCGCAGCCGCATGCCGTACGCACCCCGCCCGACACCGCCGTCGCAGCCCGGGAGGCCCGCCCGTGACCGCACCCCCCGCCGATCCCGCCCCTGCCTCCGGCTCCCCCGCCACCGGTGGGGACGTCCTCTTCGCCGTCGACGAGGTCTCGGTGCGGTTCGGCGGCCTGGTCGCGCTGGACCAGGTCTCGCTCGCGGTGCCGCCGCGGGGCGTGCACGGCGTGATCGGCCCCAACGGCGCGGGCAAGACCACCCTGTTCAACGTCTGCTGCGGCTTCGTCCGGCCCGACTCCGGGAACCTGCGCTGGCACGGCACGCCCCTGCGCCGGCTGCACCCGCACCAGCTGGCGGGCATGGGGATCGCGCGCACGCTGCAGGGTGTCGGCCTCTTCCGCGGCCTCACCGTCGCCGAGAACGTCATGGTCGGGGCCGACCGGCACCGTCGCGCCGGCTTCCTGTCCGGGCTGCTGGCCCTGCGCCGCTCCGACCGCGACGAGCGGGCGCTGCGCGAACGTGCCCTCGCCGCGCTCGACGAGCTGGGCGCCGCGCACCACGCCGACCAGCTGCCGGGCAGCCTGCCGTACCCCGTGCAGAAGCGGGTCGCGCTGGCCCGCGCGCTGGTCGCCGAGCCCGAGATGCTACTGCTCGACGAGCCGGCGAGCGGCCTGGGCGGCGACGAGATGGACGAGCTGGGCGCGCTGCTGCGCGGCCTGGCCGACCGGATGGCGGTCGTGCTGGTCGAGCACCACATGGACCTGGTGATGAGCGTCTGCGACCGGATCACCGTGCTGGACTTCGGGAAGGTGGTCGCGGAGGGCCCGCCCGACGCCGTCCGCGACGATCCCGCCGTCGTCGCGGCCTACCTCGGCGAGGAGGCCCACCGGTGAGCGCGCCCGCCACCACCACCGCCCTGCGGGTCACCGGGCTGACCGCGGGCTACGGCCCGGTCACCGCCCTCGACGGCGTCGACGTCCACGCCGAGCCCGGGCGGATCACCGCCGTGCTGGGCGCCAACGGGGCCGGCAAGACCACGTTGCTGCGCACCGTCTCCGGCCTGGTGCCCGCGCGCGCCGGGAGCGTGCACGCCGGCGACGTCGACCTCACCGGGGCGGCGCCGGAGAAGATCGCTCGCGCCGGGATCGCGCACGTCCCCGAAGGCCGTGGGGTGATCACGGAGCTCACCGTGGAGGAGAACCTGCGGCTCGGCGCGCTGCTCGGGAAGGCGCGCGGGCGCACCGACACCGCGATCGACGACGTGTACGAGATGTTCCCGCCGCTGGCCGAGCGCCGCCGCCGGGACGCGCACACCCTCTCCGGCGGCGAGCGGCAGATGCTGGTGATCGGCCGGGCGCTGGCGTGCGGACCGGACGTCCTGCTGCTCGACGAGCCCTCCCTCGGCCTCGCCCCGCGGGTCGTCGCGCAGATCTTCGAGCTGCTCCGGGAACGGGTCGAGGGGTCGCGCCTCGCGGTGCTGCTCGTCGAGCAGAACGCGCGCAGCGCGCTGTCCGTGGCCGACGAGGGCGTGGTGCTGAACGTGGGCCGGGTGGTGGCGAGCGCCCCGGCCGCGGAGCTCGCCGCCGACGACGCCCTCCGGCACGCCTACCTGGGCTTCTGACCCATCCCGCGAGACCCGCACGACGGGAGGAGACCCGTGCTGCAGTTCGTGAACACCCTGCTCACCGGCCTCGGCCAGGGCGCGGTGTACGCCGCGTTCGCCCTGGCCCTGGTGCTGATCTGGCGCTCCACGCGGGTGGTGAACTTCGCCCAGGGCGCGATGGCCGCCTTCACCACCTACCTGGCGCTGCTGGTCGTCGAGTCGACCGGGAGCTGGTGGGTCGGGCTGCTCGTCGCGCTCGCCTCCGGCCTGGTGCTCGGCGCGGGCGTCGAGCGCGTGGTGGTGCGCCGGGTCGGCCCGCACAACGAGCTGGGCGCGGTGATCGTGACCCTCGGCCTGTTCGTCGCCCTGCAGGCCCTCGCGTCGATCCTCTTCAGCGCCCAGTTCCGGTCCTTCCCGGCGCCCGCCGGGCTGGAGGGCTTCCCGATCGGGGACGTGACGATCGCGCTCACCCCCAGCATGCTCATCACGATCGGCGCCGTGGCCGTGGTGCTGCTGGGCCTGGTCGCCCTCTTCCGCTTCACGGACGTGGGCCTGCGGATGCGCGCCTCGGCGTTCGACGGCGAGGTGGCCCGGCTGCTCGGCGTCCCGGTCGGCCGGATGTTGACCCTGGGCTGGGCGCTGGCGGCCCTGGTCGGCTCGCTGGCGGGCGTGCTGATCGCGAGCGGCAGCCTCGTCTGGCCGGCCTACATGGACACCGTGATCGTCAACGGCTTCGTCGCGGCGGTGCTGGGCGGCCTGGACTCCCCCGGCGGCGCCGTCGTCGGCGGGCTGGCGATGGGCGTGATCCTCGCGCTGGTGACGGGCTACGTGGGCGCCGACCTCGTGCCGCTGGCCGCACTGGCGGTGCTGGTGGCGGTGCTGCTGGTCCGGCCGCAGGGCCTGTTCGCCCGCACCGCGGCGCGGAGGGTCTGATGGCCACCCCGGTGCGGCCGACGGAGAAGGCCGGCTCGGCACCCCGCTCCGGCCGGGAGCCGGGACGCTGGGCGGCGCTCGCCGCCCGCCTGCGGCCCCGGGCCACCTTCGCCCGGCACGCCCTGCTCGCCCTCGTCGCGCTGGTCGTCGTGGTGCTCCTGCTGGAGCTCACCGGTCCGTTCCGCAACTCCCAGTTCGCGACCATGTCGTACTACGCGATCGCCGCCGCGGGCCTGACCGTCCTGACCGGGCTCAACGGGCAGATCTCGCTCGGGCACGGCGCCCTGATGGCCGTCGGGGCGTACACGGCCGGCCTGCTGCTGCCGGCCGGGATCCCGCTGCTGGTGATGCTGGTGATCGCCGCGGGCATCACGGCGGTCGTCGGCGTGATCGTCGGGGCGGCCGCGTCCCGGCTCAAGGGCCCCTACCTGGCCGGTGCCACCCTGGCGTTCGCGGTGGCGCTGCCCGGCCTGGCGATCCACTTCGACGAGGCGCTCGGCGGCGAGCAGGGCCTGGCGGTCCCGTCGCCGCGCGCCCCGGGGTGGTTCGCCGACGCCGTCTACTTCCTGTCCGCCAACGAGACCAGCAGCGCCAAGTTCCTGGCCTACGTGGGCTGGACCGTCGCGATCGTGGCGTTCCTGCTGCTGGCCAACCTGGCGGCGAGCCGGATCGGCCGGATCTGGCGCGCGGTGCGCGACGACGAGGTCGCGGCCGAGCTGGCCGGCATCCGGCTCAGCCGGGTGCGGGTGCTGGCGTTCACGGTGAGCGCGGCGTGCGCGGGGCTCGCGGGCGGCGTGCTCGGCGTCGTGGTCCGGTTGGCGGCGCCGACCGGCTTCACGATCGTGCTGTCGATCTCGCTGCTCACGGCGGTGGTCCTCGGCGGGCTCGGCAGCCTGTTCGGCGCCGTGCTGGGCAGCGCGCTGCTGGTGTTCCTGCCGCCCGCGGTGACCAACCTCGGCGCCTCGGCCGGACTCACCGACGTGCAGTCCGCGCAGCTGGCGCCCTTCGTCTACGGCGCGGTGCTCATCCTCGTCATCCTGCTCGCGCCCGGCGGCGTGGTGGGGACCGTGCGCGCCCGGTGGCACGCACGCACGACCGCTCCGGCCGAGGCGCCGGAGGAGAGGACAGGGAGGTCCTGATGCGCAGGTCAAGGCGGGTGCGGGCGCTGGCGGCCCTCGCCCTCGGCGCCGTCCTGGCGCTCGCGGGGTGCGGGGCGGGCGGGCGACCCGACTCCGGGTCGGGTGGCGGACAGAGCGAGGGCTCGACCGTCGGCATCACCGCCGACTCGATCAAGGTGGGCTCGCACTTCCCGCTCACCGGCGTCGCCGCGCCGGGCTACAGCGAGATCCCGACCGGCACCAAGGCCTACTTCGACTGGGTCAACGCGAACGGCGGCGTCAACGGCCGGAAGATCGACTACGTCTTCCGCGACGACGCCTACAACCCCACCCAGACCAGCCAGGTCGTCAACGAGCTGGTGCTGCAGGACCAGGTCTTCGCGATCCTCGGCGGCCTCGGCACCCCGACCCACGGCGCCGTGGTGGACTTCCTCAACACCGAGGGCGTGCCCGACCTCTTCGTCTCCTCCGGCTCGCTGCTGTGGGACCAGCCGCAGAAGCACCCCATGACCTTCGGCTGGCAGCCGGACTACGAGGTCGAGGCGAAGATCCTCGCCGACCACGTCGCCAAGACCTTCCCGCAGGCGCGGGTCGGCCTCTTCCTGCAGAACGACGACGTCGGCACGGACGCGGAGCGGGGCATCCGCCGCTACCTGGACAAGCAGATCGTGTCGGTGCAGCGCTACACCCCGGGCAACACCGACATCGGCCCGCAGATGTCGGCGCTGCAGGCCGCGAACGCCGACCTCGTGATCGGCTTCAACGTGCCCTCCTACACCGCGCTGACCCAGCTGCAGGGCCTGAAGCTGAACTACAAGCCGCAGTGGGTCTACAGCAACATCGGCGCCGACCCGGTGCTGGTCGGGTCGCTGCTGGGCCGGTTCTCGCAGGGCCAGATCACCGACAGCTCGCTGCTGAACGGGATCATCACGGACGAGTACCTGCCGCGCGCGGACAACCCGGCCGACCCGTGGACCGCGCAGTTCGACGCGATCTGGAAGGCCCACGGGGACGGCGGCCCGCTGACCAACTTCCGGATCTTCGGCATGTCGCAGGGTTACGCGTTCGTGCAGGCGCTGCTCGCGGCCGGGCCGAACCCGACCCGGCAGGGCCTGGTCGACGCGGTCGAGAAGGGCGGCACGCAGTTCCAGGGCCCGTGGGCCGCGCCCTACCGGTTCACCGCCGACAAGCACAGCGGGATGTCCGGGGTGAAGGTCGTGCAGGTCACCGGCCAGACCACCAAGGCGCTCACGCCGGTGCGCACGACGAGCAACGGCGACGCCCCGATCCAGGACGAGACCGGCGGCGAGACACCGGTGCCGCCGAACGGGATCCCGACGAACCCGGGAGCCTGACGACAGCACCGTGACCGCGGGAACGTGAGGGCCGGCCGGGGCGCGTCCCCCGGCCGGCCCTCACGGGTGCGGCCAGCTGTTCTGCGTGCAGCCGTGCAGGCCGAGGGTCTGCTGCTGCATCACGGGCGCGGGCCGGCCCGGCCCCGGGCAGGCCTCGTGACCGTGGCCCAGCGCGTGCCCCACCTCGTGGTTGACCAGGTACTGCCGGTAGCCCGTCGGGTTGCCGGTGTACTCGGGGGTGGCCTCGACCCACCGCCGGAAGTTCAGCACGACCATCTCCTGGTTGCGGCAGGACACCTCGCCCGCCGTGTCCAGCGGCGCGCACAGCCGGTTCGTGGTGCCCGGAGTGGCGAGGACCAGGTGGATGGCGGCCTCGCCGTCCGTGCGGGCGAAGGACATCGCGCCCCCCGCGCCCCAGCCCCGCGGGTCGTTCAGCGTGGTCATCACGAAGCTCGCGAACTCCTCGGCGTCCACGGGCAGGCCCGCCTCGACCGCCACGCTCAGCGCGCGGACCGGCCCCGGGCCCGGCGCGGGCGTCGAGCCGGGGACCACGGCGAGGGCCCCGGCGCCGTCCGGGGGCACCTCACGCCGGGTCAGGCCGGCCAGGACGTCCTCCGGCGGGAGCGTCGGGGTGGGGCTGGGGGTGGGGCTCGGGGTCGAGCTCGGGGCGCTCGGCAGCGGCGAGCTCTGCGCGGCCAGGGCGGCCGAGGGAGGCGGCGCCGAGGCCGGCGGCGGTGCGGCCGAGGGGGTCGGGGTCCGGTCCGCGGGGTCCGGGGCCAGCTGGTTCACGCCCGGCCGGGCACAGGCCAGGAGCAGGCAGAGCGGGAGGCACAGGCCGGCGAGCACCCGTCCGGTCCGTGCGCGGCGGCCGGCGGGGGGCGGCGCCGCCTGGGGTGAGGGCACGGCGGCGAGCCTGCCACCAGGAGGCCCGCGGCGCCGCACGCACCGCCGCGCGGACACGTGATCGTGACCGGCGGGCGGTCCCGGGGACGGTGCCGCTCAGGCAGCGCCGCGGACGCCCTCGTACTCGGTCATCACCCGCAGTGCGGCGTCCGGGTAGTCGGCCGCCAGCCGCTCCACCAGGTCCTCGCGACCCTCCTCGACGGCGGAGTTCACCGCCGCCACGTACTCGTCGTGCAGCAGCCGCAGCCGCGTGCGCACCTGCTCGCTCATCGTCTCTCCTCGCGCTTCTTGAACGTTCCAGTTCTCATAACGGGCGAGGTGCACGGGCTGTTTCCGGATCCGGCGCAGCTCACATCGTCAGTTCTGACGATGCGGCCACGACCCCCGGCTCCCAGCCGACGGCCGGCGCGATGTGCCGTGTGATCGTCTCGAGGATCCGTGCGTTGTACTCCACGCCCAGCTGGTTCGGCACCGTGAACAGCACGGTGTCGGCCTCGCGGACGGCCTCGTCGGCCGCCAGCTCGGCGGCGATCACATCGGGTTCGCCGACGTAGGTCCGCCCGAAGCGGGCGCGGACGCCCTCGAGCAGGCCGACCTGGTCGCCCTCGCCCCGGGTCCCGAAGTACCGGCGGTCCAGCTCGGTGGTCACCGGCAGCACGCTGCGGGACACGGAGATCCGCGGCATGCGCCCGTGCCCGTGCTCGGCCCACGCGGCGCGGTAGGCGCGGATCTGCTCGGCCTGGAGCCGGTCGAACGGCTCACCGGTGTCCTCGGAGAGGAGCGTGGAGCTCTGCAGGTTCATGCCCTGCTCCGCCGCCCAGACCGCGGTGGCCCGGGTGCCCGAGCCCCACCAGATGCGGTCGCGCAGGCCCGGCGACTGGGGCTGGACCGCGAGCCCGGCGCGCACGCCCGCCCGCTGCGGGTCCATGGTGGCGACGGCCGCGCCGTCGATCGCCGCGAGGAACAGCTCCGTCTTCGCGCGGGCGAGGTCGGCGGCGGTCTGCCCCTCGCCGGCCCGGTAGCCGAAGGACTCCGCGCCGTTCAGCGCGGTCTCGGGCGAGCCCCGGCTGACGCCGAGCTGCAGCCGTCCGCCGGCGATCAGGTCCGTGGCCGCGGCCTCCTCCGCCATGTACAGCGGGTTCTCGTAGCGCATGTCGATCACACCGGTGCCGATCTCGATGCGGTCCGTGCGCGCGGCGATCGCGGACAGCAGCGGGAACGGCGAGGCCAGCTGCCGCTCGAAGTGGTGCACCCGGACGTAGGCGCCGTCGACGCCGAGCTCCTCGGCCGCCTCGGCCAGCTCGACCGTCTGCAACAGGGCGTCGGCGGCCGACCGCGTCCGTGACCCCGGCGCGTCCTGCCAGTGCCCGAAGGACAGGAACCCGATCTTCTTCCTCATGCCCCGGGCAACGCTCGTTGCGCGTTCAACCTTCCCGCGTCAGCTGGTGAGGTTGAGCTCGAACGAGTAGCGGCTGGCGCGGTAGAGGTGCGAGCCGTACTCGACGGCCTTGCCCGCGGCGTCCCACGCGGTGCGGGTCATGGTGAGCAGCGGGGCGCCGCGGGCCTCGTCGAGGATCCGCGCCTCCGCGGCGCTCGCCGTCCGCGCGCCGACGACCTGGTTCGCCATCCGCGGGACGTGCCCGGCCGCGCGGAGCAGGTCGTAGAGCCCGCTGCGCTCCAGGTCCTCCCGGCGCAGCCGGAGCACGTCGACGGGGACGGCGTTGTGCATGAGCGCCAGCGGCTCGTCGCCGGCGAAGCGCAGCCGCTCGATCCAGGTGACCTCGGCGCCGAAGGGGATCCCCAGGGCCTCGGCGATCTGGTCCGGCGCCGGCCGGACCTCGAACTCCCGGATCTCGGTGCGCGGCGCCTGCCCGCTCTTGAGCAGATCGTCGTACAGGCTCGACAGCTCGACGGGGCGGCGGACCTTGGGGTGCACGACCTGCGTGCCGACGCCGCGCTTGCGCACGAGCATTCCGCGCTCGACCAGGTAGGAGATGGCGCGACGCATCGTCGGCCGCGAGACCCCGAGCCGGTCGGCGAGCTCGACCTCGTTCTCCAGGCGGGAGCCGACGGGGATGTCGCCCTCCTCGATCTGCTGCTGCAGCCGCGTCGCGACCTGGTAGTAGAGCGGGACCGGACTCGTGCGGTCGAGGGTGACGTCCGGGACCAACGCATCGCTCGCCTGTCGGTCCACGCGCCACTGCTCCTTTCTATGTCCTGACAAATTATGTCAGGACAAACCATTGACGTGCAGCGCTGACGAGCGTACACCTAGTGCGGTGTTCGGAGTCACAACGAACCGATCACCGCCCGGCAACGGTTGCCGGGCCCTGCCTGGTGGAGGGAACGCGTGGCGATGCCGCTCGTGAGTCTCGGTGCGTGAGGCCGTGCTGACGGACCTCGTGCGCACCCGCGCGCACCGACCCGACGCCGTGGCCGAGGCCGCCGCCGCGCGCCGCAGGCCCGCCTCCCCGTTCGGCGAGCACGGCCGGCTGATGATGGTCGCCGCCGACCACCCCGCGCGGGGTGCGCTGGCCGCGGGCGACCGCCCGATGGCGATGGCCGACCGCGCCGACCTGCTCGACCGGCTGGCGCTCGCGCTGTCCCGGCCCGGCGTCAACGGCGTGCTCGGCACGCCGGACGTGCTGGAGGACCTGCTCCTGCTCGGCGCCCTCGACGACAAGGTGGTCGTCGGCTCGATGAACCGCGGGGGCCTCGCCGGCACCGCCTTCGAGCTCGACGACCGGTTCACCGCCTACGACCCCGCGAGCCTCGCCGCCGCCGGGTTCGAGGGCGGCAAGATGCTCCTGCGGATCGACGCCGACGACGCGGCCAGCGTCGCCACGCTCGAGTCCTGCGGGCGAGCGGTGTCGGGTCTCGCCGCACACCGCCTGATGGCCATGGTCGAGCCGTTTCTGTCCCGCCGCGTCGACGGCCGGGTCCGCAACGAGCTCACCGTGGCGGCGATGACCCGGGCGATGACCGTCGCCGCGGGTCTGGGCACCACCTCGGCCTACACCTGGCTGAAGGTGCCGATCCTCGGGGACGGCGGGGCGGACATGGCGCGGGCGATGGCCGCGACCACCCTCCCGGCCGTGATCCTCGGCGGGGAGGTGGCCGCCGACCAGGAGGCCACCTTCGCCACCTGGAGCAAGGCGCTCGCCCTGCCCACCGTGCAGGGGCTGGTCGTCGGCCGGTCCCTGCTGTACCCACCGGATGACGACGTCTCGGGGGCCGTCGACGCCGCGGTCCGGCTGCTGTAGAAGCACCGCACCACACCACTCACCGTCGAGCAGTTCGGGAAGGACAAGGATGTTCCGATCAGGGAAGCGGGCCGTCGCCCTCGTGGCGGCCATCGCGGGAGCGGCGCTCGTCGCGGCGGGCTGCAGCAGCCAGGGCGGCGCGCAGCAGACCAACACGGACGCGACGGCGCAGCGCTACACGATCGCGATGATCACGCACGAGCAGCCGGGCGACTCGTTCTGGGACAAGATCCGGGCGGGTGCGCAGCAGGCCGCCAACGAGCTCAACGTCGACCTGAAGTACTCGAACAACCAGGACGCCGGCCAGCAGGCCACCCTCGTCCAGAACGCGATCGACTCCAAGGTCAACGGCATCGCCGTGACCCTCGCGTACGCCGACCAGGTCGGCCCGGCGGCCGAGAAGGCCGTGCAGGCCGGCATCCCGACCGTCGCGTTCAACTCGGGCATCAACGAGTACCAGAAGTACGACATCCCGATGTACTTCGGCTCCGACGAGGACCTCGCCGGCCAGTCCGCCGGCCAGCGCATCGCCCAGGCCGGCGGCGGCAAGGCCCTCTGCGTGGTCCAGGAGCAGGGCTCGGTGGCTCTGGAGGCGCGCTGCGCCGGCGTGAAGAAGAGCTTCCCGAGCACCGAGAACCTGCAGGTCAACGGCGCCGACCTGCCGTCGGTGCAGCAGACCATCGGGGCGAAGCTGCAGCAGGACCCGTCGATCACCGACGTCGTCACCCTCGGCGCGCCGATCGCGCTCGCCGCGCTGCAGGCCAAGACCGACGCCGGCAGCCAGGCCAAGGTCGTGACCTTCGACCTCAACGCCGACGTGGCCAAGGCCATCCAGGGCGGCCAGATCCAGTTCTCCATCGACCAGCAGCCCTACGTCCAGGGCTACATGGCCGTGCAGTCGCTGTGGCTCAACCTGACCAACGGCAACGACCTCGGCGGCGGCAAGCCGGTGCTCACCGGCCCGTCCTTCGTCGACAACACCAACATCAACCAGATCGCCGAGTACGCGGCGAAGAACACCCGCTGACCCGACCCGTCCGTGGGGGCCGCCGCCCGGTGGCCCCCACGGACGGGACCCGACCCAGGAGCGTCCAGCGATGAGCTCACCAGTCGCGACCCCGCCGTCGCCCCCGTCCACGCCCTCCACCGGCACCGAGCCCGTGCGCGTGCAGCGTTCCCTCGGCGCGCGCATCCTCTCCCGGCCCGAGGTCGGCTCCCTCGCCGCGGCGATCGCGATCTTCGTGTTCTTCTTCGCGATCGCCCCGCCCTTCCGCACCGCGGAGGCCCTCTCCACCGTCCTGTACTCCGCCTCGACCATCGGCATCGTCGCCCTCGGCGTGGCGCTGCTGATGATCGGCGGCGAGTTCGACCTGTCGTCCGGCGTCCAGGTCACCACGGCCGCGCTGGCCTCGTCGATGATCAGCTACCAGTTCTCGCTCAACGCCTGGGTGGGCACGCTCGTCTCGCTGCTCATCGCCCTGGCCATCGGCTTCGCCAACGGCTGGCTGCTGATCAAGACGAAGCTCCCCAGCTTCCTGATCACCCTGTCGACCTTCTTCATGCTCCAGGGCATCAACCTCGGCGTCACCAAGCTGCTGACCGGCGCCGTGGCCACCCAGAACATCTCCGACCTCGACGGCTTCGCCTCCGCCAAGGCCATCTTCGCCTCGGACGTCAACCTCGGGTTCGCCAACGTCAAGATCTCCGTGTTCTGGTGGATCCTGTTCACCCTGGTCGCCACCTGGATCCTGCTGCGCACCAAGACCGGCAACTGGATCTTCGCGGTGGGCGGCAACCAGGACTCCGCCCGCGCCGTCGGTGTCCCGGTCGCCCGGGTCAAGATCGGCCTGTTCATGGGCGTGGCCTTCTGCGCCTGGTTCCTCGGCCAGCACCTGCTGTTCAACTTCTCGACCGTGCAGGCCGGCCTCGGCGTCGGCAACGAGCTGATCTACATCGTCGCCGCGGTCGTCGGCGGCGCGCTGCTCACCGGCGGCTACGGCTCGGCGATCGGCGCCGCGATCGGCGCGTTCATCTTCGGCATGACCACCCAGGGCATCGTCTACGCCGGCTGGGACCCCAACTGGTTCAAGACCTTCCTCGGCGTCATGCTCCTGCTGGCCGTCCTCCTCAACCTGTACGTCAAGAACTCCGCCTCGCGGCGCAAGTAGGGATGTGACCCCGATGACCGACACCATCGCCGAACACGCCGCCCGTGATCTCGAGGTCGGCACCCCCCTGGTCGAGATGGAGGGCGTCGGCAAGACCTACGGCGCCATCCGCGCGCTCGAGGGCGTCAACCTGACCGTCAACGCCGGCGAG
This sequence comes from Pseudonocardia yuanmonensis, assembly GCF_039542425.1. NCBI lineage: Bacteria > Bacillati > Actinomycetota > Actinomycetes > Pseudonocardiales > Pseudonocardiaceae > Pseudonocardia > Pseudonocardia yuanmonensis. The sequence goes on from NZ_BAABIC010000006.1 coordinate 358,311, forward strand.
GTCACCTGCGTCCTCGGCGACAACGGCGCTGGCAAGTCCACCCTCATCAAGATCATCTCCGGGCTGCACCCGCACACCGAGGGCACGGTCAAGGTCGACGGCGCCGAGGTGCACTTCGGCAGCCCGCGCGAGTCGCTCGACCACGGCATCGCCACCGTCTACCAGGACCTCGCCGTGGTCGGGCTGATGGAGGTGTGGCGCAACTTCTTCCTCGGCTCCGAGATCCGCAAGGGCAAGTTCCCGGGCGCCCCGCTCGACATCGCGGCGATGCGCGAGATCGCCGACACCGAGCTGAAGAAGATGGGCATCTTCGTCAAGGACATCAACCAGCCCATCGGCACCCTGTCCGGCGGCCAGCGCCAGTGCGTGGCGATCGCCCGCGCCGTGTACTTCGGCGCCCGGGTGCTGATCCTCGACGAGCCCACCGCCGCCCTCGGCGTCAAGCAGTCCGGCGTGGTGCTCAAGTACACCGCCGCCGCCCGGGACGCGGGCCTGGGCGTCGTGTTCATCACCCACAACCCGCACCACGCCTACATGGTCGGCGACCACTTCATCATCCTGAAGCTCGGCCGCCGGGTGCTGGACAAGAAGCGCTCCGAGGTCTCCCTCGAGGAGCTGACCGCCGAGATGGCCGGCGGCCAGGAGCTCGCCGAGCTCGCCCACGAGCTCAAGCGCTGACCCGCGCGTCCGCGGCCGGTCCCCGAGAGGGGACCGGCCGCACGCGCGTGCCCACCCCCCGCCCCGGAAGGACTTCATGAGCACGCTCCGCATCGGCCTCGCCGGTCTCGGCCGCATGGGCCGCATCCACGCCGACAACCTCGCCGGGCGGTGCTCCACCGCACGCCTCGGCGTGGTGTTCGACGCCGATCCCGCCGTCGCCCGGGAGGCCGGCGAGCGCTACGGCGTGCCGTGGACGGTGAGCTACGAGGAGCTGCTCGCCCACCCCGCGACCGAGGCCGTCGCCGTCGCGACACCGACCGGCGCGCACGCCCCGATGACCGTCGCCGCGGCGCGGGCGGGCCGGGACGTGTTCTGCGAGAAGCCGATCGCCCTGGACCGGGCGACGACCGTGGAGACCGTCGAGGAGGTGCGCCGGGCCGGGATGCTGCTCCAGGTCGGCTTCCACCGGCGCTTCGACCCGGACTGGGCAGCCGTGGCGGAGCGGATCCGGGCGGGCGAGCTGGGCGAGGTCGCGCTCTTCCGCAGCTCGCTGCGGGACATGGCCTCGCCGCCCGCGTCCTTCCTGGCCGGGTCGGGCGGGTTCTTCCGGGACGTCACGGTGCACGACCTCGACGTCGCGCGCTGGCTCGTCGGCGAGGTCGTCGAGGTGACCGCGCACGGCGCCGCGGTCTCCGATCCCGAGGGCTTCGCCGCCGTCGGGGACGTCGACACCGCCGTCGTGGTGCTGCGGTTCGCCTCGGGCGCGCTCGGCGTGATCGACAACAGCCGGGCCTCCGGCTACGGCTACGAGTGCTCCACCGAGGTGATGGGCAGCCGGGCCACCGCGCGGATCGACAATCCGTACCGCCGCGGCTACGAGTGGCGCACCCCGGGCCTGACCAGCCGCGACCTCGTCGCCGACTTCCAGGAGCGCTACCCGCTGGCCTACGCCGCCGAGCTCGACGCGTTCGCCCGCGCCGTGCTGGACCGCTCCCCCGTGCGCGTGTCCGGCGAGGACGCCCTCGCCGCCTTCGACCTCGCCGAGGCCGCCGACGAGTCCTGGCGGACCGGGCGCACCGTCGCCGTCCGCTACACCGGCACCGGCTACGCGCGGGCCTCCGAGGTGAGCGCGTGAGCGGGCTGCGGATCGGGCTGCTCGGCGCGTCCCGGATCGCCGACGAGGCCGTCGTCCGGCCCGCCGCGGGCACGGACGACCGGCTCGTCGCCGTCGCGGCGCGGGACCGGGCGCGGGCCGAGGAGTTCGCGCGCCGCTCCGGCGTGGAGCGGGTCGTCGAGGACTACGCGGCCCTGCTCGCCGATCCCGAGGTCGACGTCGTCTACAACGCGCTCCCCAACGCCCTGCACGCGCCGTGGAACCTCGCGGTGATCGGCGCGGGCAAGGCGCTGTTCGCCGAGAAGCCCTTCGCCGGGACGGCGGCCGAGTGTCGCGAGGTGCGGGACGCGGCCGCGGCGGCGGGGGTGCCGGTGTTCGTCGGCTACCACTACTTCCACCACCCGCTCTACCGGCGGCTGGTTGACGTGGTGGCGGCCGGCGAGATCGGCGAGGTCACGACCGTCGGGACGCGGATGCGGATGCCCGCTCCCCCGCCGGACGACGTCCGGTGGTCCCTCGCGCTCGCCGGCGGCGCCCTGATGGACCTCGGCTGCTACGCGGTGCACACGCTGCTGATGCTCGCGCCGGCGCTGGGCGGCTCGCCGTGGCTGGTGGACGCGCGGGCCGGCGAGCGCTCACCCGGCGTCGACGAGTGGGCCGAGGCCACGTACCGCTTCCCCGGCGGCGCGGAGGGCCGGATCCACTGCCACATCGCCGCGCCCGGCTGGGAGATGGCGCACCGGATCGTCGGGACCCGCGGCGAGGTCGTGGCGCCGATGTACGCGCTGCCGCATCGCGACGACCGGCTGATCGTCCGGGTCGGGGGCGTCGAGCGGGTGGAGCGGCTCGGCACCACACCCACCTACGACTTCCAGCTCGCCGCGCTCCGGGCGTACCTCGGCGGCAGCGCGCCCCTCTCCCGCGGCGCGGACGCGGACCTCAGCGTGGAGATCGCGGAGCAGCTCGACGCGATCTACCTCGCCACCGGCCTGCCCCTGCGCCCCGCGGCGGTACCGGCCCGCTGAGCGGTCGTCCGCCGCAGTACGGGACCACGAAGCGCCGAGACCGAGGCCGAGATCGCGTTATGGGTCCGTGCTGCGTTCAGCCGGAAGGGCGGGGCGGAGCGGTGGTGCGGCGCACCGTGAGGTAGGGCTCGAGCACCTGCTCGGGTCCCGCCCCGGCGCGATCGCCGTCCAACCGCGCGACCACGGCCTCCACGGCGCGACCGGCGAGGCCCGCGGTGTCCTGCCCGACCGTCGTCAGGCCGACGTGGGCCATGCGGGCGAGCGGGTCGTCGTCGTAGCCGACCACGGAGACCCGGCCGGGGACGTCGACCCCGTTGCGGGCCAGCGCGTCGAGCAGGCCGACGGCGACCCGGTCGTTGAACGCCACGACGGCGGTGGGCAGCTCGCCCTCCGCGAGCAGGGCCTCGGCGGCGCGGATGCCGATGATCTCGGTGCCCGGCGGCGTGCCGTGCCCGGGCAGCACCCGCGGCTCCAGGCCGCGCGCCGTCATGGCCCGCAGGTAACCGTCCCGGCGGTCCTGGGCGACCGTGCCCGGGCCGCCGTCGACGTACGCGATCGCGGTGTGGCCCAGGCCGTGCAGGTGGTCGACCGCCAGCGCGGTGCCGGACTCGTCCGCGGTCCGGACGACGTCGGGCCGGGGACGGTCCGGGGCGGGCGGCGGGTCCAGGCGCCGGCACAGCAGGACCAGCGGGACCGTCGCGGCGAGCTCGCTCAGCCGGGCGACCGGCGCGTCCGGACCGATGAGGACGAGTGCCTCGCAGCGGGAGTCGAGCAGCGTCTCGACCGCCCGGTCCTCGCCGCGGCTGCGGGTGATGGTGGAGAGCACGAGGTCGTAGCCCCGGGCCTCGGCGGCGTCCTGGAGGTGCTCGGCGACGTCGGCATGGAAGGGGCTGCGGACGTCGATCAGCAGGCCGATCAGCCGGCTGCGTCGGCGGGCGAGCAGGCTGGCGGCGCGGTCGGGGCGGTAGCCGAGCCTCTGCGCCGCCTCGAGGACCCGGGCGCGGGTCTCCGCGCTGGGGCCGGGCGCGCCGCGCAGCACGAGGGACACCGAGGCGGGCGAGACGCCGACCGCCGCGGCGACGTCGTCCAGCCGGACCCGGCGACCGCCGTTGCCCGCCATCCCACCTCCTCGAAGGACCGCACGCGACCCCGCGCAGGCCCGTGTGCCCGTATCGAATCACGCCGTCCCGCCGGCTCCCCGGATGAGCGAACGGCGCGCTCGCTCACACCTACTGAGCGAGGGTGCCGCTCGCTCATCGGGGACGACGCGGTGGGGCTTGACAGGGCCCCGCGGTGGCCTGGACGATACTCCTGGTTGAAGCGCTTTAAAACCCCGCGCTCCCGGCGAGCACGACAGGCCGCCCCGATCCCGGAGGACCTTCGATGACGAGCTCCGTCCGCCCGCACGCACCCGTGTGGTCTGACCCCGCCGAGGCCCGGCTCGACGACCTCCGCGCGGTCGTCGAGCAGGGCACCGATCCGGCGGCCTTCCCCCGCGCCGAGATCGTCTCGGGCGTCGCCGTCTTCGACGGCGAGCGGCTGCGCCGCGAGGCCGCGGACGACCGCCGCGCGGTCCAGGCCGAGCTGGTGCGCGCGCTCCTCGACGGCCCCGGGATCGTCGTGGTCACCGGCGCCTACCCGGACCGCGCCGTCGTCGACCGCGCCACGGACGCGTTCTTCGCCCTGATCGAGCAGCAGAAGGCCGCCGGCGCCTCGGTCGGCGACCACTTCGCCAGACCGGGCAGCAACGACCGGATCTGGAACGCGCTGGAGAAGCTCGCGGTCGCCGACCCGGACACCTTCGCCGCCTACTACGCCAACGACCTCCTCGCCCTGGTCTCCGAGGCCTGGCTCGGCCCGGCCTACCAGGTCACCTCCCAGGTCAACGTCGTGAACCCCGGCGGTGCCGCGCAGAGCCCGCACCGCGACTACCACCTCGGCTTCATGAGCCCCGCCGGCGCGGCGCGCTACCCCGCCCACCAGCACGCACTCACCCCCGCGCTGACGCTGCAGGGCGCCGTCGCGCACTGCGACATGCCGGTCGAGACGGGCCCGACGCTCTATCTGCCGCACTCGCAGAAGTACGCGCACGGCTACCTGGTGGCCGAGCACGAGGAGTTCCGGGCCTACTTCGCCGAGCACCACGTGCAGCTGCCGCTCGCGACCGGCGACGCCGCCTTCTTCAACCCGGCGCTGCTGCACGGGGCCGGCACCAACCGCTCGGCCGACGTCCGGCGGATCGCCAACCTGCTGCAGGTCTCGTCGGCCTTCGGGCGGGCCATGGAGTACGTCGACCGGGCCCGGGTGTGCCGGGCGGTGCTTCCCGCGCTGCGCCGCATGCGGGCCGCGGGCGCGGACGAGGCACAGCTCCGCCGGGTCATCGCGGCCTCCGCCGAGGGCTACGCGTTCCCCACCGACCTGGACCGCGACCCGCCGGTCGACGGGCTGGCCCCGCCGTCGCAGGCCGACCTGCTCACCGAGGCGGTCCTGCTCGGCCACGACGACGACACCTTCGCCGCGACCCTCACGGCGCACTCCGCGAAGCGGGGCTCCTAGATGCTGGACGGCAAGGTGGTGCTGGTCAGCGGCGGGACGTCGGGGGTCGGCGCCGCCGTCGCCCGGGCCGCCGCGCGGACCGGCGCCGCGGTCGCCGTCACCGGGCGACGCCGGGAACCGGGCGAGAAGGTGGCCGCCGAGCTGCGCGAGCTGGGCGCGGCCGCCCTCTACCGGCAGTGCGACGTGGCCGACCCCGCGCAGATCCGCGCCGCCGTCGACTCCGTCGTCGCCGAGTTCGGCCGGGTGGACGGGCTGGTCAACGCCGCCGGCCTCACCGACCGCGGCACCCTGGTCGACACCACGCCCGAGCTGTTCGACCGGCAGATCGCGATCACCCTCAGGGGCCCGTTCTTCGCGATGCAGGCCGTCGTCCAGGACATGCTGCGGCGCGGCGCGCCCGGCTCGATCGTCAACATCGGGTCGGAGCAGGCCCACGGCGGCGCGCCCGTCCTCGCCGCCTACGCCGCGGCGAAGGCGGGTCTCGCCGGCCTGACGAAGAACGCCGCGCACGCCCACCGGTTCGACCGGATCCGGATCAACCAGCTGGACATCGGCTGGACGGACACCGAGGGCGAGGACCTCACCCAGCGCCGGTTCCACGGGGCCGGCGACGACTGGCGCGAGCGCGCCGCCGAGCGGCTGCCCGCCGGCCGGCTCGCCGACCCGGACGAGATCGCCGAGATGGTCGTCCTCCTGCTCTCCGACCGCAGCGGCGTGGTGACCGGGTCCGTCCTGGACTGGGACCAGGCCGTCGTCGGCGCCCACGACTGACCCCACCCGAGAGGCACACCATGTCCGCACCCAAGATCGCCGGCGCTCCCATCTCCTGGGGCGTGTGCGAGGTCCCGGGCTGGGGTTTCCAGCTCGCGCCCGAGCGCGTGCTCGCCGAGATGGCCGAGGTGGGGCTCGTCGCCACCGAGTTCGGCCCGGACGGCTTCCTGCCCGACGACCCGGCCGCGAAGGCCGCGACGCTGGCCGCGCACCACCTGACCGCGGTCGGCGGGTTCACCCCGACCCTGCTGCACCGGCCCGACCACGACCCGGTCCCCGGCGTCGAGGCGCTGCTGCCCAGCTACGCGGCCGCCGACGCGGGCACGCTCGTGCTCTCCGCCGACACCGGGCTGACCGGGTACGACTCCCGGCCCGAGCTCGACGACGCCGGGTGGAAGACCCTCCTGGTCAACCTCGACCGGATCACCGCGGTCGCCGCCGCGGCGGGCGTCGAGACCGTGCTGCACCCGCACGTCGGGACCATGGTCGAGACCGGCGACGACGTCCGGCGCGTGCTCGAGGGCTCGTCGATCGCCCTGTGCCTGGACACGGGGCACCTGCTCATCGGCGGCACCGACCCGGCCGAGCTGACCCGCCAGGCCCCGGAGCGGGTGGCGCACACCCACTTCAAGGACGTCGACCTCGGCCTGGCCCGCCAGGTGCAGGACGGCCGCCGGACCTACACCGAGGCCGTCCGGGAGGGCATGTACCGCCCGCTCGGCACCGGCGACGTCGACTTCGGCACGATCGTCGCGAGCCTGCGCGGGCGCGACTACCAGGGCTGGTACGTGCTGGAGCAGGACACGATCCTCACCGAGGCCCCCACCGGGGTCGGCCCCGCGGGCGACGTGCACACCAGCGTGGAGGCGCTGCGCGCCCTCCTCGGCTGACGGGCGCCGCGTCCGGGGCCCCTCACCGTGCGAAGGTGCCGGACGCGACCCGGGTCCCGACGGCGAGGAGGGCGGCGACCCCGCCGGCCGCCGCGAGCAGGACGAACAGCTCGGGATAGCCGCCGAGCGGGCCGGCCAGCGCGGCGCCCGCCCACGGGGAGATCGCGGTCGCCGTCATGGCCGGGGCGGACAGGATCCCGCTCAACCGCCCGTAGTGCGCCGCGCCCCAGCGGTCGCTCACCGCGGTCGCCTGGAGCAGGGTGAAGATCCCGCGCGCCGCCCCCGTCAGCATCGCCAGCGCGACGAGCAGCGGGACCGGGCCCGGCAGCACGCCGAGGAGCAGGGTGGTCGCGCCGAGCGCGCCCAGCACCAGCACCGACCGGCCGCGTGCGGGCAGCGCGGTGAGCCGGCCGTAGCCCAGCCGGCCGAGCACCTGGCCGAGGCCGCCGAGCCCCAGTGCCCAGGCGGCGGTGCCGGTGGAGAGCCCGCGCTCCAGCAGCAGCGGCACCTGGTTGACCACGACCGCGAAGGCCGTGAAGGCGCCGAGCCCGATCGCGATCGTGACCAGCACGAAGGGGCGGCTGCGGGCGATGGGCCCGGGGTCCGCCTGCACCCCGTCGGCGGGCGCGGGCGCGTCGGGCCACGGGCCGCGCAGCCCGATCAGGTGGGCCGGCACGGTCACGACCAGCAGCACCCCGGCCAGCACGAGATAGGTGTCCCGCCAGCCGAGGTGCCCGAGCAGCGTCGCGGTGAGCGGGGCGAACACGGTGCTGGACAGCCCCGCGAGCAGCGTGAGCGCCGTGAGTGCGGTGACCCGCCGCGGCCCCCACCAGCGCGTGAGGGCGGCGAAGGCGGGCGGGTAGAGCGTGCCGGCCATCGCGACCCCGGCCAGCAGCCAGGCACCGAGGAAGGCCGGGTAGGAGCGGGCGAGCGCGATCCCGGCGACCGCGGGCACGCCGACCACGGACGCCGCCGTCATGATCCACCGCGGTCCCCACCGGTCGAGGGCACGGCCCACCGGGATCCCGACCAGCGCCGAGGTGACCAGCCCGGCCGAGAAGGCCCCGGTGACCGCGCCGGTGGACCAGCCGGTGTCCCGGGAGAGCGTCGGTGCGAGGACGGGAAAGGCGTAGTAGAGGACGCCCCAGCTGGTCACCTCGGTCACGCACAACACGGCGAGCACCCGGCGCAGTCCCCCGTGCCCGAGCTCCGCCGCCCTGTCCACCCTCGCCACCCTGCCGCGTCCGGCCCGGATGCGCAGGAGCCGGGTCGTGGGCGACCGCGACCGTCAGCGGGGCGTCAGTCCGCCCGGTGCTCCTCGTGCTCCCCGTGCTCCCCGTGCCGTCAGCGGATCCGGCGCGCCGAGGCTCCGGCGCCCGCCACCAGGCTGCTGATCACCAGGCCGATCACCAGGTGGATCACGGAGTTGGCCACCCGCTCGCCGATCGGCGCCGAGCCGAGCAGCGGGAGCAGGGCCGCGACCACCGTCACCAGGCCGACGATCCACGACAGGTAGGTCATCGGCCGCGGCGTGGACAGGAGCAGCAGGTGCGCCAGGCCCGTCGCGGCCAGCGCGGCCACCGCGGAGAGGACGCAGAGCAGGATCGTGCGGGAGTCGCCGAGCGCGCCCGAGCTGGCCGGGCCGTTGAAGGCGATGCGCAGGACCGCGCGCACGATCAGCGTTCCGACCAGCGCGATCAGCGCCGCGACGATCGCCGTCGCCACGCCCGCCGCCCAGAGCCGGCCCGCGTCGACCGAGGGCCGCGGCTCCCGCGGCGGCTCGTACCCCTCCCCGTACTGCTGGTGCTCGTACTGCTGCTGCTCGTCGTACCCGGGCAACCGGCGGGTCTCGTCCCCGCGGTCCCAGGTGCCGTACCCGCCGCCCGATCCGTACCCGCCGGACATCCCGTTCCCCTCGCCGCGCCGCACGTCGTCGGGGTGAGTGTGTCGGCGGGGGCTCCGGCGGCCAAGCCGCCACGGCGTCACGACCGGGTGGGCCTACCCTGGGCCGGTGCCCGCCACCCCGCCCGACCCCGCTCTCCCCGGCGACACCCTGCAGCCGCCGAAGCTCCTCCTCGGGCTGGTCGCCGCGGCGGCCGTCGCGCACGGCGGGCTCGCCGTGGTCGGCGGCGCGGTGTGGGCGCAGGTGCTCTCCGCGGTCCTCTGCGCGGCCGGGCTGGTCGCCGTCGCGTTCCTCGTCGCGCGGCCGGTGCCGCACGTCGTGCTCGGCACGGCGGTCCTGGGCATGCTCGGCGTCGCCAGTTTCCTCGGCGTGCTCGGTGCGGCCCTCGCCACCGGCGGGCCGCCGGTGTCCGGCTGGATCGGGCCGTGGGGCATCGCCGCGGTGATCGCGGACTCCTCCGTGGTGCGGATCGCCGCCGCGGTGCTGCGCCGCTCGGAGAACGCGGCCCGCAGGACGCGCTGACACCTGCGACCCGAACGTCACACGTCGGTTACCCGGCGAGCACACCGGCTGCGCATCCTCGATCCATGGTCGGCGCTGCGGAGGGTCCGCTGATCGAGTTCCGGGTGCTCGGCGGCGTGGAGGCCCGGATCGCGGGGCGGCGGGTGGAGCTCGGCGGCCCCAAGCAACGGGCGGCGCTGGCCTCCCTCCTGCTGCGCGCGGACCGGGTCGTCCCGCTCGAGCAGCTGATCGACGACCTGTGGCCGGCGGACCCGCCGGCCCGCGCCGCGGCCACGGTGCAGGTGTTCGTGTCGAACCTGCGCCGCGCACTGGAGCCCGACCGGCCGCGGGGCGCACCCGCCCGGGTGCTGGTCACGGCCTCACCCGGGTACCGGTTGGCCGTCGACCCGGGCGCGGTCGACGCGCACGCGTTCGCCCGGCTCGTCGAGCAGGGCCGCTCCGCCCTCGCGGGCGACGACCCCGAGCGCGCGGCCGAGCTGCTGGACCGGGCCGCGGAGCTGTGGCGCGGCCCCGCGCTCGCCGACCTGCCCGACGCCCCCTTCGTCCGCACCGAGGCCGCCCGCCTGGAGGAGCTGCGGCTCGGCGCCGCCGAGGACCGGGCGGACGCCGAACTGGCGCTGGGCCGGCACGCCGGGCTGGTGGCCGAGCTGGACCGCCGGGTGCGCACCCATCCGCTACGGGAGCGCTCGCGGGCCCAGCTGATGCTCGCGCTCTACCGCTGCGGGCGGCAGGCCGACGCCCTGGAGACCTACCGGCAGGGCCGCGCGGTCCTGCGCGAGGAGCTGGGCCTCGACCCCGGTACCGGGCTGCGCCGGCTGGAGCAGGCCGTGCTGCGGCACGACCCGGAGCTGGCATGGGCGCCCCCGCCGCCGGTGATCTTGCCCGAGCCGTCCGGCCGGCCCGCCGCCGACGAGCCGGGCCGCGTCCTCGTCGTCGACGACAGCGCGGTCAACCGCCGGGTCCTGGTCGCCGCGCTGACCGAGCTCGGCCACGAGGTGCACGCCGTCGAGAACGGCCGGCGGGCGCTCGAGCTGCTGACCCGGGACGGCGGGTTCGACGTCGTGCTGCTCGACCTGCTGATGCCGGTGCTCGACGGCTGCACCACACTCGCCGCGATCAAGGCCGACCCCGCGCTCGACCACCTCCCGGTGATCATGGTCTCCGCGGTGGCGGACCTGGCGAGCGTGGTGCGCTGCATCGAGCTGGGGGCCACGGACTACCTGCCGAAGCCGTTCAGCGCCGCGATGCTGCGGGCCCGGATGCGGTCGTCGCTGGCGCTCAAGCGGATGCGGGACGGCGAGCGGGCGGAGATCGCGGCCCTGCGCAGCGAGGTCGACCGCGCCCGGGCCCTGGCCGAGCGGCGGTGAGGCGCCGGGGCGGGCGGCGGACGCTGACCCGGCTGCTGACCGTCGGTCTCGGGATCGGCGGGGCGCTCCTCGCGGTGCTGCTGCTGGTCAGCCTGGCCGCCGAGCAGAGCATGCAGGCGGCCACCGCGGCGGAGGCCCGACGCTCGGAGTCGCTGCGGCTGGCCTACGAGCTGCGCCAGACCTCCGACGACCTGACGCGGATGGCCCGCTCCTACGTGGCCACCGGCGAGCCGCGCTACCTCGACTGGTTCCGCGAGATCCTGGCCATCAGGGCCGGCACCGCGCCGCGGCCCGTGGACTACGACGGCATCTACTGGGACGTCGTCAGCGACACCGGGACGCGGCCGACGCCCTCCGCACACCCGGCGGCCTTCGCCACCCTCGCCGCCCGGGCCGGCTTCAGCGCGCAGGAGCAGGAGCTCCTCGCCACCGCCCAGGCCCGCTCCGACGCGCTGGCCCGGATCGAGGAGCAGGCGTTCACGCTGGTCTCGGCGGGGGCGGCGACCACCGACGCCGACCGCGCGCGGGCCACGGCGATGCTCCACGACCCGACGTACCTGCACGCCAAGGCCGAGATCATGGGACCGATCGGTCAGGTGCTCACGCTCGTCGACACCCGGACGGCCCAGGAGACCGCACAGGCCGCGGCCCGGGCCCGCGGCTGGTCCGCGATGGCGATCACGACGGCCGTCCTGCTGTTGGCGGGCATGGCGGTGCTCGTCGTGGTGACCCGGCGCGACGTGCTGCGACCGGTCGCGGAGCTCGACGCCGCCACGGCCCGGATCGCCGCGGGCGACGCGGACGTGCGCGCCCGGGTGGCCGGGGTCGGCGAGGTCAGCGCGCTGGCCCGCCGCTTCAACGGGATGGCCGAGCACGTCCGCGCCCGAACCGCCGAGCTGCGGCTGCTGCACCGCGTGGCGGCCACCGCGCATCGCGCCACCGACCTCCCGACGGCGACACGCGAGGTCCTCGCCCTGGTCTGCGCACACACCGGCTGGTCGCGGGCCCGGGCCTCGTCCGCCGACGGCATTCCGCTGGCCCGGCACGGCGACCCGCCCACCGATCCCGTCCCGCGCGAGCGGGTGCTCGCCACGGGCGAGCCGGTCTGGGTGCCGGGGCCCGGGGGCGTCGCCGTCGCCCTCCCGGTCCGGGCCGGGGACGAGATCGTCGCGGTGCTGGAGTTCGTCGCTGCGGCGCCCGCCGAGCGCGATGCCGCGCTGCTCGCCCTGCTGTCGGACGTCGCCGCCCAGCTCGGCCAGGTCGTGGACCGGGTCCGTACCGCCGACGCGCTGCGCGCGGCGGCCACCGCCGCGGAGAGCGCGAACCGGGCGAAGAGCGCGTTCCTGGCGACCATGAGCCACGAGATCCGCACCCCGATGAACGCCGTGATCGGCATGTCCGGGCTGCTGCTGGACACCGACCTCGCCCCCGAGCAGCGGCGGTTCGCCGAGATCGTCCGCGACAGCGCCCACGCGTTGCTGCTGATGATCAACGACATCCTGGACTACTCGAAGATCGAGGCGGACCGGCTCGAGCTGGAGCGCCGGCCCTTCCACGTCGCCGAGTGCATCGAGGGCGCCCTGGAGCTGGTGGCCGCGGACGCCGCCGCGAAGGACCTCGAGCTGCTCTGCGTCGTCGAGCCCGGGACGCCGTCGGGGCTGGTCGGCGACGTGACGCGGGTGCGGCAGGTGCTGCTGAACCTGCTGACCAACGCCGTGAAGTTCACCGACCACGGCGAGGTCACCGTCACCGTGGCCGCCCGTCCGCACGACGACGGCCGGCACGAGTGGCGCTTCACGGTGCGGGACACCGGCGTCGGCATCCCGCCCGACCGGCTCGACTCGATCTTCGAGGCCTTCACCCAGGTCGACGCCTCGACCGCCCGGCGCTACGGCGGCACCGGCCTCGGCCTGGCCATCTGCCGGCGCCTGGCCGAGCTGATGGGCGGGTCGGTCACCGCGGAGAGCACCCCGGGTGCCGGGACCTCGGTCACCGTCAGGGTCCACGCCGAGGCCACGCGGGGGGTGCGCCGCGACCCCGTGCCGGACGGCGGCCGCGCGCTGTCCGGCCTGCGCGCCCTCGTCGTCGACGACCACCCGGGCAGCCTCCGGCTGGTGCGCCGGCGGCTCGGCGGGTGGGGCATGCAGGTCAGGGACACGACGTCGCCGGCGACCGCGCTGCACTGGCTCGACGAGGGGCAGCGGTTCGACGTCGCCGTGCTCGACGAGTGCATGCCCGGGCTCGACGGTCTCGGCCTCGCCGCCGCGATCCACGCCCGGCCCGCCGGGGCGGGCCTGCCGCTGGTCCTGCTGACCTCGCTCGGCCGGCTACCGCAGGTCGACGGCACGGGCGTCGCCGCCGTCGTGACCAAGCCGGTACGGCCCGCCGCGCTGTTCCGGGCCCTCGCCGACGCACCCGCGGACCCGGTCGCCGCCGCACCGGGTGGCGTCGCGCCGCGGATCCTGGTCGCCGAGGACCACCCGGTCAACCAACGGCTCGTGTCCCTGCTGCTCACCCGGCTCGGCCACCGCGCGGACGTGGTCAGCAACGGGCTCGAGGCGGTGGCGGCGGTCCGGGACCGGCACTACGACGTCGTGCTGATGGACGTCCGGATGCCCGAGCTCGACGGGCTGGGCGCCACCCGCCGGATCCGCGCCGAACCCGGGGTCCGGCAGCCGTGGATCGTCGCGGTGACCGCGGAGCCCGGCGGCCGGGCGGCGTGCCTGGCCGCCGGGATGGACGACCACCTGACGAAGCCGCTGGTCGCGGTGGAGCTCGCCGAGGCGCTGGCCCGGGCGTGCGCGCCCTGCACACCGGCGCTCGCTCCGGCGGCCGACGCTCCCGACGCGGCGGCACCCACCCCGCTCGAACCCGCCCCGTCCGACCGCGCCCCGCTCGACCGCGCCCCGCTCGACCGCGCCCCGCTCGACCGCGCCCCGCTCGACCCGGCGGCGCTCGACCCGGCGGCGCTCGACCCGGCGGCGCTCGACCCGGCGGCGCTCGACCCGGCGGCGCTCGACCCGGCGGCGCTCGACCCGGCGGCGCTCGACCCGGCGGCGCTCGA